>CAMDKL010000041.1 GCA_945900945.1 Pirellula staleyi DSM 6068
GTGGGAACTGCCGCTGTCTTATCTTTATTCTTTCGAAGCGGGAACAGTTGCCACCAACGTTGAGCGACCTCCTCGTCCGACCAGCCAGCAACCACGTCTGGCCTATTGCGAAGGATAACATGGACATGATTAACCATCACAGCAAAGGATAGGCAATCAATTCCAAAGCTGGCAGCAAGTTCTTGCAGTCGATTTTGGATCCAAGTCCGACGATGCTCGAACGATTTACCCGAGACAGGATCCATTCCACATAGCCACGCGCGGCGCACGGTTCTCTGAACGGCATGAAAAGCTCCAACCTCATTCGTGTCGAAAATATCGCGTCGATTCTGCCTAGCCATAAGAGCCTCCCGCAATTGCAAACCGGATCGGAATGAAAGGAACAGTCAGAAATTTTACCAAAATATGGGAGTCGGTACAATATATATATGGATGGCCCTTTTGATGGGCCCTTTTGATGGGCCTTTAATTGGCCCTCGACCCGAAACGGTTCGGGCTCATCGAGTCGAAGAGCGTCGCGACAAAGCGGAGCGCAAGCAATACGACCGAGCGAAGCGATTGATCAAAGCAAAAGAAAAGCGGGCACTCCAAGCCTAAACATTTAGCTGAACGCACCCAAGGCGGCAACGCCAATTCGACCCTGGCTGTCGTGAACGCTTACAATTATATTTGATTTCTGATACGTGCGGACGTGTCAGGCAGGTCAATCGAAGACTGGTGTTCAGCAAGTTGCATTTCGTATTCAGCTCGAGAGGATCACGGAATGCGTATCTGCTTGACTGGAATATCGAGAAACATTGTCGTCCATGCTAGGCCAGCGATCACGATTGGCACTAACGTCCAAAGTGCGAAATGCCCCCAGCCAAGTTTCCAGTGGGATGAGTCCGCAGTTCGCTCCGCTTCCAAGTCCAGAGTCACCGGTCTGTTACTGACGAGCAGTAGAAACATGGTTCCAAGAATGAGTTCGGCAAAGAACATGAGCGATGTCGGGAGCCCTACGCGCGGCAACAGCATGTAGATCGCCATTACCATCCAGACAAATAAAAGGGTCAGCAGCTGCAACCGTCCCAATGCCGTTTTCGGTGCCAAATCCAAATCGCCGCGTCTCTGTCTAAAAATGGCTAAGGCAAGCAAACCAAGAATGGCAATCACGACACCCGACAAGACTATACCGGTAGGAAAACCGAGTGTCTCTTTTCCAACCTGATCCATTTTGATCCAACTCGCATAGTTCGTTCTGAAGTTAAATGCAAACAACACCCCCAATAGTACGAATACTGCAAATGGATTGAACCAACTGCTATGGGAGTCCTCAATCGGTGCGGCAATCCGACCTCGAATGAGACGAATGGTGGCCAAGGCAATCCCAATTCCCATCACGCCACCAAGCGTCTGCTCCATGATGGTCCAGTAGCCAAATTCCTGAAGCACCGGATATTGCCCGATCGGTCCCCACTTGGCTTTCCCAAGAGCCTGAATGAATTCCCCAATCACAAAACCGAATCCACCCGCCAACGTACCGTAAAATATCAGCATGATCGCTGCGCGATTGCTCCGGGCCCAATACCAGAATAGGAATGCGAGTTGCATCCCCACACACCCAGCCCATGCGTCTCCGCGAGATGGATTCATTCGCAATCCCATTGCCTCGATCAATAAAAACATCCCTCCCAACCAAGCGATCGATAGCAGCGCGATCAAGGCCGTCGCTTGTCGCCACCGAGGAACAAAACTCCACAACAATATCGACAGCAGCAATGCTGCTGCTGCATCCAACCACAAAGTGTCGTAAAGCCAATGGGTTTCGAGTGGTCGCGCTGGATTTTTTGCAACCATTTCGAGACTCAATCCCTTCAGCCCCAACCCATCGAGCATCAACCACGTGCAATAAATAAGGATCAACGGCCATAGAAATTGGTCGAGTCGCGATCGAGACTCAGTGAATCCCATTGCCAGCAGCGCACCGCCAATCCCACCATACAATCCGCCGACGATAAAAAGCCCCCTGTAGCCATAGGCGCTGTTCAGCCACGAACCACCTTGACTGTAACCGATGAGTAGCCCGTAGCTGGCCGAACCGGCAAATCCCCATCCAATCGCACCAAGGAACCCTAAGATGGCGCCACGCTTCCACCAATCCGCTCGCATGCTCAACACCGCGAGACTTAGTCCGAGCATTGCGCCTGGCATCGCTGCCCCTCGCGAATGACCAAACGCCCCACGAATACCCCAGCCGGCTGCCATGATCAATGGTACTGCAACGAGCAGTTGAACCGTTGCGAGGGTTCCTATAGGCTTCGCAATCGCTTTCGTCATTTCGGCTCTCAAAAAAAGTGGAGTGGTATTTGCTGTACTGGGGTGTACCAACTCAACTTATCTTATGTTAGTAACCGATCGATTGCCACGCCGTCGTTTGCGACTTTGAATGGCCGGCCGGTTGGAGACGTAATGATTGCGTTCAACGATAAACCCTTCGCCTTGCCAATAGTCGCATTGAGATCGGCAGGTTGCACCCCATCCTCTTCAACTCCATCCGCCGCTTTGTCCGATTTTCCATAGAACTGACCACACCTTGATTCCGCCACCCGCTAATACTGCCGAAAACGCAGCCGGATGGTGATCGCGACCGCCGTTGTAGTTGATGGCGGGAGATCGACCAAACTCCGTGGTGAGTACAATCAAGGTCTTGTTGAGCAAACCGCTGGCAGCAAGATCCTTTAGGCGATCGGCAGGCTGAAGCCTATCTGCCGCGTGGGCGTTTTGGCATGATGAGTCTATCGTAAGACGGCAGTTTTTCCGAGCGAATGAGTCGCTTGTTGATTTCCTTCATTTCTTGTCTTGGCACGTTGACACCTGTCGGGTAGTTTCCTTCCACGAGAACAATGCTTGGATGTTGGCCTTTCCAAGTCATACGCGAAGCGCACACTCGAATGACCTGCCAACATGTTAGCAAGACGCCATTCCATTTTTTCTGCAACGATGACCAGCATCGCTCGATTGGATGGTATTTGCTGTGATACGGTGGATAGTAAACTAGCCGAATCTATAAGCCTAACCAATCACTGAACTCAACGATACGTTCCATCCATGGAAAAAATCCTCCTTGAAAAACGGATTCAGAATAAATCCAGCCTGAAATATCCTGGCTTTTTCACAAGGAGCAATACTCATCGATTCTCGATGGAAGCAGCGCCAACGTGAAGTCCGCAGGGAAGTCGCCTCGCGAAAGATCATGCACATATCTCCGTTCGTACGCGATATCGTACTCAGCGAAGCGGTAATCGTACTCGATCGCTTGTCATCGAGTAGCAACGGTCTTTAGTTTTGTGGCTTTTTTTGCCCAAGAAAGATCTTGGGCAGCGTTGCCAGCGTGGACTCGGAAAATCATCTTTTAATCTATCGCTTTTTTGCTCCAATAGCAGCGCAGGGTGAAACGGACCAAGGCTCTGTGGGGAGGCTCTGTGGGGACACAACCTTGGCAGGGTTCACCCTGCCGATGGGAAGACATCGACAGCGTGTCGTCTTACCACGACACGCTCATTTTGATTCCCAAACTTGATCCGTCTTAATGAGGTAGTTCCGTGTAGGGTTGAACCGAACATTCGAGCATTGTTCTCGTGGGAGGAAACTACCCGACAGGTTTCATCGTGCCAAGACAAGAAATGAAGGAAATCAACAAGCGACTCATTCGCTCGGAAAAACTGCCGTCTTACGACATATTCATCATGCCAAAACGCCCACGCGGCAGGTAGGCTTCAGCCTGCCGATCGCCTTACCAACAAGGTCGCTTACATCGCTCCGATTCGTCAGCAGCCAAGCATTGTCGGCTTATTTGACATGCACGGGAACCTTTTTGAATGGATTCATGGTTGGTTTAAGGACTCTCTGGCTGTGGATCCATTGGGATCCGTTGAAGGCCCGCATCGCTTGTGCCGTGGTGGCGGTTGGTAAAATTCTCTCAGGTACTTGATCGACTACCTGGTGTAGGGCGGAATGCGATGAACTGGTAGGCTATCAGCCGATGATTTGACGATCACAGGCTGGAAGCCTATTCCGCTTATTTTCCGTACGATGCTAACTCATCGGACCAGCGTCGATACAATTTTGCCATTGATCACGACCCCTACACAGTGCGTGGTATATTCAAGCGGATCTCCATCATAAAGTGCAACGTCGGCGTCTTTACCCACTTCGAGCGAACCAACGCGATCCTGGATTCCTAAAATGCGAGCTGGGGAAATAGTGATCGATTCAATCGCCGCGTTGTAGTTGAGGCCATGAGCCGCAGCGATGGCCGCTTCGAACAGTACGACGCGAACCTTGGGCACATAGGCTTCGAAACCACCCTGGATTGCGAACGGGATGCCAGCTGCGTAAAGTTTCGAAGCCGACTGGAGGGACAGATTCTCCTTCTCGCCACTCGCTCGAGCCATCGACGGGTGCAGTAAGACACTGACCCCGGCTGCCTTGATCTGCGGGATCATCAAGTGAGCATCGGCTGCGCTATCGAGCCATATTCGAATTTTGAACTCATCACCCAATCGGATGGCGGAGGCGATATCCTGGGCTCGATCTGCCGTAATCAGCAACGCTTTTTTTCCCGCCAATACTTCGACCAATATTTCCAGTCGCAAATTGCGTGCAATCGGGTCAGATTCTTTCTCCTTTTCTTTCTCCGCAGCGTCCGATACGGCTGGTTTAGGATTCGCTTTTGCGTTGAGTTTCGTTTGGAACTCTTGGGCTTCGATCAATAGTGATCGCAGCATGGCCATTTGCTTGCCCCTAGTCCCAGGACTTGCTTTCCCAGACTTGGTAGACGACTCTGCGAGCGTCGCGGCGATCGCCCTTCCATCGACCATGAGCGCTTCCTCGATCGTATTGCCGATCGTCTTAGCAATGAGTGTTTGGCCCGACATTAGTTCGCCTGGTGCATGCCCGGTGTGGATCGTCGTCACACCGAAGCTGCGAAGGTACTCCACCAACTCTTCCCTCGGGTTGTAAGCGTCTATGGCTCGCAACTCAGGCTGGAGCGGTGACGAGTGTTCGATTTGATCGCTATCGTGTTTGACATTCAAAATTCCCGAGAGTCCGGCGCATGTCCTGACGTCTACCATTCCCGGCATGGCAACTTCGCTTTTGAGGATCGTTGCATTGTCTGGAATCGCAACTTCGCCCGTTTTACCTATGGCTTTGATCTTACCGTCTATGCAAACGACCGTTCCATTCTCGATCGTTTGGCCTGCAGCGGTTAGAACTCGTTTGGCTTGTACAACCAAGGGCGGGGCTGCGATTGCACTGCTGCAACATAACGAAAAGCTCAGAATTATCTTGGCAAAATTGCGTTGGAAGTGGATCATTTTGCACCTCCTTGCCATGCTGGCGCAAAGCAACATAAGTAGGGATCGAGATCGCTACCTGCTGTCATGCCTCCTTCGGCATAGAGCTGGTCCTCCGATTTGCTGAGATCAAACGCTTTCCGGCCTTCGACCCACGTTTCTAGAACTCGAGAGAATACACTCAGTGGATCACCGCTAAGGATTGCGATGTCAGCATCTTTGCCAACGGTCAGGGAGCCAATACGATCACCCAGTCCGAGCATTTCGGCTCCTGCGAGCGTTAATCCAGCAACGGCCTTGTTTCGGTTCATACCGGCCCGAACAGCTAACGCGGCGGAACGCATAAACAAACGGGAATCCGTGATCCAATCATCGGTATGAAACGCGACCTTGACCCCGGCTTCATCGAGTACTCGCCCATTGCTGAACGTCATATCCTTGGCCTCCACCTTTCCGCCAGGTGAATCAAGTACGATAATGGAACATGGCAGCTTGGCCTGGGCGATCTCCTTGGCTACTTTCCAGCCCTCACTCACGTGATGCAGAACGGTTTGAAAGCCGAATTCTTGCGAGAGACGTATGACCGTCATAATGTCATCGTGCCGGTGGGTATGATGATGGACGATTCGCTTTCCCTGCATCGCTTCGACAAGTGTTTCCAAGTGAAGATCACGCGGAGGTAATTTGGTCGAGTCCCCATTTGCTTTTACGACCTTGGCTTGGTATTCGCGAGCTTTGATGTACTGTTCGCGAACTAAGTAAGCGGACTTACCACGGGTACCAGGAAAAGGCGAATCGCCTTGCGAATTAGTACCGTTCGCCATCTTGAGGCCGCCGATCGGCAAACCCTCTTTGTCACGAATGAGTATTTCATCGACGACACGCGGGGAGGATTCATAGTAACGCAATTTGCAATAGACCGTTTGGCCGCTGATGAGATGTCCAGAACCAGGCATGATATTGATTGTCGTCAAGCCACCAGCCAGCGCGCGACGGAAACCCGAGTCACGGACATTGATCGAATCCAGTATGCGAACGCCAGGTTGAATCGGACTGCTACCGTCCGCAGCACCCATTCCGCCGATGTGGCTATGAGTGCAGATGAGACCAGGCATAATCCATTTGCCCTTGGCATCGACTACGGTTGCATCACCCGGGATAGTAACGCTTGACGATGCACCAACCGCCTTGATCTTGTCACCTTGAACAACGATCGCACCGTTCTCAATCGGAGGCTTGTCGACAGGCAACAGGGTTGCATTGACCCAAGCCATCGGACGATCCATTTTTACTGGCTCGCCATTTGGTCTCTGTGTCGATTGCACAGAAAGACAGGGATTATAAAGGAGGCTGGTAGACAGTGCTGCGGTTGTTGTGGTCAGGAATTTTCGACGTGTATTCAAGGGATGCTTTCTGGAATTAAATGGAGTCGCAGGCACTAGCCGCGGTTCTATCGTACAAAACTGTGGCTAACGCCAAAACGGCTAATCCTAAAATCAAGGCTGGAAAAAGCACTAGTTTGGCGATTTACGATTATTTAGCGCCTAGTAAGTTTTGCATGGCATTCATCAAAACGGGTTCGACCTCGGGTGCAACGCTGGATGCAGTTGGTCCCGTCTCATAGCCACCTTCCGGATATGCCGCTGCTGTTCCAATATAACCGGGGCCGTAGTTCCCATACGCGGCCATCATGACATGCAGGTCTGGGCGCATCGCTTTGGCAGCCAATTGATATTCGACAAAGAGTTCACCGGGCAGATGAAGCATCCGCACATCTCCCACTCGCAAACAGGTAATGTCGATTTTATGCCCGGCTTTAGAACGTTGCAACCAAGCGAGTTGGTCGGCATAGGAGATGTACCCTTTCGGGTTCGTATCTTTGAGTTTCGCGATGAGATCGGGCTCATTCAAATGCGGAGCGACAGGCAGACTCACCAATTCGCTGCTCCAACCAATATCAGCTGAAGTGAGTGGAATACGGGTCGAACCATCAAATGCTTCTCGCATACCATTCGCAAGTCGGGTCGCAAGAACCATTCGATTGGATTGCGTGCCATCGTTGTATTTACCTGCCGCAATGTTTCCACCTGCACCGTTGAAATGCACGTGCATCGCCACGTTCACGTCTTGGCCGCGGATGAATCTCGCGATACCTGGAAAATCAGGGCTCGGAATGCCAAGTCGATAGTAACTTTGCGGATGGCATGCGTAGGCACTAAGTAACGCCACCGGCTTGTTTTCATTCCAAAATCCGAGAAGTGAAACGATCGGGTCGATGAGCCCCTCTGGCAACGCGATAAGACCTGGCACCTTGCAACTGCTACCTCGCATACTACCGACTTTGCCATCAGGGCCAACCGAGACGCGTCGATTCGAAGCGACTTCTTTGACGATAGCCTCCCCGTAGCCGAAATGAGTTGCCGTTTGTGCATTTGGAATCGCAATGCGAATTGCATCGGCTGCGCGCTGAATGACTTGTCGATGAAAGATACCGTCGAAACGTGTGTAGCCCTCGAGGTTTAACTCTCGGATAATCCTTTCAGCGGTGAAGTCGCATCCGGGCGCGTCGTGCTGATGCAATGCATGCAGGGCCACGCGTCCTGGTACGGTGCCTGCAGCATCGGCAAGGGCAGAACGAAATGCATCGTGCCCCTCATTGGCAATTCCGATCCAGTCCACAGCACAGAGAACAATAGGTTGCTCCGCGCCCAGGATAACGATCCCTCGACATCGCAAGGTGAGTTCATCCAATCGCTTGACCGGATCATACGCCATGGCCGAACCGATCGGTGGCGTCGCGTCCACGTCAAAACTCGCAACCTTAATCGGTCCGGCAGCAACCGCGATAAGCGGAATGAAAAGCACGAAGAAGAGGCTAATAAGATTGCGTTTCATGGTAACCTACTTGGTTTTAGAATGCTGCTTGTGTAATTCCTGAGCCGCAGGCGCTAGCCGCGTTTGAAAACCTTTGCGGATGTAAGTCATTAGTTTCGTATCACGCCTAAGTCGATTTGCAAACAAAGCAGACTGCTTTCGTAACCCGATGCGTAAGCGAGGGAATTCCGAGCAATCCCCTCGCTTACGCATCGGGTTACGAATAATCCGGGCTAGCGCCCGCAGCTCAGGAATAATCCGGGCTAGCGCCTGCGGCTCAGTTGGAAAAGGAGAATACTACTTGAGCAACCAAGCCACTGCGGCTGATTCGCTTACAGACTTATCGCCGGAATACACTTCAAGGTTGTTCTTTCCGGCTTTCTTGTATACTTCGTTTACCAAACTTGGTTCACTTCCTTCGCCAGCCAGCCAAAGTCGACTGGGTAGAGCCGCAGCTAACATCCCAGGGACATCGAGATACTTGCTCCCGCCTGGTAGGAAATTCACGTCGCGATAGTTACGGAGATTACCAAATCGAAATCCGTTTGTTTCAATAGCCGCCTTGTCAATTGCCGTTCCCGCGACAGCGCGTGCAGCGACCGCGATGGGGCCAACATCTCCTAAGCCAACGATTGCCACCGACGAGGGACTGGGATGTGTACCCATTTTAGCGGTTCGAAGAAAATGAACTGCGGTCAGTACATCGTGCGTGCGTTGGGCAAACAACGAATGATTGTAGCCGTGTGTATAACCAGCGAACTCGCGTGTGCTGCTTACCACTGGAGTTTGCTCCAATTGTTTTCCATCGATCAGGAAATCTCCTTGATACATCAGATCCAGACCGAGAACCGTCGAGCCTGCGTCAACGAGTTTTGCGATGGACGGTTTTAGAATGCCGTCCGCAGAAAACAGTCCCGATTTCCCATTCGGATCGAGCCAAACTACCGCTTGTCCGCTCCACTTCTTGGGATACAACCACGTGACCGGTAACTCTTCTTGGCGGCCAGTGTTTTTCAAAAGACCGGTCATCTCGATATAGGCACCTCGATCATTTTTGCTCTTTAATTCCCATTGAACTTCTCCCGTCTCGCTGATCGTCCTTCCAATCAGCACTTCGATGGCACTGCTGATTTCCTTTCGCATGGTATCCGACGATTTGGCACTGGTAATCAATTGCTTTTGTGAATCCTCTGTCAACCAGCTCAAAAGCCTTCGTTCGAAGTCTGGACCGTTAGCCTTAGGGGCTGGATGTTCGGTATTCCATACCGTTAACTGCTCGCGTGAAAGCGGTTCGAAATCCCGTTCGATCACCGGTTCCTTAAGCCCCAGTTTGAAGTGCTGATTAAGCCATGTGTAGAAGGCTGAGCGAGAGACAGCATTGTAATTGTGTGGGAAATGCTCTCCGCGCTGAAGCATTACGTTCTTGGGTGCCCCGAGAAAAGTGTAGATTTCTTTCAATTCGGGAAACCCTTTCGTGAACATCTCCTTTGTCCAATCATTGGCGGACGTCATTCCTTGAGGTTTCGGTGCGAATAATGCTGCGAATTCGATATTGCCTGTATTCACTCGGAGAAGTGATGCGTTTTCGCATGTGCAGCCACCTTGCATGGCTGTACTCACCATGACGGCTGGGAACGACAACTGCACACGAGGATCGATCGCGGCCAAAATCATCGACTGAGTACCTCCACCGCTTGCCCCAGTTATGGCGGTTCGGCTCGGGTCTACCTCAGGAAGACTCAATAGAAAGTCTAACGACCGTACTGCATTGAGCGTCTGCAAGCCTAAGATACTTTGCAGGTGTGATTCAGCTTGAGGGCTATACAATCCCCAATCTTTTGTCGTATTCATCTCGGGGCGTTGTGTTTTAAAAGAGTGAACAACCTCTGGCGATAGTTGATGCGAATCGGAATCGCTGAGCATATCCCATTGCCAAACCACACAGCCCATCCTGGCGAGTTGAACACACATGGATTGAAATCGACTATGACCTCCTTTTTCGAATCGCTCTTCTCCCGTTGCGATCTCGCGTAGAAGATTTGCATCGCTTTCCATCGATAGCCTTGCGTTCTTCCAGTGTCCATGGGCAAAGAGTACGCCCGGAACTTTTCCAGACACGTTTTTAGGTCGGTATAGATTTCCTGTAACGTAAAAACCAGGCACACTTTCAAAATAAACTTTTTCAATGGTGTATTCAGGCAGGTCGATCTTGCCATGCAGCACTGCGTTGAGGGGCGACTTAGTCGGCATCGGCCATAAACCAAGCGAGACGAGTACTTGGCGACGCACATATTCCGATCGTTTGTTCCACTCTTCTTTGGTCTTAGGTGGCTTGAATGGAAAATAGCCATTCAAGTCCTTAGGTGGCTGCAAGCGGTGGTCGTTCGGAACAGTCCTGGCAGGCGGTGCTGCGGGGTCCGCAGCAGAGGAGTTTGGCTGAAACTCGCGGTTCAGAGAGATAACAAAAAAGAGACCGAACACTACGATGCAATTGCAGCAGGATTTCATGGCGGTTCCAGGTGAGCGACTTAGGGGATGGATTGCGTCGACTAAAGCCTGTTGGGAGGCTTAGAGAAGTCGTATTATATCAAACGCTCAGGAACGCAAGACGTCCCAATCCGAAAGATTTAGATTCAGTCTAGATCGCAGCTCTGGGAGTGTAATGTGGCAATTTATTGCCTGAGCTGAGCCAAACTATTCAATTACCGTAAAAGAGCTTTGACTATGTGACCGTGGACATCCGTCAGACGTCGATTGGCCCCATTGTGCTGATAGATGAGCTGTTCGTGGTCGATGCCAAGCAAATGCAGAACGGTAGCATGGAAATCATAATTGCTGATTGGATCGTGGACAGCTTTCCAGGACCATTCGTCGGTCTCACCGATGGCAACTCCAGGCTTCACTCCCGCTCCTGCCATCCAACCAATGGACGCTCCACCATTGTGGTCTCGACCTTCGCTCCCCTGCGAGAAAGGCATCCTGCCAAACTCGGTGTTCCACAAAAGCAACGTGTCATCGAGCAGCCCGCGGGCTTTCAGGTCGGTGAGCAGTGCCGCAGCTGGTTGGTCCGTGGCCTGAGTCATGGGGGGTAATTCCTTGATAATACTGCTATGGTTGTCCCAATTACCCGTCGGGCCGTTCGATCCGCTCCATACCTGAACGACCCGTACTCCTCGCTCAATCATTCTGCGTGCGAGCAAACACCGCTTTCCAAAATCCTCCGTCACTGGATTGTTTAGCCCGTAATCCTGCAAAGTAGCTTTTGTTTCTTGGTTCAAGTCGAAAACTTCCGGAGCGCTTAGCTGCATTTTGGCTGCAAGCTCATAGGCGTGGATTCGTGCTTCTAGACGGGCATCGTGATCGCCATTGACGAGCTGTTCTCGATTCGTTTCATTCAAGAGTTCCAATCCATCCCGTTCCGACTGCGGCGTAATGAACTTTGCACTTGAGGGCGCTCGCAAACCATGCAGGGGTTCAGCGTGGCTTGCGTGAATGGCTGTCCCCTGATGTGTCACCGGAAGAAAGCCCGAGCTGAAATTGCCGCGCTGATTGTAAGGCAATCCGCGAGCATCCGGCAAAACGACGAACGTAGGCAGGTTTTCGTTCAAGCTACCGAGTCCGTAACTAACCCATGCACCAAAGCATGGAAAGCCAGGCAGTAAAAATCCGGTGTTCATCAAGTAACTTGCTGGACCGTGTACGTTTGTCCTCGATGTCATGGAAAGCATGACCGCAATGTCGTCGACATGCTTTGCCATATGTGGCAGCAATTCGCTTACCCATCGTCCGGACTGACCGTGTCGCAAAAATTGGAATGGCGATCCTAGGATATTGCCAGGCACGCTCGTGGCCGCTTCTACACGTTCGCTCGTTGTAGGATCAAATTTCTGTCCGTGCCTGGCTTGCAAGAGCGGCTTGTAATCGAACAGATCCATCTGGCTCGCGCCCCCGTTCATAAACAACTGAATAACGCGATTCGCTTTCGCTCGGTGATGCAATCCGCCATGCGATTGGGCATTCGGGGCAGCTACCAATTCGCGATTCTTTGCGAGCAATTGCAAAAGCGCAATTGATCCCATTCCACCGCTGGAGGACTTCAGAAAATCATGCCTTGTTATCATTGGCTATTGCCCTCAGTTCAATCGATGAAAATGAACTCATTCATGTTGTAAAGCAATCGGCAAAAATTTGCCAAGCCATGTTTTTGAGTGTAAGCAACAAATCGGTCGAGTTCGGTTGTTCTGGGCACACGCCCCAAAGCTAGTTGGAACGCAAGATCAACACGCGATGGAGTGCTCGTGGCTTGCGCGGTTAGTTGTTTCGCAAGATGTTCTGATTGACGTATCACGAGCAAATCGTTCCACATGGCGAGCACCTGTTGCACGGTAACGCTGTTAGCGCGAGTCGGCATGATTTGGTCACCCGCTGGACAGTCGAGCGCTTCCATGAACGGGTCCGGAAGTGTCCTAAACAAAAATCGGTAGACACTTCTGCGCGACGCCGATTGGCCATCGAGGTCGAATTGACCGTAGTCGATGATTGGCGTTACATGCCTACCCGGTTTGAGGTCAAACTGCCGGTCGCTGGGGCCGCCCATTCGCAAATCAATTTGACCGGAAATCATGAGCATTGCGTCGTGCACGCACTCGGCATCCAGCCGCGTGCGATGCATGTGCCATAAAAATTGATTGTCGGCGTCGACGTTACTTGCTAAATCTGTTCTTGGCAACTGTTGAACGTTTTCAACACTGAAATAGTGGTTTTCCGAAGTCGATGACATTTGCCGATACGTCTCGCTGGTGACTATCAGCCGATGCAGTGCCTTCAATGACTGGCCAGAATCTCGGAATCGGATCGATAGCCAATCGAGTAATTCAGGATGCGTCGGCTTGGAGCCAAGCCGACCGAAATCGTTGGGGGTGTCAACAATGCCGCGACCGAAGTGTTGCAACCAAACCCGATTCACTATCGATCGCCAAGTCAAGGGATTGTTATTATGGACAATCCATTGGGCGAGTGCCGCACGTCGTTCGGATTCGGGCATTGGCTCTGCTAACGAAAAACGGCTTGGCAAAGACGCTAGGCATGTCAGAGTACCTGCCGTCGATTTTTCCATCGGGTTGCGAATATCGCCCCGATCTAAACGGTGAATCGGTCGTGGCCCAGGAGGAGGCTTCAACCCACCGTCGGGTTCGAAGTCCGCTGCTGCGGCATACACTAGCGATGGTTTGGGGAGAGAGGCTAGCTCGCGTGCGACTCGCTGGCGTTCGTAGTGGAGTGCCAACGTTAGCCGATGCTCCTCGGTGCGGGTTTCCCGTGCGAGTGATAGGATGGATTCGATTTCCCCAGGCAAGGAGAGTACATCGAGCGGATTTTTGTCAGACGTTATCGACAATCGCGGTCGACCGATAAGATGACCTCCACCGTGCAATTGCTTGAGTCGAACCGTGATCATTGTCTCGGCCGAAAGTTTTACCGTATCCTTAAATTCGAATACAGCAACGTGCGACTCGCCAACCTGCGGAAAAATCCCCCAAGCGGTTGTCTCCTTTCCGTCGATCGCTCGAGAAACGCCCCAATCCTTTTGATCGAAATCAGAAGTTGCACTGGCGATCGTAAGACGGTTGCCCGAACCGATTTCGATTTCGATTTCGGAAAGATGCAAATTACCGTTGTCCTGCCGGCCGGGACCGTGCTGAGGCAATGTACTATCCGCGAGGACTTCTAGTCGTAGCCCCGTGATCGCGTGCAGAGTGGAACAACCGCGAATCACGTAGGTATCACGATCTGGGCGAATTCCACTGGCAAGGAAGGAACCGTCCGTTTGCTGTTCCAAGGTGCTGCCTTCCAAGCAGGATGCAGATTGAGAAGTCAGCACCGCCCAGGAGTTGACGCGGCGAGCCTGATGGAGTTCCCAATCGTGGACGGCCTGTTGCATGCTCTCGCCAAGCAATTCGGACCTCAAACTTGGGTTCACATTTTCGAGTTGTGTGCGCCGCTGTGTGAGTGATTTCCGAGCTTGCTGAACGGCGACGCTGGTATCGTAACTGCGATTGGCCCGCTCGACTCCTGCGAAGACCGCTTGCAGTGCATAATAATCGGCTTGAGGAATCGGATCGAATTTATGGTCGTGACAGCGTGCGCACTGAACTGTGAGGCTGATAAAGTTATTCATGACGTTGGTGAGCATATCATCGCGATCTAGATAGCGGCCTATCTCACGATCGAGGGTATCCTCTCGAATATCGCGTAGGGTGCTTTCGTCCCAAGGGCCTGCCGCCAAAAAACCAAGTGCCGCAATGGCTGCTGGGTCGCTGGGCGCAAGCACATCAGCAGCTATTTGATCTCGCACAAACTGGCTATACGGCTTGTCCTGATTGAACGCGGCGATGAGGTAATCACGGTATGGCCAAGCGTGCTCTCGAATGCGATCTTGATCATGGCCGTGCGTTTCCGCAAAGTGCGCTGTGTCCATCCAGTGACGAGCCCAGCGTTCGCCGTAGCGAGGCGAAGCAAGCAATCGGTCTACCAAATTCTCGTACGCCGCCGGATCCGTGTTGGCCACAAACACGTCGAGTTCTATCGGTGTGGGTGGCAATCCTGTCAAATCGTAATAAAGTCTGCGAATCAATACACGAGGCTCGGCTGGTGGCGCGGGGTGGAGCCCCTTTTCCTCTAGTTTTTTTCGAACAAAAGAATCGATCGGATGCACGCAATCTTCGATTGTCGGCGGCGGAGAAAACTGGAGCGGCTGGAGGGACCACCACTCCATCCTTTCCTCGAGCTTTTCATTTGCAGAATCAGGCCAAGTCGCACCCTGGTCAATCCAAGCGCGCAGAATGCCGATTTGCTCATCCGAAAGCCTTTTCCCTTTCGCGGGCATTTGCATGCCCTCGGATTGCCCGGCGACGAATTGAATCAGCGGACTTGAGGCACTATCGAACGGAACAATGTTTGGTGCGTAGCCGGCACCGCCCTTCAACGCGATTGGACCTACGTCGAGTCGATATTCCCCCTCTTGTCGCAATGGGCCATGGCATTTTAAACACGCAACCTGCAAGATGGGTTGGACCTCTTTGACGAAATCGACCGATCGTTTTACCGCAGGCGGCATGTCGGCGAAAACGGCAGCCGTGCTGTAGATGATTATTAGATGGACGATTACTCGTTCCCAAGCTCCGTATTGGGAACGCACACCCCGGAAGCTCTGCTTCCTGTATCTGCACTCGGACACGGCTTTTACTCTCATCGGATTTAGAAACTGAGATGCGGGTACTGAAGGAAAGGCAGGATGTCGAAGTGGAGCTTCGGGGACCGCGTTCCCAAGCTGGAGCTTGGGAACGAGTTCAGCAAGCGTGTCAGCCTGAGGACAGGCTGACCTACGTGAGGGCTGACCTACGTGAGGGCTGACCTACGTGAGGGCTGACTTACGTGAGGGCTACGGACGTTTTTTGCTGTGTAGGTTTTCCGGTGTACCGGAGATTTTGGCGTTCTCTTTTGCAGATGGCGGTCCTTCGAGAGTCAATAATGCGAACAGGTCCGCGAGCTCTTGGGTCGTCATTTGATTCTCGACCCCCTCTGGCATGAGAGATTTCTTGTCTTGCTTGAACTCCTCGATGTCCTCTGCAGGGATTGTTTCCTCTTTACCACCCTGGACCTTGATCACCGTTCGTTTGTCACTCTTTTCCACTAGCAAACCGGTGAATACCGTGCCATCGACGGTACGAAGAGTGACACTCTTGTATGCGTCGCCGATGACCAAGCTGGGATTGAAGACACTAACCAGCAGCTGTTCATACGAACCACGACCGTTGGCGGTAATATTCGGACCGACTTCATAGCCACGCCCGTTCATTAAGTGGCATTGGCCACAGATTCGATCGTAAACGACTAGGCCCCGCTCTGCGTCTCCACGCGCATCCCGCCGAAGCAAATTGCCCATTCGCGTTACCACTTCATCGCGCTCTCGAGTTGTTTCTAAATTGATTTGACCCCAGATTTTGGCAACCGAGGATCGAATACCTTCGTTGGAGTCGGCAGCGAGCAATCGAATTCGGTTCGGGCTGATTAGCTCCTTTCGCAGTTTTCCATCTACTATCTGAGATAGCAACGCCTGAGCGGTATCGATTCGACGGCACATGCGCTCGGCAATTGCTGCTTGCACATTGGATTTAAGAGAGGGCAGCGAGGCAACCAATTTTACGGTGTCCTCTTCGCTCGCCAACGAAATTCCAGCATCCATCGCAGCATCTGCGTAGCCAACGTCGACCGTCCGTTGCGATTTGAGATCCTCCAGCAGTTGGTGTAACGCTTCGGAGGCGACTTTGGGTTGTATAGGAATAACCGCTTGCAGCATTTGCTTTCGCAGGGCCCCATCGACTCTAGTGGTTAGCACAATTTTTCGAGCGGTCTCGATGGCTTCGGGGTTCGCGCAGAGTAGTCGAACTGAGAGGATCGCTTTTTGGAGCGAAGTCATAGACTCTAAAGAAGTTTCGCCGATTGCATGAAAGGAATTTTTCTCAGCGTTCGAGGCAAGCCATTGCTTTAGTACTGGGCTCAATGCTTCATTCTTGATTTCACCCGTGCGGGTCTTGGCCAACAGAGACTCGAGGACTGCGGCCGACAGGTTTGGTTGCTTTTCGCTCAGCCCACTGGCGAGTTGGAGCACCGAATCAACGGCACGCTTGCTTGGTTGGTCAGCAATCGTCGGCTTCACCTCCGAAACCAAACGCGACGCAATCCGGGGTGCCATGTCTCGCAGCAAGTCTTCAGGATCACCAACGTTTTGCAAGAGACTCTCCATAATGAGCGACTGCTGTTCCAGCAAATGCGGTAGCAGATTTTGCCATACGACACGGGGCAAAATGGGGTCGTTCGAGCTGTTTCGCAGTACGCTAATCTGTTGCCGAACGTTGTCGACCGACGCAGTTTGGCCGAATGCCATCTTGGGTGCTGCAATGGACGCTTGTAAACGAACGCGAGGATCTTTATCGATTGCTATTTTCTTCATTCGCTCTATCGTCGATGGTTCGCGGGATTTTTGTCGACCTGCCGTGCGAGCACCCCAAGCTCTCAACTCAGGCGAACTGTTGTCCAATAATTGATTTAGAAAGTCTGTTGGCAAGGTTCCCGAGCCGATGAGCGACCACAACGCATGCATTCGAACCTTGAGCGGCGAATCGGAATTGAGGACCACGGCTTGCAATCGTCTCGCACATTCTGAATCCTTGGATACGACTCGGCGTTCTTGAAGCTCCAATTGCGAGCGCTGGCGATTGAAAATATTTTCATCCGAGAGAAGTCCTTCGAGCTCTGCATTACTGAGTTTGCTGAAGTCCGCAACCTTCGGCTCGGGACGTTTTTCATGAACGATGCGGTAGAGTCTGCCGTGTCCGCGGTCAACGCCTTTGGGATCCGCATTTGCATCTTGATAACAGTGATAGCGGTCATACCAATCGAGGACGTACAAACATCCGTCCGGGCCAACCTTTTGGGCAACGGGCATAAACCACACGTCGTTGGCAGTTAGGAAATCGGGTTCACCGAACCCCTTGTAAGTCGCACCCGAACGTTCGACTCGATCGCAATTTAGGCAACCGCCATGGATATTCCCCATGTAGAGCTTATCGCGATACTGTTTGGGATACGCTGGCGAGTCGAAGTACTCAATTCCGCAGTAGGCCGCCATTTGGTGTTGGTGTTTTACGATCGAGTCTGCGAACCAAGTGTGTGGCGGGTAAGGACCACCCTGACGTAGGTAATAGGCTGACTCGGTCAAATGCCAAAGATGGTCGATAACGCAGGCGCTTATGAAGGCGCTCCCCTCATGATCAAAGGCAACGCCCCAAGGGTTGCTTGTTCCCTCACAAAATAAATCGAATTTTTTGGTGATTGGGTCGATGCGAAACAGAGCGCAAGTGAAGTCGAAAACACGATCATCTTGTTTCACGACCGATCGATTGAAAACTCCATTCAGGCCGTATAGGCATCCATCTGGTCCCCAGGTCAAAGCGTTAGGGAGTTCGTGAGTGTCATCGCGACCGAATCCCGTTACGATCACGGTTTGTTTGTCAGCGACATCATCGCCGTCGGTGTCTTGCATGAACAATAGATCGGGAGCATTCGCAACCCAGACGCCCCCGTGTCCCACTGCGATACCGGACGGGATGTTTAAGCCCTCCGCAAATACGGTAACAGTCTCCGCAAGGCCGTCACCGTCTTTGTCTTCTAGGATCTTGATTCTGTCGCGGCCGGGGCCAGGCTCGCGACGCGGATATTCGAAGCTTTCAGTGACGTAGATTCGCCCCCTGTCATCAAACGCCATTGCGACGGGATTTTGCAAGGCGGGTTCCGAAGCCACCAATTCGACTCGAAAGCCAGGTGGCAGTGTCATTTTGGCCATCGCTTGTTCGGGCGTTAACGGAGGGCCCGGGAGAGCAGACTGCCTGCGGGGGATGAAGTCGTCGGCAACTGTGATGGGAACCATTCCCAAGAAAGCGACGAACAAAACGCAGCGACGAATTTTCTGAATGGCTCGCACTTCAAAATCCTAGCAGAAAGGGACGGACAACCGCGCTTGATTGTAACTGCGATTCCTTGGGTTCGCCTTTATCAATCTTGTCAATTTGGCTAAACTGTATTGTGAGTCACCCAAAAATTCAACATGGATTGGAAACCGTTATGTTCGCTAGCCGCATCGTCTTGACATTGATAGGTCTCGCGTCGCTACCCGCAATTGGAGTGGCTCACGCTGGTCACGGAGATTCTCAAGATGGAAATAGCCTGATGCACTACGTGACCAGCCCGTTGCATTTGCTACCTGTTTTGGTTGCAGCGATCCTGCTGGCTGGTCTTTCGTTGCTTGTCCCGCGGAGCAAGCGATTGTCGCGTAACACAGGCTGCTAGCCCTGAATATTCACAGGGTATTAATTGATCAGCCATTGGGTGTTAGGCCACCAAAACCAGTCCTTGTTTAGATTCGGCGATAAACCTGGGGAGATTGGTCCAATCCATTTCGAATTTTGTGGATTTCTTGTCGGCTGTGCCAATTGAACCGTTATTTTTCGAGCCAAGGGGATGTTGGATACAGTTTCGACAGCCGACTTTTTGTTTCCGTTGCTCGCTGGTTCTCTCCGATCATGGGCCAAAGTTTGGAAAGATGGTATAGGGCTTCGGCGTGGGCGTTCGGCTCGTTGGCGTATAATAAATCCGTCTTGAGATAGGCCAAGATGGCTTCGTCGTTGTTGCCTGCCGCCTGTAAAATTCCGCCTAGGGCGTTGAACAATTCGGAAAACAAATCGGAATCGGTCGAGTCCCCCTCGTCGACCAATTTCTCCAAAGCCGCAATAGCTTCGGGGGACTTTCCATCGGCAGCATCGCAACGAATCAACGCCAGAACGGCCAATTTTTTGAATTTTAGCGATTCCGAATCGGCCAATTGAGCTTGAGTCACGACATCGAATTTGGGTCTCGCTTCAGGTGTTTGCTTATTGGCTAGGAGAGCTTTACCAGTCAAATAGCTTCCTTTCACTTTGAGCTCGGGGAAAGTCGACGCGGCCAAAACACTGAAATACTTCGCCGCTTGATCCGGCGTTCCGGAAGCCATCGCCAGATCACCTAGCTTTTCGGACGCCAAATAAAACAAGTGTGATGTCCTGTTGTCCTTTATCCAATCGAGAAGCAATTTGCTTGCTGCAGCCGCGTTCCCTTTTCCTCGCAGCGCATTCAGGGCAACGAGATACCCTTTGAAAAACTGGTAGTCCTGCTTGATATCTTCGGTTTTGAACCCATCTTTTGGACACTTCTGAAATTCCGTGATGGCCTCGTCCAAGAGCCCCTGCACGATCAAATCTTTGGCGCGCGAGAGCTGTTGCGGCTCGCCATCAAAAACGACGCGAGCGATTTGGGGGGTATCGAAACTTTGATTAGCACCCCGAACTTCAATCACCACCTTGTCCTTTGTACGCTCGACGATTTTTCCAGTAACGCCAATTCCAGTGAGCGGAAAGACTCTGTCCTGAGACCAAGCAGTCGCAGCGAACAAGGCGACTACCGCTATCGCGACTTGAGTAACAAAAAAACGTACGGTATTCGTGAGGTGCATGGGTTGTTCTCTCGTCAAAAAAAGTTGATCGATTGCAATGTTTTTGGGGACCACGTCAAGGACTGGGGGAGTCAGAGCCTGGACCAGGCTTCTTCGTGTCGGCCTCCGATTTAAAACTCTTTCAGTCCAATGGTGGGTTTCCCAAGGTTTTGCTGAATCTCGCGAAGCAGCTTTTCAAAATTCACTCGAATCTCTGGCGAACCAAGATCAGGATAAGCCTGAAACGTTTGTCGAATATCGGCCAAGGCCTGTTCAGTCCCCTTTTTCTTTTGGTCGGGATTCGATTGGGAACGGGCAATGTCTAGTCGGCATTTGGCCACGTTGAGCCTGGACTCAAAAAAGATTTCCGTAAAGTCATTGACTCGAGGGGCAGTACGCTTGCCGATTTCACCCCAGCCCCAAACTAGATTCGTCTTTTTCGCGTTTGGCTCGGTTCCAAGCAACGCTTTCTTCAGTAATTCAGTCTCTTTTCCGTTTGACCACAACTGTAGATTTCTAGCTGCCTCGACCTGAAACGAAAGGTTGTTTGAATTCGCAGTTAGCATTTGCAAAAATAAAGCATGCGATTCCTCGAATTTGCCTGCACCACTCTTGGCCAATGCCAATCGAAACTTAAATTCTTCGGGTTTGCGTTTTGCATTGATCAATTCGGAGTCTGGCTTGGCCGCAACTTTACTAAAGGCCGCTTCGGCAATGACCATCAGTGGCTTTCCGTTGGCTGCTAGAATTGGATTTTTGAGCAGTGCCAAAATAGAACTGCCCGCCGAATCCAGAATCGCGACATCGGAACTAACGGAGACCAATTGCTGAATCAATACACCGTATGCGGTAGCCAGCTTGGCTTGTTCTTCGCTACTCTTACTTGACTCCAATTTCAATTGCAGTTTAATCCTTAGATTATTGAGTGCGCTGGTCAGAAGTGAATCATCCTCTGCCGACAACTCTTTCATATTCTGAACGACTTGAGTCACATTTTCTGTCGAAAGCTCTTGTTTGCCGCTTCCGGCCGTCTGAACCATCGCTTGCAATTTGAGCCGATAGGCTTCGAGTTTGAGACTGGGCTCCAAATCCTTGACGGTATTCACCAAGCCAATCGCCCCTTTGGATGGAGCGTCGATAATCAACAGCGCCTCGTCGATCCGGTCGGACATTAAATAGATACTGGCCAGAGCGTTAACTCCGGCCACAGCGTTTTTGTCAGCCCGGCCTGCGACCATCGCGTCCCATGTCGATCGCAATAGTTTTTCCGCACGCTGCTTGAGGCCTTGCTCTTCTGCAGTTTCGTCAGTTTTGTTTTTCCGATGTTCGACGGCTGCTTGTTGGTATTCTCCCCAAAGAATCTGGCCGAGCATGCTAGCACCTCCGCCACTGGCGTTACCTTGCCCGAGGGCAATGTGCTTTTCTGCATCCTCATAGCGTTTGTGGATCAAGTCCAATTTAACCAGGAGGTCGATCGCATTCTGAGCTTCATCCGATGCTGGGTCGATAACGTTCAGTTGGTTTACAATTCGAACCAGGATTGGAACGAACGCGAGCTGTCGGTCGACTGGAATCTTAGAAATGATATTGCCCAGCCCCATTAGTGCGAAGCCGCCACACTTTTGAGCCTTGTCAGTCCCCCTGCCGGAAACCAGCAACTCCTGTGACAAGGCAACCGCCTCCCAATAGCGTTCGGTTCGTAGATGCAAGTAAGCCAACAAGAATTTGGCTTCCAGGAATTCGTCGCGTGGATCCGTGTCGCGATGCATGCGCAACGCACGTTGGTAGAGATCGATCGATTGCTTTCGGTCTCGCAACGCATCGTCTTGGATGGTTTGGATTTGAGCTTGGATTGGTCCTTTGTTGGCTGCGTCCACTGTCTCGAGCTGTTGTTGCAGAATGGAGAGCGGCGATTCAACGGATTCCGCGCGGTCCAGTCGTTCGCGGGCTGATTTTATTGTATCCGCCCAAGCTTTGGTGGCTGGTATTTTGTCATCCACCTTTTCAACCACTTCGATTCCCAGCTCGCTTAGGCTTTTTTTTGCTTTTGCAAGATGAGGCCCTTTTTTCTTGATATACCCTTGGAGCAAGTCGCGGGCGGCTTTTCGATTGCTTTTGAACTTGGCGTCGTCTTTCTTTTCGTCGAGAGTCTTGGACCAGGCCAAGCGTGCTTCCGCGACTGCAAGTTGCAGATCGAGCCACTCAGGATCATCGCGTTCCCTGGCTGTCGCAGTTTTGAGAGCATCCTCGCCTCGTTGAATGGCCGCCTCGTATTTTGCGGCCTTTTCGGTCGCGTCCATTCGTACGATTCCAGCGATCGCTTGAACTCGATACGTTCGAAAAATCCCCTCGCCTTCATTGTCCGCGACACGGGTATAGCTATTTCGAGCTTCGTCCAATTTCCCAAGCTGGGATTGAATCTCTGCCACGTATTTCAAGCTCAACATGCGCCGTCCCACTTCCTGCGGGCCGGTGGTCTTTTCGATTAAGGAGTTAAAACTCGATTCCGATTTCTCAAGCCACTTTCGCCATTCTGGGTTGCTGGGACTGTAGGTTTGGCCTATGAATTCCATCGTCTTTGCCTGCAGGATTTGGGATTGGCGATATTCTCGTTGGTATTGGTCTCTCAGCTCGGTCAAATCCTTTAAATCCTTTCCCTCTATTTCGATCGACTTTAGTTTGTCGCCTGCCATGGACGTTAGGATTGGTTTAAGTTCTTCGGTGACTTGGTTGTACAGTTCGAGTGCTTCGGTATAGGCCTGACGCGCTTTGGATTGCCAACTATCGGAGGAAATAACGTTTTCCGGCTTCTTGCTTTCGTCCAGTGCCGATTGAGCTCGATCTAGCAGCAAGTCGCCCAATTTAGTTTGCGTTTCGCTGCGCCGAGAATGGGCTGGAGCTGCAGCCAAAAATTCTCTGTAACCTTTTTCGATCGCAGCGATGCGCTCGTCGCGTTGTTGCGGTGTCTTGACGTTTCGTAGGGACTCCTGCATTAAAATGACTCGCTCGAGCGGCAGGTCCATTTTCATACTTGCTGGCAAGCGGTTCTTGGCAGCAGAGATCTCTAAATACTTGAGCCCCTGATCGTAGTAGCCCTCTTCTCGTAGTCGATTGAGAAAGCGTTTGGCAGGCTCCTCTGCAAAGGCGGTTGGCGATAGCGTGAGCCAAGTCAATACAGCCAAGCCAGTAAGGGCGAAACGCCAAACCTGAGCCGCAGGCGCTAGCCGCGATGACTCCCATTGCCAATCCATCGCGGCTCGCGCCTGCGGCTCAAGAAATATCGCCATTGGCTCAAGCGAAAATGGGTCAGCAGTTGACGATGGCATGAGTGAAACCCTGATTAGCAATCTGTTTGCCTCCGCCCATTCGTACAGGCAGCAGAACAAGACGAGGACGACCACCTAGATTATAGCCCATAATCACCAAAGGATAGCCATTCAATTAGGAATCCCATTCACGCTGGAAAGGAAATTCCAACTCTACGCAATTGTTTGCAACGGAATCCAGTTCATCCTCGACTGCCGCTTGCCGAAAAACGGCGTTGACATTGTCGAGCTCAATGATGCCATCTATTAAATCCGATGCGTTATTGAGAAAAGGTGCATCGGTGGCATCAACCATCGCAACGGGAGCAATATTATTGGAGTTTTCACGATAGCATTCGGTGACTTTGCCGACGACTTCGGTCAATCGCAAGTCAAAGGTGGCGGCGATTTTACTGCAGTCGTCATACTCTGGCGAGAAGTCGATATCGCCCGAAGGTCTTTTCGAAACTTTGCCGGCGACAATACCCCAAGGCGTTCTCACGTCGACGGCAGCTCTCGGCAGTACCGTCCGAGCTTGTGTACGATAACGAATCCCCAGAGTCCCGGTCTGTTGAAACAGAATGGATTCCATGGCGTGTCGGTCTTGAGGATTAGCAATCACCGTGATCAAGGTCCCGGGCCGGTTCTTCTTCATTTGGATCGGGACCGAAAAGACATCCAGCGCACCGGCCTTCCAAAGCTGCTCGATTGCAAATCCGATCTGCTCTCCGGTAACGTCATCTAGATTGGACTCCATGATCAAGATCGAATCGTCACGATTCTGCTTAGGTTTCAAATCATTTCCGATCAATATCCTGAGTAAGTTAGGGCGATCAGGCATGTCCTTTCTGCCAGCTCCGTAACCGATGCGTCCAACTTGCATCGGGGGCATTGGCCCAAACTCAGTAGCAAGCTCAGTTACGATCGCAGCACCGGTTGGCGTCGTCATTTCCATTGGGATCTGCGTCGGAGCAATCGGAACTCCCATGAGCAATTCTGCGGTCGCAGGTGCGGGAACACTGACTAAGCCGTGGGCAATGCGCACTTGACCCGCTCCGGTTGGGACCGATGAAGCGTACGCTCGTTCGATTTGCAGCGAATCCCAAGCGACCGAAACCCCAAGGATATCCACAATGGAATCGATAGCTCCTACCTCATGAAACTGGACACGATCGATGGTCGTTCCGTGCACTTTGGCTTCCGCTCGAGCAATTCTTTCGAAGAGTCGCATCGCCAAGTCTTTGGCTCCAGAAGAGATCCTTGCCCTTCGCAACAAGGAAAGAATATCCCTCAGATACCGATGAGCGTGCTCCGGCGGATGGTCGATCGTTAGCAGTTTGCCCCGAAAGCCGCGTCTAGTGGTATTCGCGATCGCAATCCGTACGTCACCTAAATCCATTGAGGCGACTGCGGTTTGCACCGCGGACAATTCGGCACCTACATCAATGAGCGCGCCCAAGGTCATGTCACCGCTAATTCCGCTAAAGCAATCAAAATACGCAATCTGCATGGTGTAGCTCGTGTTGTTGTTTCAATTTTCGCTTTGTAACCTGTCGAATATTACAGGTATTTTGGCGTTGCCACGGCGACGGGCACCGATATACTACGCGAGTCCGGAAACCTACAAGATAGTCGAAAACACGTTGAAGATCATGCAAGGCATTTCCACCGGTAAAACGGTCGGGATTTAGCCTGAACAGATCGAAACCTGCCGATGGGTTGGCAACGGTCCGTTTTGGGGTTCATTTGCCTTGATATTTGGAGTTAGCTGAAATGAAAGTAGTTTCGTCCATTGGGGCGTTAAAATATCGCCATCCCGACTGCCAAGTGGTTCGCCGCCGCGGTCGTATCTATGTTATATGCAAAAGCAATCCTCGATACAAAGTTCGCCAAGGAATCGCTAAGAGCAAACGCCGTAAGCGATAATCGATCCGATCCTACAACAGCCATTGGTTTGTTGCTATGAAATTGAGAATCGGAGTTATCGGGCAGGGTCGCGACTGGCAGTCGCGGTATCTACCCACTCTTCGATCTATGCGAGATCGATTTCAAGTCGTTGGCGTCTACAACAGTGTTTCGGTGCTCGCAGACGCCGCTGCACGCGATCTCGATGCCGAGAGATTTGATAGTTTTCGTGGCATCTTAGAGAGTCCAGGCCTCGATGCGGTTCTTGTGCTCGAGGACGATTGGTATCAGCTCATGCCTTTGTTAGCGGCCTGCGATTATGGCAAGGGTGTTTTTTGCGGGGCGGAGCTGAATCTAGATTCCGGTACGGCAAACCATATTCGGGACAGGATCCAAACATCGGGAATTGCGTTCATGACCGAATTCCCTCGTCGTTTTGCTCCGGCAACGTTGCGTCTCAAGGAGTTGATCGCAACTCGACTCGGTAGGCCACGGTTATTGTTTTGCCATCGCCGACTCGCCTGCGAAAGCAAAGAGGTTCGAAACGTTCGCTCGCTCGATGCTCGTTCTCAAAGAGAGCTCATCGAGTTAGTTGATTGGTGTAACTATATTGTCGCGGACGCACCAAGCTGGGTCCAAGCGATTCGGCATTGCACGCCACAATCTACACTGAGTGCCGACTACCAAGTATTGAGTCTCGGATTTGGCTCGCCCGAAACCGACCCCAAAGGCATCTTGGCTCAAATAAGCTGTGGTGCATATATTCCCGAAGTGTGGCATGAGGCCATCGCGTATCGCCCACCTGCCGCGATTCAAGTGTGTTGCGAAAAAGGGGTGGCTTTCGTAGATTTGCCGAGCACGCTAGTTTGGTTTGATGAAGCAGGTCGACATCAAGAAACACTTGATACGGAGCTTCCGGTTGGCCAGCAGATGTTGGGTCAATTTCATCGAGCGATAACGGCTCTCGTCCGGAAGGCGAGCGACCTCGAGGACACTTGCCGTGCATTGCGTATTATGGATTTAGCGAAAAAGAGCACCGAGAACCAATGTCGGGTTGCAATCGTTTAGCTCCCTGTTTTTCGTGCTCTATTGCGGCAGAACCGCATGGACCTTAAGAACAATGTCCCGCTGCGATGCTTCGTTCGCAACCAATCTTCCGAATAGTAAGCATGTTCTTGGAAGCGTAGCCGCGCCAGTTCGCCAAGCACCTGGCATGATTTCAATGGGGATTTCAACCTGGCCCGTCGACCATGTTTCTCGGAGACTCCATGAATCGTTTGGAGCGGGCTCATTTTCCGCTCCAATCTTGACTACTGTCGCAATGAAATCACCGTGCGATGCTACTGGTACTCCAGGCAACCCTCCGATAGGACCAAGTTGGATTACGGTCGGGACTTTCGGATGCGCTAGAATGTCCCTTGCGATTGTTTCTAACTCTTTTCGCCAGTTAGTTGCAGATCGCCCTTTCAGTCCAGCGGCTTGTTCGGACAATTGCGTGATCGCTGAATTGTAATCTCCGACCATTTTCACACGATCAGACTTCGGAGTATTGCTCCAATCCGTCTGAAGAGTCCGCACCTGAGCGATTGTTTCAGAGATCCTCGGCTTTGGATTTACGGTGTTGTCGACGGGTTTGGACAGTGAACTAATCGTAGCGATGTTTTCTTGAGATTGAAACTCGTCTTTCTTACCAGGGGTTTCCGTTGTGTCGCCCCCGGAGTATTCCCGATTGAGCGTTGGGAAGCTTGGGGGAGGATGAGTCGACGGACCACTCGATTGAGGATTTGTTGAATTGGGCCTCTCGGCGTCGAATGAGGAATTCTCCCAGTAATTCCCCCTGAGTTTTTGGGGCACAATCCAAGGAACATATTGGGCCACGGTTGGCCCCGTCGAACCAATGTCTTTGCCAAAGCCATACCACATAATGAGGGTTGCGATTGGAAACGCAGCCAAACCACCGAGAACCGGCGGAACGATTTTACGAATCGCAGATGCCTCTTGCGGTTTTCGGCGCGGCATTGCCAGTCCAGGAAGACTCCACTCTATCGTCGATTGCGATACGGCTCGCGGCTTAAGAGAGAGGCTTGATTCCTCGTATTGGATGGAATCCGCCGTCGTGAAGTCAATATCCCTATGGACGTTGTTGCCGCATGCTTCACAGCTAAGGAACAGAGGCGCTGGCTGCCCTTCCAGTATCTCAGGAATCGGAACATGGTTACCACAACCATCGCAGGGGACAAACTGCTGCATTGAAAAGCGCCGGAAATAGTGGATTGGGCAAAAAAAGTTTTAGCGGTTACAACGATACCGCCGTCCGTTAAGAATAGCAGCGAATTTTCCGTTTTGCACGTGCAAAGCTTCCAAAACCGCACTGGATTTGCACTTTGCCAAGAAAACAATGAGCCGACCGAGGGTTGAAGCGGCAGTTATCCATGCTCGAATGGAGAATGAGACTTGGCTGACGAGTGAATTTGGAACATAATATGTTAAACACGGCTTTTGTTTAGCGGTAATTCAATAGTAAATTGCTGCGATTCCCTCCAAATCGACCATCACTTACGATTCCTCCCTATGCTTCTTCGCAACGCGCGGCTCGGTTATTTTGCGATTTCCGCCTTGGTTTTGCTCCGATTTGTTGTCGGATTTCACTTCTATATGGAGGGAACTGCCAAAGTTCGAGACGGAGGTTTTTCGTCGACTGGTTTCTTGACAGCAGCCAAGGGGCCATTAGCCAAAACGTTCCAGTCCATGGTACCTGACTTCGATGGCTCCATTCGGTTGGACACTGGCAAAGACCCGGAAAGTAGAAAGGATGAGCCGGATTATCAACCCAAGGACGACTACAAGAAGGGTGCCCTAAAAGTTGCTTACGACCGCTTCGCATCCGACGCAGCTAGTTTATTCAAATTCACCGAAGAGCAAATAACCGAGGCCAAGATGATTGTGGAGGAATGCCGAAAACTGTTGGCTTCCAACTACGCAACTTATAAAGAGGACATCGAAGAGTACAGGAGTGGAATGCCTCGCGTTGCTTCCTTAGAAAAAGATGAAATGCGTACTAATGTTGCTTCGATGAGGAAACAACGGGACGATATTGAAACCAAATGGAAAGCACTTGCCAAACCAGCTCTCTACGATATCGACAGGATCACCGATGATCTCGAAAAACGCATCAACGCATTGGCCACAGAAGAACAGTCTACGGTCGAAAAGGAGAAACTAGTGGCCATCTTCAAATTTCCGGGCAGTACGGGTAGTCTTCCGATCGACAGCAAGTTCATCGACAAGATCAAAGCTGGCGAGGTAGCAACTTCCGATCTTTGGTTGTATATGCCGATCGATGTAAAGCGCATCGACAAATACATTCCTATATTCGATATGAGTGTTGGGATCCTGTTGATGGTTGGCCTTTTGACTCCACTTGCCGGTATTGCTGCGGGGATTTTTCTTGCGTCTGTCGTCTTGACCCAGTTCCCAGGAAGCCACGGTTCGCTCCCGTCGTACTATCAAGCCATCGAAATGCTGGCCTGTTTCTTCCTGGCGTTTTCTGACGCTGGGCGATACGCTGGATTAGACTTTTTACCCTGGAGTTTTTGGAACCGAAACAAAAAGGCTTCCGGGAACTAACTAGTAGTTAAAATCAGCAATTAAAACCATTCAAACAAATCATCTAAACAAACCATCCCTCCAAGAAAAAACCTTTACTATCTGAGCACGATAGGAGTATCCAAAATGACGCCACTAAGTCCTGAAGATCGCACAACCGGTAAGAACAATTTTGATGAAGCTGTCGGCTTCACTCGGCGTGAGTTCATGCAAGGCGTCGTGGCCGCCGGTGCTGTTTCCGGTGGTGGATTGGGTGCAATGTATTTCGGCTATGAGAAAGTAAATAACCCGGTTCGGATCGGTATTATCGGTACGGGCGACGAGGGGAACGTATTGATCGGTGGTTGTACGCCAGATTACGTACAAGTGGTCGCCATCGCTGACATCAGGCCGTACAGTATTTACCGCGCCTTTCACGGTGACTGGTCATCGCCCGCCGCCAACGCTGCACGACCGGGCTTGATCAAGCAATACAAATATTCGAGCGAAGCGGAAGCTCGAAAAAACGTCAAGGTATATGACGCTAGCAATGGTGGTATCGAAGCGTTGCTGGACGATGACTCCATCGAAGCTGTGATTATCGCCTTGCCTCTTCATTTGCATGCACCGATCGCTGTGCAAGCCATGAACCGAGGTAAACATGTATTGACCGAAAAGCTGATGGCACACAATGTTGCTCAGTGCAAGGTCATGGCTCGAGTGGCTGGAATGAAGAGCGACAAGGACAGAAACCCTATCCATTGTGCTACGGGTCACCAACGCCACTATAGTGTGCTTTACGACAACGCCGTTCATATGCTGAAGTGGGGTATGATCGGTCAATTGCACCATATCCGTGCACAGTGGCATCGAGGGAATTTACCGGGCAAGGATTCCTGGCTGCCGCCGTTGCCTGGTGAACCAGGAGCAAAAGGAAAGCTCGGCAAAATCGAAGCGGAGCTGGCTAAATTCGATAAGGATTTGAAAGCAGCAACAAGTCCCGCCGAAAAGGACTTGCTCATGAAAAAAGTGGCTCAATGGACAGCCTGGACTAAAGATACAGTGGATGCTGCTCGATTTGGATATCTCGAAAAAGAGATGTCGGGGCGTACTCGCTCTGCTCTTGAGGAACTGGTCCGATGGCGAATCTTTGATCGAACTGGGGGCGGCCTAATGGCTGAACTCGGTAGTCATCAACTCGATGCGTCTACCATTTTCTGCAGTGCGTTGAGATCCGATGGAAAGAAAGCTCATCCGCTGACCGTTCATGCGGTAGGCGGTCGACACATTTTCCCGAACGACCGCGATGCGGACGACCATGTGTATTGTTCCTTCGAGTTCCCTGGTCCAGATTACAGTGAGACGTTTGACAAAGGTTACGATGAGCCCAAAAAGGTTCCGGGTTACAGCGAAGACCCAAACAAGAAAATTGTAGTTTCCTATTCGTCGATTAATGGCAATGGGTTTGGTGGCTACGGCGAAGTGGTCCTGGGTACCAAGGGGACCATGATCATCGACCAAGAGAAGGAAGTCATGTTGTACGCTGGTTCGGACACCGCGGCTTCTGCGGGTGTGAAATCTACCAAGGGTGGTTATGCTCTCGATACGCAATCTAGTGGCGGAGCTGCGGCTCCGATCGCTAAAGCTGCCTCAGGTGGAGGACCTCCTAGCAAAGGTTACACCGAGGAAATCGAACACTGGGCTTATTGCATTCGAAATCCGGACCCAGCCAACCGACCCAAATGCTACCCTGAGGTGGCGATGGCCGATGCAGTCATCGCGCTGACGACCAACGTCGCTATTAAAAGCGGTGCGCGCGGAGGAGCCGGTTGGATCAAATTCGATGAAGCATGGTTCAACACTAAATCGGACGAAACTCCGGACGGTAGCAGCGTGTCCGAAGAAATGTCACGTCTGGAAAAGTACGAGATCCACGGCAGTAAGTCAGCTACTGCTTAGGCCCGTACTGAGCCGCAGGCGTTAGCCGCGTTAAGAACCATTCGTTTGCTGAAGCGGTTAGCCAGGATTATTCATTAGCCGCAGGGCGTTAGCCCACGGTTGTCATTGCGACCCAAACCTCAGGCTGGTGCTTTTCGGCTTAAACTAAGAATGGTGCGACCTGGTGAACAGTAACTCCTACAATGCGACCGATGGGATAGATGATTTGATTCCTAAAAGCAAACATCCCGGCGGCATTCCTGGCCGATTGTTTGTACTGCCATTCGTTAGCGTTCTGGTTGTTTTGGGCTCGTTGATGTTTGCGGTCGCTGTGCGATTTCAAACCATCATGTCGCGACTGGAAGACGTGCGAAGCCAGTGGCCTAAGGCCTCCCAGGAACTAGGGTTTCGATACGATCGTTTCAATGACTCCATCGCAGCTTCGACCGTGGCTGCAGCCATCAAGGAAGAATGGACAAACAACAGGCGAGAATTCAACGTGTCCAGTCAGTTTGATCGTCAGTCGGTCGCTTCTCTCGCAATCGAAAAACAGATCAGACAATCGCTCGAAGGAGCCCAACAAAGCGAAGCGGACTTTAATTTGCCTGGGCTTTCAAAACTGATGGATTCTGAGAGTCGTCGAAAGACGTCCCAAGATGATATCCTTGGTTGGTTGACGGTTCAGGGATTGAGGCTCAAGTTGCCCCCTATTTATAATCCGCTTGCGAGTAACCCATAGACAGAACAATGGATTGGAATAGTTTTTTAGGTCATGAGCGACAGCGAGCTTGGTTTCGCAATGCCATTCAAAATAATCGGTTGGCAAGTACGTTTTTGATGGTCGGTCCAGATGGAATTGGCAAGCGGACGTTCGCTCGTTTGATTGCAAAAACAATGTTGTGTACCGGAAGTGAACCATCTGCGTTCGCCCCATGCTGCCGCTGTGAAGCGTGTGCACAGATCGATGCCAGCTCGCACCCCGATCTGATCGAGATCGCTAGGCGTCCCGATAAAACTAGCTTGATCATGGAGCAATTGGTGGGTGAGGGAGACAGGCGAATGCGGGAGGGATTGTGCTATGAACTGAGAATGAAACCTTATTCGGGACGATGCAAGATTGCAATCGTCGACGACGCCGATACCATCGCCGAGGAAGGGGCCAATAGTTTGCTCAAGACACTTGAGGAACCTCCGCCAGGTTCGCTCATCTTCTTGATTAGTACCAGCGTTCAACGGCAGTTGCCAACCATTCGCTCGCGATGCCAAATGGCGCGTTTCCAACCTTTAACGGTAAACAGTTTGGCACAACTTATCTTGCGACACGCTTACTCGGACAATCCTGCGGACGCTTTAAGCTTAGCTGCCCAAGCTAGCGGTTCCATGTCCACAGTTGCCAACTGGACGAATGAAGAACTGAGAATGTTTAGAACCGAGCTTTTTCATCAGCTTGTTCAACGCCCGCTCGATTTTACCAAGCTAGCCAAGGCTGTTCAGGGGAACATGGAATCGGTCGGAACGGACACACAGCCGCGACGCGAGCGGCTCAAGGTTATATTGGACTTTGCGTTGCAGTTCTATCGGTCAGGCATGGAATTGCAATTGAACGCCCAATCGGCTGATGCAAGTGACTCTGCAGCGATGGCTCAATTTGGGCATTTGATGTCCCTGGATTCGGATTCGTTTGTAACTGCCATCCAGCGCTGCATGGCGGCCCGTGAGCACCTGGACCGTATGGTCAGTCCAGCTTCGCTGATCGAAGCCTGGGCCGCAGACCTTGCTGTCATTTCGCAAGCGTAGGATACCATCGACAACCATCGCGGTATCAAAGCCTGTTCCGAGTCCAAGCCCGGTTTATTCATTAGCCGCAGGGGCGCTAGACGACGAATTACGAAGCTATTTCGAGTGCTCCACCGACTCAAATGGTTTTAGGTTGCATGAGCGAAATAAGGGCAGAAAGCCGAACTACGCCGCTGGAAATCGGCTAGCCTGGATATTGCAAGCGATCTTTAGTAATCAGCCATTGGGCGTTAGCATGGGCTGTTAAAAATTCGGTATTGACATATGGATTTGAAAAGACATTTTTGTTCCGTACGATTGGCAGTAACATGGCAACGCGGTGAGTTAGATCACCGCGATCCTTTTTCTCCCCTTCTCCTAGTATGTAGCAACGGAACAGGTTTTGAGCGTTTCGCTTAAAATCACAACTGGAATCAGTAGCTTCCAAACGTCTTGTAGATCGTCACCCCTTGGGTTCTTGAAACCGTAGGAGAGCGTGATCGTAAGACGTTCATTTTAAACCCGAACCGTCGCAAGAGCTGCCTCGTGCAAGCTCGAATTCACTAGGATGGGACACAATGAAAAGTACGAAAGTCGTCGAGTACACGTATGTGGGAGTGGATGTTTCCAAAGCTAAGTTGGATGCGTTTCGCGCCAACACAAAGAAGTCCGAAACAATTAACAATGAAGAGGCCGATATGCGAAGGGATTCGTGCAGTTCATCCAAGTACTGCTGAACGCCGTCACACGGCCATTTCAGTCAAGCCGAGAATTGGAATCGCAATAAAGCTTGATATTTCGAGCGTTTTCGCCTGAGCGATATTGACTTCGGCGTTAGGTTTTCGCTATTTCCTCAAGTTGCGTTGCCGATTCGACAGCAATTTTGTCTTCGGAAAGAAAAAACAACTTAGGAAGCCAAACCTCGATGGACGTAGAAAGTCGATTCTATCGCCTTGAACAGCGAGTCCTATGTGCCAGCGCTCTCATGGGTTGGATTGGACTTGCATGCATGGCTGGCTGTAACTCATGGATCACTGGAAAACGCGAAAAAGACAATCACTTTGTCAAGGAAACGAACCGCATCCAAGAGCTCATGGTCGATCCTGACCGTCCGCGATTGATCGGAGAGGTCACGACATCGCTTGGAATGTCGCCATCGCACTACGACTCCTTTGCGATTGCTTCCAGCTTACCGGGAACTGGCGGAATCGTACGTCCGGGCGTGCAACGCGAGTGGATTCTAGACGAAATGCGGACCCGTGAAACGGAGAGCCCAGAGGCTTTTCTTGATGATCCGTCCACCGCCTTGGTCAAGCTTCGCATCATTGCAAACCCCTGCGATTCCAAGGGTGATATTCTCGATGTTCAAGTCGAGAATTCGACGGAGTGCTTGGCGACCAATTTGGCCGAAGGATACATACTTGAGTCACGGCTTTGCGAAATGGCAATGCTGCAGGGCCGTTTGCGCACGAGCGAACCGAAAGCGACCGCAAACGGCGAAGTCGTTATTCTGCCCACCAGTTTCACCCGAAAACCAGAAATAACACCTCTGCAGGGCGTTGTGATCGGTGGAGCTCGATTAAAACAAGACCAGGCAATTGCACTGAAGGTTGACTCTGAGTTTCGACATGCCATTGTTACGAAGGCGATTGAAAAAGCCATCAATTCGCGATACTTTTTTAAAGACTCCAACAAACAGAAGATGGTCGCTGAGGGGAAGAGCGATTCGTTCGTAGACATTAGAACCGTCCCAAAGTACAGACACGATTCAGCTCACTTCATGTCGGTCATCAAGTGCACAGGATTTGGCGAAACGCTGACTGAACAGCAAGAACGCTTGCTAGGCTGTCGGAAGCTGCTCGCGGATCCGGCGACCTGCCGCCGAGCCGCCGCAGAGTTGGAAGCGATAGGAACCGACGCGGCCAAGGAAACCTTGATCGGCGGTCTATCCTCGAGTGACAAAGAGGTTCGTTTCTACTCGGCTTACTCACTTGCCTATTTGGATTGCAAAGAATCGATACCCGTCCTTCTCGAATTAGCGCAATCGACGCCAGCCGCTCGAGAACTGTGCTTGGTCGGACTGGTTGTCAACGACGACTCATCAGCTCGCGAAGCGTTGGAACAACTATTGCAGGAGCCTGACCCCGATTTGCGATTCGGTGCCTTTGGAGCAATTCGACTTCGCAATCCAACCGACATGAGCGTTAAAGGGGTGGTTATCGGAAAGACCTTTCAATTTGTACAGGTCCCGAGCTCCACTCCATTGCTGACCGTCTCGCTGCAAAAGCAGAAGGAAGTAATCCTTTTTGGAAATAACATCGCCGTCTCATTGAGCTCGCCCGTATCACCAACTCCGTTTCTAACGTTAACTCCCATGTTGGACGATCAAATCAAGTTAACAAAACGGCACAACAATGGCGAGATTCGCAATGCGATGGTGGCCAGCGATATTGTCTCGATTTTACGTGGGTTAGGGAATATTCAAGCCAACTACAACGATGTGGTTCATACGGTGAATCAGCTGGCCCTAGACCAGACTCTGTCAACTCCGGTAGCCATGAATCCATTGCATAACCAAGATATTCAAATGGTTGACTCTGCAAACCAAGCAGCCAAGGCCTTTCGCGACTTGAAAGAAGTCAGCGTAGATCATGCAAGTATAGGACACACGTCCGCTAAAAAATCGAGTTGGTGGTCAGCCGTCGGTTTGCGAGATGCCTCGTGGAGAAAAGCCAAAGGAGAAACAGCCAAGGATGAAACGCATTCCAATGACAGAGTTTCCAATGAAAAGGAATTGCCGAACAATCACGAACTGTCGGATGAAGAGCTTTCCGCAATGCTCAACCGATGAACCACTCTTTCAAGTCCCAACCACCGTTAAAAGATCTCGGTAATAACCCATGCTCAAAGCCCTCGAACTAGTTGGCTTCAAGAGTTTTGCAGATCGAACGAGATTCGATTTTCCTGAGGGGATAACGGTCGTAGTCGGGCCTAACGGTTCCGGAAAGTCGAATGTTGTCGATGCCGTGAAATGGGTGTTGGGTGCTCAAAGCGCAAAAGCGTTGCGAGGGGCCGATATGACGGACGTCATATTCAAAGGCTCGGCAGAAGGCGGACGCAAGCCAGCCAACAGCGCCGAAGTCATCTTGATCTTGGACAACACAACCAGAGTCTTCAGCCACGATGCCGACGAAGTCCAAGTGAGTCGCCGCGTATTCCGAAACGGTGAGGGTGAGTATGCTATCAACGGCCAGCCCTGCCGCCTCAAGGACGTGAAAGATCTTTTTCGTGGTACTGGCGTGGGAGTCGATGCCTATAGCCTGATTGAACAAGGCAAAGTGGATCGACTGCTCCAGGCTTCGGCCAAGGATCGACGCGGAATCTTTGAAGAAGCTGCTGGCATATCGCGATTCAAGGCAAAAAAAGTTGAAGCAGAACGACGCTTGCTGCGAGTCGATCAGAACATGATCCGACTCAACGACATCGTCGATGAAGTTGGTAAAAGACTCGCCACACTGAAAGGTCAAGCGACAAAAGCACAACGCTATCGCGAGTTGACCCTGACGATGCAGACCAAACGGATGCAACTGGGCTGGATCGATCGAATGTCGCTACAACAGGATCGAGATAGGTACGAGAAACAACACGAGGATGCCGAACTTGCTGCTGTCGAACTCTCCGAAAAATTAACTGGTCTGCAATCCGTTGTGGTCGCGGAACAGGCGATTTTGCAAAAGCTGCAAAAAGACCAAGACGCTATTCAAACGGAATATTTCAACGCACAACGGGAATTGATTTCTGCCGACAATGGTTTTGATTCCTCGACCGAACGATGCACCGAACTTGTAGCTGAGCGGACTGTGTTGCAAGAGCGAATCGTTTTGCTGCAACAGAGAGCATGCCTATCCTCTGAGGAAATGGAGCAAAAACGATCCGAACTCGAAGATATCGAACACACTCGAATGGTTGCGAATGGCGAGCTTTCGGAAAGTGAAAAGCGCTGGCGCGATCTCCAATTGGAACTAAGCACCATTAGGTCCGGAATGGATTCGGCCGAAGCGGAACAGGGGGAGATCCGAGACGCTTTGTCAACCAATCGCTCTCAACTGGCTGCATACCGCCTGCATATTGAGCAGATACAACAATCAATCGATCAACAGCAACAGTCGGTAACACTGGCCATCGCAGAGCTGGCACTGGCCGAACAGGCCATCCAAGACGCGGTCGCAACGCGACAAAGCGCATCCCAAGCCGCCGAACATGCGGCCATCGCCAAACAGGAAGAGGAAGAACTGCTTCGAATGCAACGCAGCGCGCTTTCGCAAACTCAAGAGCATTTTGCAGTGCTACAAGGCAGACGACACGGTGTTCGCGAGCGTCTCAATGTGCTCGAACAACTTGAAGAACAATTCACCGGTGCAGGCAGAGGTGGCCAACAACTCCTACGGTTGGCACGCGGCAATCAAAGTCCAGACCAGGACCTGGTTCATCCCTCAAATGCGATCGTATCGAACGTTTGGGGAACGGTACTCGGCTTGGTGGCAGACTTACTCAGTACCGAAATGCATTTAGCACCCCTCATCGACGTTTCGCTGGGTTCGCACGCAGATGCAATCGTACTGAGCAACGGCCAAATCATCGATTGGATAAACGATGGTAGTTTGGCCGTCGAAGGTCGAGTAACCATGCTCCGAATGGATCGACTGACCAGTCGTCGCTCGGGCGAGAAAATCCAACTCGACGGCCTACGCGGCGTTTTGGGACGAGCGGATAGAATGACTCATTTTGACGATGCTTATGAGCCGCTGATCCGATTCCTTCTTGGAACCACTTGGTTCGTGGACACGCTTTCCACTGCCCTGGAACTAAGCCATTTTCGTGGCGCTGGTTTGCGCTTCGTAACAGCCGAATGCCAATTAGTCGATAGCGACGGAAGTATAACGCTCGGTTCACTGCAGACGGGATTGGGATTGGTCTCGCGTCGAAGTGAAATGCAATCTGCCAGGGAGGAAATCAAACACGTTGAAGCACTGTTTTCGGAAGCGACGGCTGCGGTAGCCATTGCACAAATCCGGATCGGAGAAACAGAGTCGACGTTGCGATCCAAAGACGCTGCCGCTCACTCGACATCAAGAGAATTGACGGCCTGCGATCTTCGACTGGAGTCTATCCAACAGCATCGAAATAAGTTGATCGGCTCGCTTGAAACAAATCGGACCAGTCTTCAGTATGCTTTGAACCGACTGACCGAAGTCCATGCATTGATTAGCGATGTGGAGGCCGCAATCGAAAAAGACCTAAAGCGATCTCGCGATTTGGAACAACTTCGCGATGCGATCTCCCTGGAGTTTACGCAATGCGAGCGAACGATGCAAACCGAACAAGCCATCGTAACGGAACGTAGGATCGAGTTGGCTCGACTCGAACAACGCGCTGTTGGCCTTCGAGTAACCATGGAGCAAATGCAATTGGATTCAGCGGAACGGAACAGGAGCGTTGTCCAATCAGAAGACTCCTTGTTGTCCATTGCGAATCGAATTGCTGCCGCGATTACCGCGACCGCTGATTTCCAAACTCGGTCCGCAAACGCTCGAGAACTTATTTTATCCGTCGATGTGAAACGAATGGAATCAGTTGACCGAATACAATCTCAAAACGGCATCCTTCAGCAGGCGATCCTCAATGGTGAAAACGCTCGACGCAACATTGAAAAAGCACAAGATAAAATCCAATCGATCGCAAAGCAGCAATTGCAATTGAATCAACAGTGGGAACAGCTGCATGATCACTATGCCCACGAGTACCAACTCAATTTAGATACGCTGGTCCAGGCTGCGAGCGAATTTTTAAACGGCAATATTAGTCTAACCAAAACGTTGGATGGTAGCCCATCGATCGCCGAGGAATTCAGGACGGAGCATCCATGGTTTGTCGGTTTGCTCGGAAGCTCAAACGGAATGCCGGTCGTGGCCGATTGGGACCGCTCCGCTATCGATTCGGAAATTATTCAACTTCGGCACGAGATCGCGTCAGCAGGAAGTGTCAACATGGAAGCCCTTACTGAATTGGACGAACTCCAATCTCGATTCGACCGACTTTCTCACCACTACGAGGATCTGCACAAAGCCAAATCCAGCTTGATCCAGACCATGGCTAAAATCGACGTGGACTCGCGCGACTTGTTCATACAAACTCTAACTACGATACGAAAGAACTTCCAAGAACTATATCGCCGCTCTTTTGGCGGCGGGTTTGCCGATATTGTGCTTGAGGACGAGCGAGACCCGGACAGCGGCATCGAAATCATTGCGACACCTCCCGGAAAGACAACGCTTAACAATTCGCTGCTCAGCGGCGGTGAAAAGGCTCTAACGGCAGTTGCGTTGATCATGGCGTTCTTTCAATACCGCCCAAGTCCATTCTGCATTCTGGATGAAGTAGACGCACCTTTTGACGAAGCCAACATCGGGCGATTCGTTACCGTACTGAAAGAGTTCCTCGATACAACCAAGTTCATTGTTGTGACACATAGCAAAAAAACAATGACCGCCGCCAACATGATTTACGGTATTACCATGCAAGAAAGCGGTGTGTCACGCCAAGTTTCTGTACGATTTGAAGAAGTGGGCGACCGAGGCGAAATCACCGTCGACCAAAAACGCGCGGCCTAAATATCGCCTGGGATCACAGGGCAAACGCACACTAAAGTGTTTGTAGGCCAAGTAGTTGCGTCAAGTAGTTGTCATTCCATCCTGCCATTCGACGTTGCATGGCGATACTTTCTTTGCTTGCATTCTGTTTAATAAGGCCAATAGCGAATCTTTTTAACCATGCAAGATTCTCCGCTGCGAACCGATTTCGTAGCCGACTTTCGTCTTCGCGGAACGTCACATCTAAGCACCAATGGAGCGTATTTTCGAT
>CAMDKL010000042.1 GCA_945900945.1 Pirellula staleyi DSM 6068
GGAAATACAAGTGCCGGATCCGAAAGTGGTGTTTGTGGATGCAAACAATCGGATCACATTTACTGGGAAAGAGATTCCAGGACCGCGCCGACGCGGCGCGAGCGACTCGCCTGCCGACTCCTGTTGTTAAGCATATTTGGGAGGAAAAAATGCTAGAACGAGTTCTTGAACCTGAGGTCATGGATGACCGCGACGAAGCCATTGAATATGATGCGATGGATCACGAGTCAGTCAATCGCAATTTCGTCACGGATCTTTTAGTCGCTGGCCCCATCGGCATCGACTGCCTGGATCTGGGGACGGGGACTGCGCTCATTCCGATTGAACTTTGCCAGCGGGATGAAGAAGTTCGTGTCATGGCGGCTGACGCTTCGACAATCATGCTTGATCTGGCTCGTTACCAATTGGAGGTCAATAACCTAACCTCTAGAATCCAGTTGCATTTCAGCGATGTCAAGAAGCTGGTTTTCGAAGGCGGTTTTTTCGATACCGTGATGTCCAACTCGTTGGTACATCATTTGCCGTCGCACGATTCGTTTTTGGTCGAAGCATTGCGAGTCCTGAGACCAGGTGGACTTTTGTTCGTCCGTGATCTATGTCGCCCTGAAAGCCAAGAGCAACTTGATTGGCTGTTGTTAACTTACGCTTCAAACTATAGCGACGGTTCTAGGCAGATGCTCCGTCAGAGTCTTCATGCAGCCCTCAGCCTTTCTGAAATGCGAGACCTTGTCTTGAAGGTTGGGTTGTCTGGCGACTGCGTTACCATGACGAGCGATCGGCATTGGACACTTCAAACACGAAAGCAATAACGTGCGCGACTTGTTACAATGCAACCTTTTGGACAACACAATGAAGTCAGGTGCAATCTATGGAACAGCCCTATTTGGACCTGATGCAGCTGGTACTCAACAGTGGAGATATCAAAAGTGACCGAACAGGGACAGGTACAAGAAGTCTGTTCGGGGCTCAAATGCGATTTCGGTTGTCGGAGGGTTTCCCATTGCTCACGACAAAGAAGCTTCACTTGCGCAGTATTCTTTATGAGTTGCTTTGGTTTTTGAGGGGCGAGACTAATATTCGGTACCTCAAGGATAACCGAGTGTCGATTTGGGATGAATGGGCTGACGAAAACGGCGAGCTAGGTCCGGTCTATGGAAAACAATGGCGTTCCTGGCAATGCCCAGACGGCAGAGTCATTGACCAAATCAAACAGGTGGAACAGCAGATCCGTAATTCTCCTGATTCGAGGCGTATGATTGTAAGCGCATGGAACGTTGCCGACGTTGCTCAAATGGCATTGCCACCCTGCCACCTACTCTTTCAATTTTATGTGGCCAATGGTCGTCTAAGCTGTCAACTTTACCAACGCAGCGCGGACCTCTTCTTGGGAGTTCCTTTTAATATTGCTTCGTACGCATTGCTGACCGCCATGATGGCCAAGACAACCGGCTTAGAACTTGGCGAGTTCGTTCACACGCTGGGTGATGTGCACCTCTATGACAATCACCTTGACCAAGCGAGAACGCAACTACAACGAGCCCCCCGGTCAGCTCCCAGACTGGTTATCAAAAACACGCGAACAAGTATACTCGACTACGAATTTGAAGATTTCGAATTGCTGGACTACCAACCCCATCCTCACATCTCTGCACCGGTTGCGGTCTAAGCTGGATTATTCATTAGCCGAACGGCCTTAACCCAACGGATCATCAACGACAACATGAGTGGCATTCCGCGGTCGCCCGATTCCACGATCAATCCCCTTTCTGGCCGAGCAAGCGACCAAAGGGCAACGCATGCTGAAAACCGTTAACTGAAGGGACGAGAACCTTACCCGGTTCGGGTTCCGCTTCGATCGAGGCAGTACCCACCTTGCCCGTTCGATCATGCTCGAAGATTTGCGGCAACTGCTACAGCAAGTGCCTAACCCAATGGCTATGCCACAAGAGATTGCTACCGCGATCGTGGACGGCAATTGTCTCGGCAAACGTTCCAAGAGTACGCGTCAGCTAACGCTAAAGCATCTACGAGTCCCCCTCCGTTTTTGTGTTCATCCCAAAACGATCCGCCGGCGACTTACACCATCATTTGATTGATATCAAAGCCGCCACCGCCACGTTGGACAAACGTGGATCGCCGAACACTGCGGAAGGTTTAGAGGCCAAGACCGCAATCGAGACCACGAAGCAGACCGCAGAAGGAAAGATTCGTGAGTTGCTGGACGAATGGTTCTCGGGAGCCCGTGTATTTCAAGGTGGTGGGACCGAGGTAACTGGTAATGACTTACAGGGCATGATTGGCGAGGCAGCGGAAAAAGCGCTGCAACGACTGTTTCGGCACTTTGGCGTTTTCGATCACGATGGTTGGGGGAAAGTGTACGCCAATGCCAAGAAGGGTGCACCGGATGCTCTTAAGGCAGTGGGCTTTGAGGGCGAGCTTGCTCAAAACCCGGTATGCAAAACGATTCTGGCATTTATTGGTCCGGGCAAAAAGGGAGCCGAGGTTCGGGACAAGTTTGAAGGGGCCCCTTAGGGTTGGTCTGGCGACTCGGTCGATGGTGGATTGCATGTTCTGCTGTTCGCTGGACTGATCCGAGCCGTCGACGATCGCGGCTCTACGCTCGATCCCAAGGAGATCGAACGCAAAGCTATCAGCAAAGCCACGTTCAAGGTCGAATCGACAACGGTTCCTACACCCCAGCGAATCCAGATCCGCAAAACCATGCAGCGGTTGGGGATTCCGGCAAAACAAGGTGAAGAGCTTGCGTCGCTGCCTAGACGAACTCTGAAAAGCGAAGCGGAAATTGATGAGTGGATCAACGATGTGCAAAAGCAACTCATCGCCACACTCGAAAAAGGCCCACTTGGAATTCAGTAACATTAGCCGGAAGCGTAAGCGAGAATTTCCTATGAACCCAGCTGGAATTCAGTAACATTAGCCGGAAGCGTAAGCGAGAATTTCCTATGAACCCAGTTGGAATTCAGTAACATTAGCCCGACGCGTAAGCGAGGACCTTTCATCAAGGATTTCCTATGAACGACACACCAGCACTCTTTCTAACATGGAGCACATACGGAACGTGGTTGCCGGGCGATGCTCGCGGATGGACCGAGTATCACCGTGGTTGGCAGTTACCCGATCCGATATTGGAACTCGAGTCCAAAGCTAAAATGACCGAAGAGGCATGCCTCTTGGATAAAGAGCAGCGTAGCGCAGTCGAACAGCAAATTTCCGAAACTTGCGAGCATCGTGGCTGGCACTTACACGCAGTCAATTGTCGATCGAATCATATTCATGTTGTCGTATTGGCTGCTGATGTAAAACCCAAGAAGGTCCGTATTGACCTAAAAGCATGGGCCACTCGCTGTCTGAAAAACTTGGAAGCCAAACGGCAATCAGCCCAAAAACAAGCCCGAAGTGTAATCGAGGATGTACCCGAATCCTCGCTGACGCTTCGGGCTAATGTTATTCGTGAGAACTGGTGGACCGAGCGAGGAAGCATTCGATTTATAAATGATGATGACTCACTTTTGGCTGCTATTGACTACACACTGGACGCGCAAGGTCGAAAAACAAACAAACTTCTTGACATCCGCACAACAATTAGCCCGACGCGTGAGCGAGACGCAGAGCATAAACCCTCGATTACGCATGACCCCTCGCTTACGCATCGGGCTGGTGGACAAATAAAGCCCGATGCGTTAGCGAGGACCAATACCGACAGGAGACCGACGGATTATGAAAAGTAACGACTCCGAAACACGATCCCTTTTCGAGCTCGCCGATGCAGCTTTTCAGCAGGCAGCCAAAAAGGTAATCGAGCGTGCAAAAGCAACTTCGACCCCGATCATTTTGTGGATTAACAACCGGCCTCAAGAGTGCGATCCCAATCAAATTACACTACCAACACCCGCGATTGAAAAACGGAGAACTGAAAACTGAAGACTTAATTGCCATCTCGATGGACGAAGCCGAAGACTTGGCACAAGAGCATGGCTTGAGGAATAAATGGGAGCTGGCAGCTCGAGTGGCGACCAGCATGTTACCGCAGATTTTCCGCGTTGAGTCGCCAGTGTTTGATATCTCACTACCACCAGAGCATCAGCAGCAGCTGGAAAAGCTAATCAGCGGTTTACCAGTCGATGTATTTACGGCGTCTGATACATTGGGCTGGACCTATCAGTTCTGGCATATTCGACGGCTGGCCCAAGACCGCACAAGAATTGAAATGCCTCGACCTGTACATGGGTAGCGGGCATTTCGTGGTGGCGATGCTCGAACGGCTGGTGGCACTGCGCATGGCCGAATAAAGCCTCGACGAGGCGTAGGCCGTAAAGGCAGGCATCCGCGACAACTTTTCGGCTTGGAAATCGACCCTCGTTGCACGCAGAATGCCGCTTTTAACGTTGCGTTGGCAGCATGGCGTCGAGTTGGCTATCTTGCTCTGCCATCGATGAACCTTGCCTGGCCAGGGGCACGCACGCTCCCGTTGTATCTTCGTCAGAACCTTGAATTTGACGTATTCCGGATCCTCGACCGAAACGTTTTGGCGGCCATTGCCACAAAACAGGAGACTATCTCGCCTGTTGAATTACGCGAGCATTTCGAGCATTTTCATGCCATTTTTGATGGGGACTTGGTCTATATTTGCGATCATATTGATGCATACCAACGAAAACGGTTGGTTGAGCAGAAAGTACCGTTCGTGGTGCCTAGCAATCAACTTTACCTTCCAACCTTAGGGATCGATTTCCGGGATCACTTTCGGCAAGCGCCGAAGTCTTGGGACCAACTAAGCCCGCTAGCTCAGCTTGCGTACCTTTAGCCGCCAATTCCCTGTCCCAACGTATGTGGTCGATTTTCTGCTTGTTCGCTACTGCGGTAGCACGGACCAGGAAGAAATTGAAGAGGGGATCAAGATCGTTCAAACGCAGATTGCCAATCGTACGGTCAAGGCTGGCGAGGAAGAACTTTTTAAATCGCGTTCACGAGAAAAGGGCGAGATTCGTATCATCGATTTGATCACTGCTAGGCTCGATGCCCGTACAGATTTCTATTTGGCGACGTTACCAAGTTTACAGCTTAACGACGTGCGAATTAACCCTGAAATGGTTAACGAACACGAGCGAATGCTGACCGGCGGTTTTTATGCGGAGATCGGACTTACCTACGATGCTGCCATTGCGCAGGAAAAGAGCGGTAGGCCGTTTGCAATCGATAGTCTTCGCGAGATCCAGTTGTCTAAACGTGATGTTTTGGAAATGCTGGCGGCAGCTCGGGCTCAGTTTACTACTGCCGACTGAAAGATGTTTTTACTACGCAGTATTGGTATCGCGGCGGACAGCCTTAGCGAGCATGCAAAAGACGCGTTCCTGTTGCGCATGGTGCCGTTCGTGGAGCGAAACTACAACTTGGTGGAGCTGGGGCCACGCGGTACAGGCAAAAGTCACTTGTTCCAGCAGGTCTCAGCCTATTCGCATTTGATCTCGGGCGGTAGAGCGACCGTCGCTCGCATATTTGTAAACATGTCTACCGATGAGGACTTGGAGTGGGCGGTTCGCATCGCAATGGAATGCCGTCGCTGCGTTAAAGAGCAGCAAAAGAGGGTCGGAGCGGAGAGTTTCGAAATACGCATTTCAGCTTTGTCATGGGCGATGACGGGGTCGGGAAATTCGTTTCGACACCGGAGTTGCAAAGCGAGGGTGCCATCGGGACAGATCCTCTTGAACCTGGACAAATATGGACCATTAGCCCTGGTGGGCAAGACGAATACCCAGGTTTGTACCGAGTCGAGGTCAACGAAGGCCCAGGGGCAGGCGTGAAAGTGCTTAACAAGCCGGTACCGCAACCATTTAGGGAGTCGGTTGGGTTTGCAGAGCAGAACCTTTACACCCGATCCAACCAACTTGTTGGTGACAAGGACCCACGCCAGCACGAGTTTAGCGTGCAGTTACGAGCTTTTGACGCTTCGAAACAGGGCTCCAAGCTTGGCGTAGCGTTGCTTAAGTCGATCCAGGATTAGTTGGTAAACTATCCATTTCGTCTCAGGTAAGCTATCATTCCAGCTTCACTTCTTAGCCAGATAAAGGATTGCAACTATGCGTACTTTTCATTCGAGCGCTCTACCTTCTGCTGCGTATCTTTCTTTCCTTTTGCTGTTCTACGTCGAGGCACACGATGCCATTGGCGGCGAGGGGGATTGGGCGCACATGAAAAAGATCATGCCCAACGGTTACGTTTGCGGCACCGCGAGCGCTCCACTTCAGATCGATGGCAATCTGGATGAGGAGTCATGGAAAGCGGCTCCATGGACGGAAGACTTTGTTGATATTGAAGGAGTTAAAAAGCCGTTGCCCAGGTTCCGAACGCGCGCAAAGATGCTTTGGGACAATGACAATTTCTATATTGCGGCGGAGCTTTTCGAACCCCATCTGCAAGGTAATATCACAGAGCATGATGCCGTCATCTTTCAAGATAACGATTTCGAAGTTTTCATTGATCCAGATAGCGACAACCACGAATACTACGAACTCGAGCTGAACACCCTCAATACCACTTGGGATTTGTTCATGCCTCGTCCCTATAAAGACGGAGGCGGTGCCGAGAACCAATGGGAATTTTCAGGCCTCAAGACTGGCGTTCATCTCAATGGATCACTCAATGACCCTAGCGATCAAGATTCATCGTGGAGTGTCGAGATTGCGATCCCTTGGTCTGCTTTTTCGACGCAATCGCATCGAGTTGCTCCTCCGCAAAACGGAAAGAAATGGCGAATTGATTTCTCGAGAGTCCAGTGGCAATTCGAATCAGTCGATGGCAAATACAAGAAAGTTCCTAATACAAAAGAAGACAATTGGGTTTGGTCACCCCAGGGAATCATCGATATGCATCGGCCAGAACGCTGGGGCTTCGTTCAGTTCTCGAACGAGTTGCCAGGGACTGTTAAATTCAATCCGGATTCAAGTCTTGCTAGCCGCGATTTGCTGATGGAAGTCTACCATCGCCAACGGGCTTTTCATGCAGCGCATGGCAAGTGGGCTAAGAGTTTTTCAGAACTTGATTTTGTGGCTGGCTCTGGAATTGGTTCTGAAAAATTTACAATGTGCGCCACTGCGGACGGCTATCAAGCATCGGTGATAGTTTCCACTGGCGCAGAATCGCAGGAGCTTTGGAATGTGCGACAGGACTCTAAGATCTGGAAGTCTATGGAAAATGGACTTGTCCAACAAGCGTTGCATCGAGCGGGTGAGAACCAGACGCAATTACGTCGAGCACTGGACTCCAGCCCCATCGAACAGCGAGAGGGAATGGAGTTTCTGATTGCAAACATGCCTGAACGGGATTTGCGGACTTTGACGTCGGAATTCTTGTTGGAAGAAGTTCGTTTAGCCTACCTCGCGTGGGACAAGTCACCGTGGAGGAATGACATACCCAAAGAGGTCTTCTTTAATAACGTGTTGCCGTATGCGAATATCAATGAGCGCCGCGATTCGTGGCGCAAGGATTTTAGTGAACGCTTTGCACCTCTCATTGCAGGGGCCAAGACGCCTGCACTAGCTGCCGCCCGTCTCAATCAAAAGCTGTTCCCGCTCTTAAATGTCAAGTACTCGACCAAACGTCCCAAAGCCGATCAGAGTCCGTACGAGTCGATTCATTCGGGGACCGCTTCGTGCACTGGTCTCTCGGTGTTGTTAATTGATGCTTGCCGAGCGCTTGGTATTCCAGCAAGATTTGTGGGAACGCCACTTTGGTCAGACAAGAGCGGAAACCACTCGTGGGTGGAAGTATGGGATGACGGTTGGCATTTCACAGGTGCTGCCGAACCCAATGGCGACGATTTGGACAAAGCTTGGTTTCTAGATCGTGCTTCGACCGCCAAACGCGATGACGCGATGAATGCGATTTATGCAGTCAGTTTCCAACGGACGCCAGTTCACTTCCCGCTGGTCTGGGATAGATCGATCGATTACATCAGCGCTGTCAATGTTACTGACCGCTATGTCGACCGTGGAGCCAAACCGCCCGAGGGTTCGACGCGAATACTGTTGCGTGTTCTGGATCGGGCGACTGGACTAAGGCTTGCTGCGGCCGTAAAGGTCTTCGACGCCGATAGCAAGCTGGTATTGGAGGGGACAACCAAGGACGAACGCTTCGATGCAAACGATTATCTCAATGTTGTTTTGCCAATAGGCAAAAAATATAGTTTGGAAGTTCGGGATGGGGAAAATACAAACAAAAGTACTTTTGTTTCGGAACAACGCGATCGCCCGATTACGGTTAGTCTCGATACCGAAGTTTCCGTATCGGCCAACGAGCAAAATAGATCTGCTACAGCTGTCGCTTCGTTGGCCAAATTCCTCACGCTTCCAACGGACGAACGACCACTCATTGCCGAGCAGCCGTTTGCAATCGTTCCGCTCGCCAAGAAAGACGTTGTGGAGGCAACCCAACTTTTGTGGAGGGACCACGTCGAACGGATTCGCTCCTCCCGTTCAGAGGAAATGTCTGCTCGCGTTTTGACGCTGGGGGAATTGAAGATGCGATTTTCCTACGAAGTTTTTGGCGAAAAGCCTTCAACGGGTCGTAGCCTGTTTATTTCCATGCATGGCGGTGGCGGAGCACCTACGAAAGTAAATGATCAGCAATGGGAAAATCAAAAGAAACTGTATCGACTTGAGGAAGGGGTATACGTCGTTCCTCGAGCACCAACGGATACTTGGGATTTATGGCATCAATCGCATATCGATCGATTCTTTGACAGGTTGATCGAGAACATGCTTGTGTTGGAAGACGTGAATCCAAACCGAATTTACATCATGGGCTATTCTGCCGGTGGTGATGGTGTGTATCAGCTTGCTCCACGCATGGCGGACCGTTGGGCGGCAGCATCGATGATGGCTGGCCACCCAAACGAGACGTCCCCATTAGGCCTTCGTAATCTTCCTTTCACTCTTCATATGGGCGAAAAGGACGCTGCTTATAATCGCAACAAAACAGCAAGCGAGTGGGAAAAGAAAATGGCCGATTTGCATCGCGACGATCCGGATGGATACAACCACGAGGTCAGGATCCATGCAGGCAAAGGTCACTGGATGGATCGCGAGGATGCGGTTGCGATCCCATGGATGGCCAAATGGAATCGCAATCCTATTCCAACTCGCATTGTGTGGAAGCAGGACGATGTAATAGGAAATCGATTCTACTGGCTAGCGATCGAACCAATGGACATCCAGGGACGGGCAGAGATTGTCGCAACACGATCCAATAACACGATCGACATACAGACCAAAGACGCCGACCGAGTTTCCGTTCGTTTGAGCGACGCTATGGTTGATCTCGACAAACCCATTTCAATCACCTGTGGCAGTTCCTCTCTCTTTCAAGGAATTGCACCTCGAACTATTGAACACTTAGCAGTCACACTCTCAGAACGGGGTGATCCGAAAGCGATTTTTTGTGCTGAAGTCAAGGTGTCGATTCCGAAAGACAAACCCTAGATTCCACTAGTGCTTCAGCAAGACCTAAATTTGGGGATGGCCACAGTGTAGAACGGCACTCCGTGCCGTTTTTCTCGGCACGGAGTGCCGAGCTACACTTTGTTGCAACCCCACTTGTTTGTGTTGAAGTTGGGCTAGAGCGGATTGTTTGAGAGGTCGGTCCCTAGTGTTGAAAAACAGGGTGGCTTGCGCGATTCGGCTAACAGAAGTGGCTCCGCCGGAGCCAAAGTCCTGCGGCATGGCCGAATGGCCCCTCGCGGCAATCCCTTAATGCGTTGCACAACCAATTGTCGACGCGATACCATTCCACTTATCTAAGCTGGGAACTCGGATGGCGCTTGGGATTCGCCGATTTGATCGCGCAGCGGCGGGCAACCTGAGACCAACTTCAGCAAACATACGCATCGTGTACCAAGTAAGCCCATTCGTTTTCCAAAGTTCCCGCAAATGCTTCAATGCAGTTCGTGGATACCCTCCGCGTATAGCCTTGCGAGCCCACTTGCCTGGGCCAGCGCATGATCGCGAAGGGGGGGTCGAAAGCGTTCTTTCTGTGCCAGGAATGTCACGTTGTGAGTAGGCTTCACGCAACAGCTGGGTCATAAGGTCGCGTTGTCGATTGGACTTTTGCCAGGTACCGCTAGAAGCATGCTGGCGGTAGCAAAGAACCAATTCGGTTGTGTTTCCTAGGCGACCGACTCGACTTAGCCGGAGCCACAAATCATGGTCTTCGATCCACTGGTACTCGCGACGATAGCCGCCAACTTTTCGGAATGCATTTGCACGCATGATGCTAGCTGGTTGAAAAAGACCCGTTTCACGATTAAGCAATCTTTGTACGATTGTCTCGTGATCGGTTGCGAGCGTTTGAAGTCCGAGTGGTTCCGAATCGACATCCATTTCTAGAATGGAACCACTGATTGCCACGTGCTCCGAGTGGCTGTTCATAAAATCCACTTGGTGGGACAACCTGTTGGGCATGGCTATATCATCTGCGTCCATGCGACAAATGAGATCCGCTCGAGCCGCTTGATGGCCACGATTCGCGGCTGAAACCACACCACCATTCTCTTGATGGATTACACGAACCCTCGCGTCACGGTTAGCAAACCAGTCGAGAACTAACGAACTTTGGTCGGTGCTACCGTCATTGACGCAGATCAATTCCCAGTCTTGAAATGTTTGGTCAACGATGCTGCCAATCGCAGTCACAAGATGCCTCCCGGCATTGAAAACAGGTAATACAATGGATACGGCAGGTTGATTCATGATTCTCACGGTCCTTAGGCAGCTAACGACATAGCTCGCATGAGCCTACGAACACTCAGTCGCACAGATTCCCTTTTTGGAAGCAAGGTTGTCGACTTCGCATTTCTTGGAGGTAGCTCGAGAACTCTGGAATTCATCGAGTCAAAAGCTTTGCAGAGCACGGCGAACAAATTGAGTTCATCCAGAACGAGAGTGCGAGCTTTGCCAATCGATTCTAGGCTCCTCTCATAGGAATTCGACTGCAGATTTGATTGGATTGTCGCTATCGAACGATCGGGATCGTACATGTCGATTCGAGCAAAGCTGCCCTTGGGAAATACGTCGTCGGCATACGTGCTACCAGAGTAAAACGGAAAGCTCCATCCCAGGAAACCATCGAGCAGTTTCTCGGACATATAGTACTCGGAATGATCATTTTCCAACGCGATATGGTACTTGTAGTTCCATATCGCATCTGCTTTGTCAGGCATATCGCGTATTCCGCGACCGAACACGTCGATCTGGTCGCCGAAAGCTGACTTGAGTTTCTCGACAAATCGCAGTCGCTGTCGATGATCGTCTGTGACAACCTTGTTACTCGAAATAACACTTAAGAGTTTTGTCTTGGCGGGCGGAGCAAACGAAGCAAGAGCATCGTAGTCCAAAATTTGAGGATGCGATTGGCAAGGGTGCATCCCATAGTGCCAGGGTTGGGCTTCGTGTCCTCGTTCGACGTTGGGATGGTCAACAGCCGCGTGGCTTGTACGAACAGATCCAAACTGACTTGTAAAAACAGAGCGGTAACGCCGAATGCTGGGTGGTTCTGCTGTTACCAGCATGGTGCGGCGACGATCGATTCGAATCGTTTCAGGTATTAGCAAATTGTCGTATACCACCCACGCATCGACGGCTTCCCCGGTCGAAGTCAGCGAAAATTCGTGGTTGCACCAGTTCGCAACCCGTCTTGGGATTTGGCGGAGGATTGGCTCAGTCGGGACGGAATTGGTAATTAGAATTTTTGCCATTTCGGCAGTTTATACGCATTAAACAAGTCGAATCAAGGTCGCTTGCTCCTGCAATTGCTATCTATCCAAAGTGATTATCATCGTTACAAGCGTTAGAATCGCTCAACTCCGCAACGCCTTGTGACCGATAAAAAAGAACAATGGCGAGTCCGGAAGCGGCGACGTCGTTTCGGTACATCAAACAGGAATGAGCGCAGGGCAAAGCATATGCAAAGCAATCGAATTATCATTATTCAACGGCGAGCAAAACGAAGACTTCTAGTTTTGGCTATCGCTGCAACCGCTTTTGTTGGGTACACCGCCCTCTCGCTCTTTGCAGAAGATGGGCGGCCACTCCAACCAACTATTGAGAAAATGGACCATGTTCCCGGCGTGAAAGCCGTTGGAATTCGGATGATTAACGCGAATGAGAAGTTGCCAGCCGCTCGGATCGAGACAGCGCCAGCCATGGCGAACAAAAGCGCTTCGATTACGATGCCCCCTTCGGCGATGCCTAATCTGGAAACTTCAACGCCGTCTACGAAGGGAGAATTTACGCTGCCGCCCCCTTTTTTATCTTTACCGACTTCGGCTTTGACGACGACTGGTATCGTACCTAACGAAAAAAAATCGCCATCGGGGTTTTTAAATTTGTCGGCACCGCCACGCACATCGGACGTATCCGAAAAGAGTCGCAAAGGGCCGCTAGTAGTGCGGATAGCAGAAACCGATAAAGGAAAAGACCCTTTAACGAATCGGAATTTAAGCGATGTGGATTCGCCGGAGTCAAGCCAAATCGTTTCTGGCCCAGACTTGATCGATATTCGCGTTGATCAACCGCGTTCCATGAGCCAACCGGCAAAGATACCACCAAGAGTGATTGAAAAAATCGATAGCAAATCGGATACATCTAGTGCACCATCCACGATGGCGACTATACAGAGCAAGGTCCGAATCGCGATTTCAGATAGCAGTGCTACAGGAGAATTCTCTCCTCAAACACTAGAAACTCCCATCGTAACGCAATTGAAGAGTCGTTTTCCACAGCTGGTAAAATCCAAGCCGACACAAATCACGCACACCGTTGTCTTAGCACAATCGACCAATTTGGATTTGCAATCAACAACGGATCAGTCGGATGAATTTGTACCGCCAGTTCAGATCGATTCATCCCTTGTACCGCATGCCATTTCCAGTAGATCGGAAGGCTACCATTCAACGACAGACAAGCCATTAGAATCTGCTATTGCACAAGCAGTTCCAGGCATCTTCGCATTGCACACGCTAGGCGCGAGTACAGAACCGCAATTACTTGCTAAACCCATCAGTCTATCTTTGCCAATGGATTCCATCGATAAGTTGCGAAGGAGTTTTGACGCTAGCACGCCAATTCAATCGCCATTAGCGACGGTCGAGCTTGTGTGCCTGGCCGCAACAACGATAAATTTAGCGGGCAATCTCACGGCTATTGCAGTGCAGGACGAAAACGTTTGCAAAGCCTTGCACAATGAACGGACTATATCCTTGGTTGGGAACCAGTCCGGGACGACGCTGGTTCAATTTTGGACAGCCGAATCTGGAGGAATGCCACAGGTCGTTCGGGTCAATGTCTCTCAGCAGTGGGGTAGAGCGCAAGCCCGTCGTAGCGACGTCAATGATATACGGCAAGTGATCGCCCAGGGATTTCCTCGATCCGAAGTCAAGATTTTCGGCAATGAGGACGGTACTTTCGAGGTGCGAGGAACGACCGACAGCGAAGAGTCCGCTAGACGTATTCTAGAGCTTGTCCGAAAAATTTATCTAGTTCCGGTGAAAGACAGACTGTCGGTATCAAACTAATTGAACATCCTGTTGCACCTGAAGTATTCGATGGTCCCACGCTTCAAACCGCATCGGCTTCATGTAGGCATGACGATCTTAACGTTAGCAAAAGTACTCCTGCTGTTGGTTTGCTCGGGCGGACACGTCTTTGCGCAGGTTCTGCAGGGAAGTGTTCCATCGGGTGTGAGTTCGGAAGTGTTTCTGCATGCGCTTCGTCCGGGTAGCTTACCGACAGTGCCGTCGCTACCTCCTTTCCCATCTGAGTCAACGCAGCCCGCAAGGAACGATTCGGATCGAGAGGCAAACCAAGCGGCTAATTCGAATGAGGCGTCAAGCCAGCAGTCGGAAGTCGTGACGACGGTTGAATTTGCAGATCCCAAGAGTGCACTGCCGATTGGGAGTGGCGTTGCAAATCCGATACAACAATCGATTTCGACGGCGCCACCGACTCCTCCGATGCAATTGGAGACGAAAACCATCGGCTGGCTAGACCGATTAGGGCTTGATCCAACGCTCCCAAACTTCCTCGTCGGATATGAAGCGGTTGGCTTCCGACGCAGCAATGACTCTGTCGGTCCGTATTCGCAAGGCGATGGGCTACAAAGGTTCGATCAAGACATTTCTGGGCGATATACTTTTTCCAGGCTCTTAGGAAACATCGAAAGTATTGAGTTCAAGTTCACTGGCCCGTTCCATTGGGATAAGCAGTCAAACGCGATTGGTTCGGTAGATTCCAATCTTCCCTCGAGCATTGCGACTTCATTTGATGGAGCGGACGGCCATCAGCAGTCACATCGAGTCCGCTTATCATCCTATGAATTGAATCGCTGTTGGTCCGGCGATGAGTTATCCAAGATTTTTTGCGGGCTTCGACTGTTTGATTATGACGAGCGTTATCGATTGGAGTCAACGAAGGGAGTATCTAGCAGTAACTTTCTATTGGAAACCGATAACTTCCTCGCAGGCGGACAAATGGGTATGAACCTCTTCCGACCCATCAGCCAACGCCTAACAGTTGGGTTTGGTACTGCGATCGGGCTCTACGGAAATTTCGCATCCGGATCCTTAAACGCCACAGATGGTGCGACAACTTTTGTAGATACAAGCGATAGTGGGTTTCGAGTGAATTCAATGTTCGACATATGCGGGCTTATCAACTATCGAGTTTCGCAAAACATTGTTGCAACGGGCGGGTACGAATGGTGGTACTTTCCGGGGTTGGCAACGGTTGCGGACCAGCGTCTTTCAAACAATGCGCAACTATCGCAGTTTTCAATGCGATCGGGAGATGATCAACTTTTTCGTGGTTGGTCAGCCGGTCTTTCTGCACGATTCTGATTCAGATGCGATGTAACGAATCAATGCCGTCTTGAATCGCTTCCCTTTTGCGGTGACAATCTGAATTTGAAGATCGTCTAAGTCGGGTCGCCCAAATACGTCAGGATTCACCGTGAAGTTGATTATTGCAATCGTGCAACCAAGCCGATTGGAGGAAGTTCAAGAGGCCTTAACCGAGGTTGAGGTCTTTCGTTTGACCGTTTTGGACTGCCTCGGTTTTGGAAGGCAAAAGGGGCAAAAAACGGCCTTTCGTGGACATGACGTCACTGTGAATCTTCTTAGAAAGGTTCAGCTTCAAATTGCAGTCAATGACGAATTTGTTGAACCGACGATCAATGCGATTCTGAAAGGCGCGAAGACTGGTGAAAAAGGGCAAATCGGTGACGGTAAGATCTTTGTTCTACCCATGGACGACTGCATTCGCATTCGAACGGGCGAACGAGGGCCTGAGGCAATCTAGCCGTTCGTTATGAGCACCCTAGTCAGTACGTCAGCTGGACCCCTGATCCAGGTAAAAAGCGCTTCGAAAATCTATCAGCTTGACGAAGTGGAAGTGCGTGCATTGGACGGGATCGATCTCAATATGGAACGAGGTGAGTACTCCGCCCTCATCGGTCCCAGCGGATCGGGAAAATCAACGCTCATGAATATCATCGGATGTTTGGATCGACCGACGATGGGCAGTTACTTGCTTAGCGGCCAGGAGGTGGTCAGCATGACGCGGGATCAGCGCGCTAGAATCCGCAATGATCACATTGGCTTCGTTTTTCAAAACTTCAATTTGCTGGCTCGAACCTCTGCTATGGAGAACGTAGAACTGCCCTTGATGTATGGAGCCACGATAACTGCCAAACAAAGGCGAGACCGCGCGAAAGAAATGCTCGCTCTCGTCGGCTTATCCGATCGACTGGATCATCATCCGGGCCAGCTCTCTGGAGGTCAGCAGCAGCGGGTGGCAATTGCTCGCGCTTTGGCAACGGAACCATCGATATTGATGGGGGATGAACCGACGGGAAACTTAGACTCTAAAACGAGCCGTGAAGTGATCGAACTGTTTCGCAAGCTTAATGAAGATCGTTGTCTTACTGTCATTTTGGTAACACACGATGTTTCGGTCGCTCGCAACGCACGCCGAAATATTGTCTTGCGTGACGGCAAAATCATCGCGGATACCCTGGATCACGAATCCGCATCACTCGCATTAAAAGATTCCCAAGAGTTGGTATGAAAGATATTGCAATCATCCTTGCTGCGGCTGGCAAAAGCTCTCGATTTAGAGACCCCTACTTTAAGAAGGTCTTCACACTCGCGTCGGGCAAACCCGTATGGCAGCACAGCGCTCAGCTTTTCTATGAGCATCCGAGGGTTGCCCAAATCATCATGGCAATCTCGACCGAAGACAAGGAAATGGTCATTGAGAAGTACTCCGGCAATCTTTCGATGTTGGGTGTGGAAATTGTATTGGGAGGCGACGAACGGTTTCACAGTATCCGCAATGCACTTGAGAAAGTACGGCCGGAAATTAAACTGATCGGCGTTCATGATGCCGCTCGACCCTGTTTGACTACGCAGTCGTTTGATGCATTGATCGCCGCAGCCGATCGCACCGGTGCTGCAATCTTGGCATCGCCTATCCGCGCGACCGTAAAGCGTTGCGGCAGCAACGACCAAATCAGCGAGACCGTCGCACGCGAGGGGTTGTGGCAAGCTCAAACACCGCAATTGTTTGAAGCGAGCATCTTGAAGACGGCCTACGCAAAAATGAAAGGAAAGCCAACAGACGATTCACAAGTAGTCGAGCAAAGTGGTGTTTCGGTGCTTTGCGTGGAAGGCCCGCAGACCAATATCAAAATTACGACGAAAGAAGACCTCAAGATCGCAGAATCCTTTCTCAAGGTCCCCCAGCGCACTCGCGACAATCCATTCTTTTGATTGCAATAAAAGCGGCAGTAGGACAACCATATGCAGTTCGATATTTCAGATCTCGCTCAAGGCAAGAAACTCTATTTGGGAACAAATAACCGCAAAAAAATTGTCGAGCTAGTTAACTTGCTGGAGCCTCGTGGTTTTGAAATCAGAATTCCAGGTGATTTTTCCGATAGTTTTGACGTCGACGAGACAGGTGCAACGTTTCTTGAAAACGCGAGACTCAAAGCGGTTTCACAGGCTAGGCATCGAGGACTGTGGGCGATCGGCGAAGATAGTGGACTGTGTGTTCCGGCTTTAGGTGGCCGCCCCGGAATCTATTCCGCTCGTTTTTCGGGTTCCAATGCCAATGACCAAACCAACAATGCACTACTCCTCAAAGAAATGGAGTCGATACCACGGGAGAATCGTCGTGCCTACTATGTCTCAACGATAGTGTTGTCTGATCCTACCGGTGGAATACACATTGAGACGAACGGGGAATGCTGGGGACGCGTTTTGACGGAGTCGCGGGGAGGCGGTGGCTTTGGGTATGACCCCTTGTTTGAAATTGAAGAATACCATCAGACTTTCGCCGAAATGGGACTGGGTGTTAAGCGTGCGATCAGCCATCGCGCTCGGGCCTTGCGAGCCTTTCTAAATCGCCTTGATGTGATGATGGCGTCCTAATGCCTCCCAATTCCATCACCGACTGGCTGTTGTTAGCCATCGCTGCATTTGGTATCGGAATTACCAAGAGCGGTTTTTCGGGCGTGAGTATGGTTCACGTCATTCTGTTTGCGTTTGTCTTCGGTGCCCGAAACTCGACCGGCATCGTTTTGCCAATGCTGATTGCCGGCGACATCTTTGCAATGTCTGTTTATGGAAAGCATGCAAATTGGCGATATGTCCGCCGCATGATGCTGCCCACGTTGACAGGGGTCGTGATGGGATGGCTTATGATGTTTAGACTTCCTGAAGCCTATTACCGTCCTTTGATTGGTGCCATCATTTTTGGGCTAACCGTCTTGCAGATCATTCGACTTTGGAAAGAAAAATGGTTGGCCGATGTTCCGCATGCGGCATGGTTTGCTTGGAGTATGGGAATTCTAGTCGGACTGACAACGATGCTGGCAAATGCCGCAGGACCTGTGTTCGGCTTGTATTTGCTAGCCATTGGATTGCCGAAATTGGAATTTGTTGGGACGGCTGCTTGGTTCTTCCTACTCTTGAATATTGTGAAGATACCGTTTAGCTGGAGCCTTGGTCTTATTCGGCTCGACACATTGGCGCTAAATGCGATGCTCATTCCGCTGATCGCGCTCGGACTCTGGGTGGGAACTCGCATCATTCGCGTAATCCCTCAGCGGTTGTTCGATAGCCTGATATTGATCTTAACCGGTGTTGCTTCGTTCCGATTGCTCTTTTGGTAAAATGGCCTTTTTGCTGCTAGATCGGATTTTTCAACAGCGATAGTTAGTCCGACCCAAGGGCGTTAGCCAGTTCCATTTGGCTATCTCGTCAGCACGAATTGCAATACACCGACGAGGCCAAAGAGTGAAAAGCCGGCGAATGCAATTGCCAGCCAGGACAAGAAACGCCCTGGATTTTGAATGCCTGAATTGTCCGCGAGTTGGAGGACAATTTCTTCCGCCTGTGGCAACGACAAACCCAATTCGTCACGGTAGAGGCAAACCGCTTCGGACCAATGGCCTTGCTGGATCAAATGTGTAGCGAGTGATTCTAAGTTGGACATGATTTGTTAGTGCTTCATCGCCCAGTTAATTTGAGGCGTTTGAGAGGATTAGGGCCTCTGGCGATGATAGGGTTATTTTGGGGCAAAAAAGAGGATTTTTTTCCTGGCTTGTTTGACTCGACACACTCGATTTGCAGACTTTAGCGAAACCTTAGTCTTGAGCCAAATTTTTTAGACTCCTATACTCAGCAAGCATCCTAACCAACATTTAACCCTTGGAGAGCAATTCGGTAGTGGAACGGACTCCCCGGACCGATTCAAACCAGACGAGCCAATCACCGCCATTTGGGCAGAGGGGGCATCGAACGGCTATTCGAAACGTTGCACACGCAATCGTGCGCTCGTGGGCGGCTGCGCTAGGGCTGGTTTCAGCCATAGTGGTTTTGTTCGTTTTCCAATCTTATCTAACATGCAACGCGGGAGAAATCGGCGTCCCGCTTTCCGATCCGAAGTTTGCGATCGATGTATTTTCCCATCATGCAACAAAACAGAAACAGGGCAGTTTTGATGTCTACACGTTGACGGGAGGCTGTCGTATTTACCAAGGTTCCTTTTCAGCGACTTGCGAAAAGGCGCATATTTGGGTTGACCGCACAATCGTGGACTCCAATACCGAAGAGCGCCCTATGAAAGTTATTCTTCAAACATTAGGCAACTGCGAAGTCCGTTGGTCAGACGAACAGCGAATTCAAGATGAACAATGGATGGGACGCCTTTTCAGCAATTTCGAAGTAGGGTTCCATGTTGATGGTTGGGGACAAGCTACGGGACAAGCGCCGGACTTAGATTGGTCAACTCGCGATACCGTAACCAGCGCCGTTGCATGGACATCTGCCGATGATGGGATGCACACGCGGTTAGCGGCGCAGATTGCTTATCAATCTCAGAACAGTCCCGCCGAAAATTTACCCCGACCGGGTATTCAGACTCCACCGAGAGGTGGTAACGAAATTCCGAATGGCACATTTGGGCAAAGCATGCAAATCGGCAACTCTCAGCTCGGCGGTACAGTTCTGGAAGCCGGTTCGCTGCCATTGTTTGATTCGATTCAACAATCGTCGCCGCCAATAAGCTTGGGAACGCCGATGGGCGCGGGTGAAACGATTCAAGCGTTTCAACGGCCAGGCCCAGTGGACAGGGGCCCCGCACCTGTGCTTGGACCCGTTGCGCTTTCATCCCCGACCTCATCGCCAGGGACACAGCGCATTGGGGCTCGGACCTTCGCGGTTACTGGCCGCGGCGGGATCGAACCCGAATTGAAAACTCAAAATCGGCCGGACCGTGGTGATTCCGTTATCACGATTTCACGTGGAATGCGGCTTATGTTTGGAGGAGCTTCGGTGCAGACCAGTTCGGGACCCATGGATCTGGGAACTGTTTTGATCGAAGCGGATCGTGCGGTCATCTGGACCGCCGACCTGTCACGCCTCATGTCTCAAAAGATCGACGACCTACCCGTGGAAGTCTACATCGAAGGGAATGTTGTTTTCCAACAAGGTCAGCGCAAGATATATGCCGATCGCATGTACTACAACGTGCAAGCGGAGTATGGCATGATCCTCGGTGCCGAAATCCTAACGCCAGCTCCACAATACGAAGGGATCGTTCGCCTCAAAGCCGATGTCGTCCAGCAGCGGTCTCGCGAAAACTTCCTAGCCTACTCCGCAGCCTTGACCAGCAGCCGACTTGGCGTCCCTCGCTATTGGTTGCAATCGGACCGGATCGAATTGAGCGATCACAGCAATGAGACCAGCGGTACGATGTTCGGACTCCCATTTGCGGGCAAAGCCGGAGCGCAGACGGGCATGCAAGCCAAAGCCCGACACAACTTCGTATATCTCGAAGGCTGTCCGGTTTTTTACTGGCCAATTCTCAATACAAACATTGATACATCGAGTTTCTACGTGAGTGGCTTCTCGTATAAAAACGATTCGATTTTTGGCAATCAAGTTCTTGTCGACTTGGATGCATATCAAATTTTCGGCCTTCAAGGACTCGACGGAACAAGTTGGAAATTCTCGACCGACTACTTGAGCAAACGAGGGTTCGCAGGAGGAACTAATTTTAATTACAATGTTCCGAATTTACTGCACGGACCCGCTAATGGTTTTGTTGATATTTGGGGACTTAGAGATAAAGGTCTGGATACCCTGGGATCGGACCGTGTTAACCTGCTACCCGAGCGGGATCTACGCGGAAAAATGCTCTTTCAGCACAGGCAATACCTTTCGCCAGATGCCGAACTTTGGGCTGAAGTCGGCTTGATTAGCGATAGAAATTTCCTCGAGCAGTACTATGAACAGGATTGGGACACGCACAAGGACTATTCGACTGCGCTGCGATTACGACACTACTATGATCAACAAATGTTCGACCTATCAGGGCAAGTGCGACTCAATGACTTCTTTACCGAAACGCAATGGCTACCTCGGCTAGACCACTATTGGCTCGGCCATTCCCTAGGAAACATTTTAACTTATTACTCCCACTCGGACATTGGCTACGCACAACAGAAAATTCAGAGCACTCCCATAAACCCAGCCGACGCAGCAAAAAATGAAAGGCAATATTGGGAGATCGAAGCCTCCGGAGTGCACGCCGTCACTCGCCAAGAGTTGAACCTGCCGATCGATATGGGGTACTATAAATTTGTTCCGTTTATTGCGGGTGAAGCTGGCCAATGGGGTCAAGATCTCAACGGCAACGACCTCACGCGACTCACCGGCCAGGCAGGACTGAGATCGTCCGTCCCGATGTGGAAAACATTCCCAGACGTTCAGAGCAACACTTTGAATCTAAACGGATTGGCACACAAGGTCACCTTCGAAAGCGAAACCCTTTACGCAGATTCCTCTCAGGATTTGAACCTATTTCCACTCTACAATCCAATCGATGACAACTCGCAAGAACATTTTCGCCGCCGGCTTTTCTTCAACACCTTTGGTGGCGCATTACCAAACCAGTTCGAATCGACGGCCTATGCTGCACGTCAATCGATGCAACGATACGTTTCAGCTGGAAGTTCGGAAGTGGTAACAAATCAATTGCAGACGCGATACGGAATTCATCAGCGATTACAAACCAAGCGGGGCGTTGCAGGTCGAGAGCGGATTGCGGATGTACTGGAATTCGACGTGGATGCAATCTATTTTTGGAAGCCGGAACGAGACAATTTCGGAGAAAGTGTCGGCGGACTCAACTACGATCTTCGCTATCATATCGGAGATCGAGTCACTCTAGTCAGTGACGGATATTACGATCTGTTCGCGTCAGGACTGAAGGCAACATCGCTTGGTGGCATCCTATCCCGCCCTGGTCGTGGAGAACTCTATTTGGGAGTAACTAGTCTCGAGGGTCCAATAAGCTCTCTAGTTCTGACCACCACTTTTAATTACCGAATGAACGAAAAATGGGTTGCGACCGGCGGTGCTTCAGCGGATTTTGGCAAAACAGGAAATATCGGACAATCGATCGGTCTTACGCGAGTCGGAGAGTCCTTTTTGATTAACATAGGTGGTAACTACGACAGAAGCCGAAATAACACTTCGTTGAGTTTCAGCCTTGAGCCTCGATTTTTCCCTACACGCGGACTTGGTGTTGTGGCCGGACAAGTGATTCCGCCTGCAGGTCTATATGGATTGGAGTGATGGTGCTAGAAAGCGATGTTGTGAACGACCGGCCAATCAAGGTGCAGAAATTGCCGCAGGATGTTCGTGCGATGCAGGGGGTCTGGATCTTCCTCTTGACCCTTGGAATCTTCTTTTCTTCGAGCATTCTACTTTTCATACTTTACGTAGCGTTGCGGCTTTCCCCAGAAGCCGTCATTCGGCCGCAGTCGTTCTATTTGCCAAGGAGTTTCATCCCCTCTACGTTACTCTTGTTGGGTGTCTCGGGAGCGCTCGAGTGGGCGCTACGGGCTGCTAGAAAAGACCGGTCCAACGACGTTAAAATCGCGACCATCGCTGCACTTATCATGGGGATACTTTTTATGGCAGTCCAAGCCGAGGGTATGGTTAGGCTCGTGGTTGCAGCTTCTCAGGTTACATCGTCACGCAACAGCGCCTATGGATTGACTTTCGTGCTTGCGTTCGTTCATGCAATGCATGTTTTGGGAGGCATCATTGGCCTAATGGCTACGGTCATCAATGCGAACCGTGACAAATACGATCACGAACGCCATTTCGGATTGCGGTTTTGCACACTCTATTGGCACTTCTTGGACATCGTTTGGGTTCTGTTGATGGCCTGCTTTGCCATTGCAGGAATGTTGATCAATAATAGCACTTAGGTTTTCCAGTCCAACCCTTCGGGGAGCGAGTTGAGATTGATGCAACCGTCTTGTGTCACGACGACCATGTCCTCGAGACGGATGCCACCAATTGCCTTGCAATACAAACCAGGTTCGACGGTTACGACGTCACCTACCAAAAGTTCGGGACCGCCCGCAGCAAGCAACGGTGGCTCATGGACTTCAAGTCCAAGTCCATGCCCGGTGCCATGCGTCATCGAGGTGAAATCGTCCGTAGCTCCCTCTGGGGCAAAACCCATTTGATATCCCGAAGACTCCATGGACCGACTTGTCGCTTCATGAACGAACTGTCCCGTCACACCCGCCCGGATCGCTGAGGTTGCGGCCGACTTGGCCTTTACAACCGCAGCATGCATCGACCCAATCTTGTCAGAGACTTTGCCATGAACCACGGTGCGAGTGCAGTCTCCGTTGTAGAGCGATTTCTTATCCCGAGGAAAGATATCTACGATAATCGGCTCCATAGACTTTAACGGTCCATGTCCATGATCATGACAATCTGCACCAATGGGGCCACCTGCAACAATAGACATTGGGTTGGAAAATCCACGCTCCAAAAGCCAGACATCGATCATCGACTGCATTCGTTCGCTCGTCAGCGGTCGACCATCGATCATTAGAAAATTGTCGGCGTCAACCTGTGAGCGAGCGATAGTCTGACACGCGATTCTCATTACCTCTTCGGTCTGCTGCTGTGCAAATTGAATGGCTGCAATTTCAGTCGCGTCTTTCTGCCTCCTCTCGATCAATCCCCATTCTGTATCGCACCGAACAAAGATCCCCGCTCGGTTCAGCATTTCCGCATAAATCATCGGCAAGGATCGATCCACAACAACTTCTTGATAACCGGCTCGCCGAACGAATTCCGCCGCACTCTGAGCAGTTGCCGTTTCTCGATCACCGGAAAGACCGCCATCAGGAGTGAAATCGGCCGGGCAAGCGATGCGATCGGCATTCGCAGACGCTTCCGCACGCTCCATTTCGATGTCTCTCAGAATCAAAGTCGACTCGACCTGCGTTGCTTCATTGACGAACTCTATCAAAGCGACGGGATCACCAACTAAAAAACGGATACGCCGATACAATCCGGCATTCAGTGCAGGAATACCCGCCATCATCCGAGCAGACTTCATTTCAAAACATCCCTGTAAAGTTGAAAATTAACAATCTTTGATTTTGTCAATAATGATAAGCAGGTGCTGTGCTCGCTGTACAGATCCGGCAGCCTTAACGAAAGCAACTCCCGCATCGAGCTCCTTCCAGTTAATGGTTGGACCGTTGTTAGTCAACGCAGTTGAAACTGATGGTTCGGGTTTTGCTCTAGAGGTCGACGTCGATTTTCGCGGCTTTCCTTCAGATCGCTTCTGATGACTCTTTACGTTCGCTACGTCCGCTGGGGTAACTCCATACTCATTTAGTGCTTCGACCGCATCCTTGTTGCGAACACCTGGATACTTGTTCAAATAATCGCGGATCCTTTTTGCTTTGCTTAGTTCTTTTGACATGCTGCTCTCGCTGGTTTCTCTAATTGTTCTAGTTTCTACTTCGATTCGACGGATTTCGGCATCCCGAACCAACTGCTCAGGGACTTGCTCCATCAATTCATCTAAGGTCACGATGCGTTCTATATCAACCATATATTTCAATCCTGTAAGGTATTCCTCTACGACTAGGAGGTTGTGCAGTTTGTTAACCCTCCCGCTGGAAGGTTCGAGCGAAGCAAGGGGAGGGCGAAGTGCCAATTGCGATTGTACAAATCAGTTCAACCCCCCGCCCCTTTAGCCGACCATCCCCAACGAAGGTTGACTTAATAAGAAAATCGCAGTAGGAAACTCTGAACGACTCCCTTGCCGGTGTGTGAACTTGATAAGAAATGAAGTTAATCTCTGATTCAATCAAATACAATGCACATTGAAGAGTTCAATGAATAAAAAACTGAAATACCAGCGTTAAATAATGAAGGTACCAAAACGGTTTTTTCAGTCAATCGTAAAATATTCTAATAACTAGCCGATTAAGTCTTTCGAATGATGAATGGCAGAGCGGGGCGTTCGTTGCGACCACGATTTTTCGGTTCAATTCCACTCAACAGCAGCGCGGTCGAAAAGATGTCTCCGTGGTTTGGAATAAAGGACTCTGGATGTTTGGTTTGATCTGGCCGCAATTGGCCTGTCAATGGATCGAAATTTGGGTCAAGGCTTCCATCGGGCATTATCGGGATCGCCATCAACGTCGCTTCTCCTACACGGCCATATTGGGAGTTTCCTAAAACGTTTCCACCCAGGAAAGCGCACGATGTCACCTGCCAATGAGCACTGATATCTTGACCGCCGATCTCCGAGTTCTTTTCTGCTTCTGATTTGCTCTTGGCCAAGATGCCGTCGATATTGCCGTGGATCGAACGTCCAAATTCGGATGTCAAAACGATATTGGTATGATCGAATAGCGAAGTTTGTGTATCGCGATACTCTGTGTTTCGTAGAAGTTCCACAAATGCGTGCAAAGGGTCCCATAAATCCGTTTTCATCATGTCGGATTGATCCTTATTACCGACCGGCTTGTCCTTTTTCCAAAGGTTATTCCGATTGTTGTGGGAATCGAAACGACGAACGTCACGCGACTCGATAAAGAACGCACACGACAAACCGGCACGCATCATTTCGTAGCTCATCATCGCCTGAACGTTGGTATTAGGCGAAAACTTGCTTCGAGCTTTATTGCCATTCACACTTCGGTAGGTAATGAGTTCATCGGCAGGAGTTACCGCAAAACGCTCTCGTAACTCAGGATTCTTGAATAGCTGTTGCAGATCACTCCGATCTAGCTGCCGACCACGGCTTGCAAGTTGCAAATAAATATTGCGTGCAGACTGATAACTTCGGACTGCTGCAATGTTGTCATCCCGGAGGATCTCGGTATGTGCATTCCGCAAAAACTCATCGACCTTTGCAGCGACCACATCTCCCGAAGTTTCTTCCATACGCCAAAGCAATTTCCGAAGCTTCTCAGGTGTTCCGGCATAAATCGTGTGTGCCTGGACTGGACCTAAAGCATGGTAGTATCCGCGTTTGCCAGAGTATTGTACTTCGTTTAACTCGCCATCCGATAGCCACCAATGCCAGGACAGATTGGGCAGAACATACGGCTGGCCATACACTTCCGAAAACGCTTGCATGACGGACCGCTCGTCCTCCTCCCGCTCTTCGGATTGCTTGAACGCGTAGTCGCCCATGTGCACTTTAAGTCGATCTCGCGAATGCCCTGATCCTGTATGCATTGAACTCAGAATCGCCATATCCGGAAACAAATCTTTGCCCGGCTCAGCTAAGTATCCATAGCGAATATTGCCTTGAGTCTTGATCGTATGATCGTCCTTGCCCCAATCAAGCACTCGGTAGCGTTCATCGGAGACACTATCAAGCCGCTTCAAAACATTGTTTTCTGTATTGACCGGATTGAACATGTCGTAGCCGCACCAGCCTCCTTCGAGGTACCAGTAGACAAGAAACCTAGGATTTTCGGACGCTCGCGTTGCATCGCTAGCCATTCGGGTGGTTTTGCCCTCATCGGGCATTCCATAGACGCAAAAATAAGATAGGAAATCAGCGCACGTTAACCCCGCGATCGAGCCAATTGACCTGCGAAGAAAGCCTCGACGCGACGGCCACGGAGGGGTTGCGAGCTGGTCTGGCGACCCGCTGATGTTTTCATCTACATGACATGGATTTTTCATGGATATCGTTTTCTTACGGCTGGTGGGACCAAGACCCTTTGGATTAGGCTCATCAGGGTAGCAGATACTCGGGCGAGTTCACTATTTCGCGAATCAGCGATCGTATCTTAAAATCGGAAGCATGGGCTGAATCCCACAACCGTTTGTAAAGGATTCGTTCATCCTCCCGAAATCGCATCGGCCTACCAAAGTAAAAGTGAACATGGGTGTTGATAATCGCACGAAGAAATCGCTCTTTCTTAACCGCTTGCATTGCAAAAGCTTCCATCCCGTTACCTGGGAATGGGTAGTCTTCGGATGCGTTCTGATCGCTTGCATCGATCGGCAGTCCATCGTCACTGGCCGTCCGATACTTGCCTTCATCGGACCAATTCAATCGTTGAAAGGCGAGTGGAGTCAGGATTTTGTGACAACTATAGCAAACAGATGTCGGATCCGTTGTACCAAGAGCTGTGACACCCTCGCGTTGCTCGACGATCTCGGGCGGAACTTCATAAACGAAACCGAGAAAAAGCATGGAAACCTGTGCGGCATAGTTGTAGTGTGGCAGTCCGGGCTTTCCTTGAATGAAGCCTGGCGTTGTTAAGACGCCGGTCCTTCCGTGCTCAATGGGTCGATTCATTTTTTGCATGTTGCTATCGACGGAATAGTCCGCTGTAAGAATCTCTTGGAAGGGCCGATCATTGAACGCGATGTAGCTCCACAATCGCACCGGCTCGTCCTGCAGTTCGGTCCCTTGGCTCTCAAGGCTTAAGCGAATGCGATGCAAGTAGAAATCGCGAAACTCCTGAGAATCAAGGTATCGATCCGTTAGCTCCGATAAAGAGATGCCCGACGCAAGATCTGCAACTTCGGAGATATTCGGCGGTCGTCCAACCAAATCGAGCGCCAGCTTCACTAGTCTGAGTCGCTGCTTTACCTCCAATCGGTCGCATGTCATTAACGAAGGTGGTCGCGTAAAGACAAAATCGGGATGACGTAGCAAAGCCGAACATAGTGAAGTCCATGCAACTTGCTCAACATTTCTGCGAGGAATGACAAACTCAAGTACCTGCGACGAGGCATTGTTGAGCTGAACTCGGGTCCCAAAAACCTGCCGCCAGGAGAAGTCTAGCTGGCTGTGGGAAACCGTATAGCTAGCCGATGCATCGATTCGTAACATCGCATCCGCTTTGGCAATTTTTGGGTATGCGACCTGAATGATCGGCGATGAGTTGTGAGCCCGCACAATGACAGGAACTTGGCACTCTTGATCTTTCTTTCCGGGATAATAAATTCTCAAACGATAGAATTCCTCAGCCTTCCAATCCTCGTCCTTTATGGAATTCGGACGATAGGTAAGCGAAAGCTCCCCTTTCCTCGCGTTGTCATCGTGCAGCTTGGCGCCCTTGGTGTTGTAGGCTTTAAATCGTCCGTCCGCAAAGCGTTTCCAGTCTTCATTGCCCTGAGCATCTTTGCTATCGATGACGAACATCTTTTCGGCTGATTTCGAATTCACAAATTCGACAGCCCCCACCGTTACCGATTCAAACGTTCCAGTGTTATTGATCTCAACTGCCCCATCCTCTGAAAACTGAAAGGAAGCTTTCGGCTCGGAGAACGGTTCGGAATCGGTGCTGCAATCGTAAAAAAAACGCGATTCACCCAGTGGTGGTACCTCAGGCGGTACGGGACAGACCAACTGATTCCCTGCCTCTTTGCAATAGAGCTCAGCCAGTACTCGCTTTGCATTTCGCTCATTGTTCCGCCAAAAAAGGACGAGTTTGTATTCGCCTGCGACAGCCACCTGAAGCGAAATAGCAATAGAACTCATTCCTTTGCTTTGATTGCCGTCTTCGTAGCTGCTAAACCCATCGTCCTTTGTGATTTGCCATGCACCTGCGACGTCGATCTTAGGCGAATCCAGACCCATCGATTCGACAACGACGCCGTTCGTGTCAAGAATATCGAGACCCGCAAAGGAGACATTGCGTACCGTCCCCATATTGTGCAAGATCAAGCGTTGGGTCGGCGTGTCAGGTTCCAATCGAACATTGCTCAAAAGGACTTGCCGTCCACGCGACTTCGCTGACGCCTGATCTGCGTCTGCCAAACCCGTAGTTTGGTCGACAAGAAATTGGTGCACCTGCAGCATGTCGCCGCTGACCGGAATGCGGATTACCTCTCGCTGTGAAAGCCCGGTTTTCACGTCCTTAACTACTAGCTCAAAGCCAAGCTCATCGTCTCTCACTTTGATTGCCTCCTCCACCTCGAACACTTCGCAAAGTAGTGCGAACGCCTCATCGATTTCTCTAACGGTTGCTGGCCGAAAGAGCACGCGTTCGTAAAGTTGATCGATCGCCGTACGGTAGTCTGCGCCGATCGCATGACCCGCTCTTGGCCTGCTAGGAAAAGTTGGCCATTCGCGGAACGGCCCCGTTCGCTGTTCGTACGCCTTGTTCGCTACATCGCGAGCCAGCAACTCCAGCCCGGTCAAAAACGTCGCGCTTGGCTGACTGGACTCATTGAATCGTGTTTTAAAATCGGCACCTCCCAGCATTGCTAGATTTTCGGAAAACAGATCGCGGTCTCCTCGCACCCAATCGTCCTCGAAGATGACTTTGATTTTACCCTTGAGCTGCCGATAAGTCAGGAATTGATTTTCCGATCCGGACGGTTCGGTTCCCTTGTAGTCGCTCAGCAACGACCGTGGGAACTGTTCGTCTGTCGACGCGCCATTTTGCTCAACAGTTTTCTGAACTGATTCGAGAAAGGATTTCAACTCCTGTACGTCTGGTTCCGTCCACGGAACCGCATCCTTTGGCATCCTTCTTTCCGCGTGTTTTGTAGTCACGCGTGTTAGCAGGGTATCAACACCTTTGGCTTTGAGATATTGATCATCCAGCAGCATTCGGAAATCGTCGAGCGAATTTCCCGTGAGAACTAGGTTGGATGTCCCCTCCAAGTTGTGGCAATCAATGCACCCTTTTTCTGGGTGTTTTAATAGTGGGTAGACGATTTTTTCGAATCGATCTTGCAGTTGCTGATCGGAGATTGCGATTGGCGATTGAGAATCAGCAGTTTGCGAACGCACCGAACCTGAAAGCGCTAACATAATTAGTGCTAACACTCTTGGTATGGTCGAAACAACCGGTCGTGGCCACATCGACAATTCTTTCAGGAGGGAAGCTTTAGGAACAGGTAGGAAGCTTAGGAAGCTTAGGATGCTTCGGCAGGATTAGACATTGTAGAAGCACACCCTTTTATAAGCAATTTGGATTTTTTGACAATTCTCAGTAGACACCATCGAAAGTAGAGGATGCCATCGAAAGTAGATTTTTTTTAGAGCCTCATTCCTTCGCTCTAGCTCAACGCCCTGCAGACTTTGGCAGACAATCACGTCGGATCCGAGGACTGGTTGCGTGTGCCGGATTTTCCGTTTGAAGATAATTCGGGCGGTACCAACTGCCTTTTTATACCCCACAACTTTTTCGTACGACTCCCACGAGCTCGTCTCGTGGATGGGTAATATCTGGTTACCAAACTTCGCTCTCCTGCCAGGCAAGCTGGCAAGAGAGCGGTATCAGCTGATTTGAGGGGTATAAAAAGACCAACTGCCTGTGAACCGTTTTCGGAAATTGCAAGTACAACTAGCGACAGAACTTAGACCACCGTTCGCCGATTGACGACCTCGGCTCGCTTAAATTTGTCAGTAAACCAAAGGAATAAGGTATGTCCTCCAATACCGTGGCTACGCCTGTGTACGCGGCTGGAGTTTTGTATGTCGGCAGTAGCTACGAAAAAAAAGTGTTAATGGCGATCGATTTAAAAAACGCCCGTGGCGACCTTTCGAATGCGAAACATATTCTTTGGTCGAGAACCCGCGGCACCCCCTAGGTGCCGTCTATGCTTCTGTATGACGAGGCACTCTATTTTTTGACGCACTATCAAAACGTTCTGACACGAGTCCATGGTCCAACTGGAAAAGACTCCCCAGGGCCGATACGCTTGGGCTCTCTAGGCAATATCTATGCGTCACCGGTCGGTGCAAACGGCTTCGTGTACGTCACGGATTTGTCGGGAACAACCGAGGTGATTACACACACAGAAATTCCTCGAACCGTCGCGGTCAGCGGAAATGAATTTTCGCAATTCAAATAGTGGTGATCAAAGGGAAGTGTCGATTTAACCTTCGAATATGGGATTTAAGACTTTATTCGAACCAAAGAGTCCCGTATCTTATCTAGTACACGAGCCAAGGTTGGCTTGATCAACACACGTTTGTATCGAACACAGTAATTCCATGAGCGATAGCAATTTCAAAGTGGAGTGGGCTCCTCGAGTTCACCGATTGCCTCCGTACCTTTTTGGTCGCATCAATAGTTTGCTTTACCAAAAAAGGCGTGCGGGTCAGGATGTCATCGATATGGGGATGGGGAATCCATCCGATCCACCCGATCCGTTGGTTATCGCAAAACTAACCGAAGCGGCCGGTGACGTTGGCAACCACGGATATTCCAAAGCCAATGGGATTTTGAATCTGCGTCGTGAGCTCACCAGCAAGTACCTGCGGAAGTACGGTGTCCGGTTGGACCCAGAAACAGAAGCGATTGTCTGTTTGGGATCCAAAGAAGGCTTCTCGCACATGTGTTTGGCCCTAATGGGAGCTGGCGACACGGCTATTATTCCAGCACCGTATTTTCCGGCTCACATGTATGCGGTCATTCTTGCATCGGGCAATGTTGTGGCTCTCGATGTTTCCAACACGGAAAAGTACCTTTCTAACATTGCGTATGCCTGCGAGCATTTTTATCCGAGGCCAAAGCTCTTAATAATCAACTACCCACACAATCCGTCGACCGTAACGGTGGAGCCTGAGTTTTTCGTGGACGTCGTGAAGCTTGCTAAGAAGTACGGTCTGATGGTCATAAGCGACTTTGCTTATGCGGACGTGGCTTACGATGGATACGTTCCACCGTCTTTCTTGTCGGCGCCAGGTGCAAAGGATGTGGGTGTCGAGTTCACTACGATGAGCAAGGGGTACAACATGGCCGGCTGGCGAGTCGGCTTTTGCGCTGGCAATGCGGACATGGTCAAAGGGTTGGCGACGATCAAGGGGTACTATGATTATGGCATGTTCCAAGCAATCCAAATCGCAGCCATCGTTGCCTTGCGAGATACCGAAGCGACAGTTGAGAAGCAGTCCATGATCTACCAGGGGCGACGGGACGTTTTGGTTGATGGATTGCGAAGAATTGGATGGCAGGTCAATATCCCGAAGGCGGGCATGTTTCTATGGGCCAAGATTCCTGAGCCATGGGCCTCGCAAATGAACTCAGTTGACTTTGCCATGCACTTGCTTGAACATGGAAATGTCGCTGTTAGTCCAGGCGGTGGCTTCGGACCCGTCGGCGAAGGCTACCTACGAATGTCGCTCGTGGAAAACGAGGCGAGATTGCGACAAGCTGTTCGCCACATAGCAGCCTGTTTGGACATTAAGAAAGTACCTGAGTTGCAGAAGGTGTAACGGTAATTACAACCTGTAGAAGGAGATTATCTGCACCTTAGGAATGACGTAGACTCAAAATCCAACTCCATGCAACAGCAATACCAAAATCGCGGAGCGGCTGACGATCTAACCCCCCTTCTCCTTCCGAGGAAGAGAAGGGGAGAAAAAGGATCGCGGTGATCTAACTCACCGCGTTGCCATGTTACTGCCAATCGAACGGAACAAAAATGTCTTTTCAAATCCACAAGTCAGTACCGAATTTTTAAGAGCCCAGCCTTAGGCTGGGCTCTTAATTAATCTCTGCGACGCCGTTGGTCGTTGGCACCGCCGGACTTTAATTTTGGCTTGGTCATCAGTAGTCGATGGCTATCTGGCCCCAGCAAATCGTCGAGTCGTGACCGCAACTCCGGTGCGATCGCGACTCTTTGCTTGTCCGATTTGACATGGACGGTCTCGCCCGATTCCAGACGGATGGCAACGAGCACATCGCGTGGCCCTGGATATCCTTTGAGAATTTCGCGGATCTTTCGGATAGACTCCGGCTTATGTTTCGTCTCATCGAAGAGAATGTGAATGCCTGTTGTGAACTTAGTGTCTGCTTCTTCGATAGGCATAAGTTCATTAACAATGAAGCAAACCTCGTCTTCCTCGCTTTTTTTGTCTACCGTGCCACGCACCAATACCACGGCGTCGGGCTGGATCAACTCTCCATACTTTTCGAAGCCATCGGGCCAGCAAATACTACGCACATATCCGTCCATGTCTTCCAAATCAAAGTTAGCATACTTGGAGGATTTACCGGGTTTTGGATTGCGTGTTTGTGCATGCTTGATCGACGAAATCATGCCGCCCATCAACACTTCATCGCGATTCTTTGCGGTCTTCACAGTCGCAGAAGTATGAGAACAAAACGCTTTTAGAATCTTGTCGTACTCGGAGAGCGGGTGTGCCGAGAGGTAAAAACCGAGCACCTCCTTTTCCATGACGAGTTTCTCTTTGTCAGGAAACTCAGGAAGGTCCGGCAAAGAAATTTTGACATCCTCCACGACCTCGTCAAAATCGTCGAACAGACTCAATTGACCACTGCGTCGATCTTTCAGTTTCGATGCTCCTCCCTGTAGTGCTTTCTCGACGACCGCCATCATCTGGGAACGCCTAGCCTTGAAGCAGTCCATCGCACCCGCTTTGATGAGGGTTTCCATGGCAGCACGTCCGCATTGGGTCACGTCGACGCGTTCACAAAAATTGAAGATATCCTTGAATGGACCAGTTTTGGTTCTTTCTTTGGCGATGGCTTCCGCAGCCGAACTGCCGCAGCCTTTGATCGCCGACAGGCCGAAGTAGATTTTGTTGTCACCCACACTAAATTCAGACCGGCATGAATTTACATTGGGGTACTCGACGGAAATATTCATCCGTTGGCAATCCTCCAAATGCTCGACCAAGGCGTCTTTGCGTTTGAAATTGCGACCTGGAATATCGCCGGTCAGCAAAGCCGCCATGAACTCGACTTTGTAATGCGCTTTAAGGTACGCGGTCTGATAGGCGATGAGAGCGTAAGCGGTCGAGTGGCTCTTGTTGAAGCCGTAACCAGCAAACTTAAGGATCATGTTCCAGAAATCTTCGGCTTCCTTTTTGGTAAGCCCTTTTTCCTGACAGCCGCCAAAAAATTTCTCCGCGTTGGCGGCAATAAGCGATTCTTTTTTCTTGCTGATCGCTTTGATACAGGTATACGCTTTGGCCAACTCAATACCACCGAGTCCATTCAAAATGCGCATGACCTGTTCTTGGTACACCATGACCCCGTTGGTTTCTGCCAGGATTTCCTCGAGAACAGGGTGTATGTACTGGGCCTGCTTTTTCTTGTTCTTAACAGCGACATACTCATCGACCATCCCTCCCTCGAGAGGACCAGGACGATAGAGAGCGTTCGTAGCGATAATATCGCTAAAATGGTCCGGCTTCATACGTTGCAATAGGTCGCGAATGCCACCGCTCTCCAACTGAAACACTCCCTTGGTCTCGCCACGTTTGAGCAAGTCGAAGGTGGCCACATCATCGAGTGGGAAGTCAAGCGGATCGATTCTCTGGCCGGTGGTATGCTCGATCATGTCCATCGATTTAGACAAAATAGTCAAATTACGAAGGCCGAGGAAGTCCATTTTGAGCAGACCGGCCGCTTCCACATCCCCCATCGACCATTGCGTGATGATGTCCTCTTTTCCCGAGACTCGCATGAGCGGTACGTACTCGGTGAGCGGTTTATCGGCGATCACGACGGCGGCTGCATGCGTTCCAATATTGCGCGCCATCCCTTCCAGCTTGCTCGCAAAGTCGATCAGCTCGCGAACATCTGGATCCTTGTCGTAGAGTTTCTTGAGATCGGCACTTTCTTCGAGTGCGCTCTTGATCGTTACCTTCGGATCGTCGGGAACCAATTCGCTGATTTCCATCACGCGACTCAGGGGCATGCCTAACGTCCGCCCGACGTCCTTGATTGCCCCTCTGGCTTTGAGCGTACCGAAGGTCCCAATTTGCGCGACGTTCGCTTCGCCATATTTTTCTTTAACGTATCGTATGATTTCGCCGCGGCGTTCTTGACAGAAATCGATATCGATATCAGGCGCCTCGAGACGGCTCTCGTCGAGGAATCGTTCGAAGAGTAAATCGTATTTGATGGGGCATACGTGAGACAGATACGTAGCGTAGCAAACAAGGGCACCAACCCCGCTTCCTCTTGCCGTTGCAGGAACTTTGATTTCTCGTGCATAGCGGACGAAGTCCCAAACGATGAGGAAATAGTTTGAAAATCCCAGCTTGGAAATGACCCCCAACTCGCGATCGAGTCGATCCAGTACGACCTGCGCTAACTCGCCGTCTTTGCACATTTCAAGGTTCGTAGCATAGCGATCTCTCAGACCCTCCATGCATAGTTTCCGCAAGTAATCATCCGGTGAAAGATTTGGCTCTGGGATCGCATAGGAGGGAAAATTTCGTGTACCAAGGTCCAAATTGATATCCACCGAGTCGGCGATCTCTTGAGATCGCGAGACCGCGTCGGCATGGCCTGGGAAATGACTGTACATCTCTTCTTGTGAGCGCAGGTAGAACTCGTTGCCCTCCATTTGCATTCGGTTGCGATCCGTCCGAAACTTGCCTGTGCTAATGCAGAGGAGCACGTCTTGTACTTCCGAATCCTCGCGGTCGACGTAATGGGCGTCGCTGGTTGCAACCAGTGGAATACCGACCTTCTTGGCGACTTCGATCGCCCCTGCCATTTGCTGGCGTTGGATTTCAAGCTTGTTGTTCATGATCTCGATATAGAATCGATCTCCGAACACACGTTCAAACCACTGTGTGACCTCGACTGCTTCTTGGATTGCCGAGTCGGTGTCATATCCTTTCAGAATTGCGCGTGAAAATTCGCTCGATACGCAGCCACTCAGGCAAATAATCCCTTCGCTGTGCGCCTCTAGGATCTGCTTGTCGATACGCGGTTTGAAATAGAACCCTTCTAAGCTAGCAGCCGACGCGAGTCGAATCAGGTTTTTGAAACCGGTCTTGTTCTTGGCAAGTAGCGTTAGGTGGAAGGAGGCTTCCTTTGAGGATGCAGCATCTTTTTCAAAACGGCTACCTGGAGCAACATATGCTTCGTAACCAAGAATTGGGTTGATGCCTAGCTCTTTGGCTTTCCGATAGAACTCGAGCGAGCCGTGCAAGTTGCCATGGTCGGTAATTGCCAACGAAGTCATGCCATGCGACTTGGCACGATTGAGCAGTTTGTCGATAGGGCTTGCGCCATCGAGCAAACTATAATGGCTGTGGCAATGCAGGTGAGTAAACGGACGCGGCGAGTCTGTTTTCATGCGGCTAGCTTTCGCGTCGAGCTATTGATCCGAATACTCAACCTTTTCAAAACCGGCACCAAGAATGGCTTTCGTGGTTGCTTCTTTGTCGAGTTCGCCACGGTACTTGACCAGGATCACCGGGTTGTCGATGACGCCCTTTTCCTTCTGAGGAGTCAATTCGATGGACTCGATATCGTTCTTTTTGGCAATGAGCGATTTGACCTCAGGATAACAGCCATGCGGGCACATCATTCCCGTAACAGTCACTGCCACCATTTTTGATTCCGTGGCTTCTGTTGATTCCGTTGCGACTACATTCGGCAAGTCTATGACAATCGGAGTTGCCGAAGTCGAACAGACATTGTTTGACTGGGGATTACAGCCGACGAAGGCCAACAGTGAACTAAGGATCATTACAAAACGCATGGGAATACGCTTATTTTAGTGAAAGGGGCAACGATTTTCTCCTCGAAAATCTTTTTCTAATTGTAGCAAGCTTCAAGACTAAAGTTAGCCGAAATGTTGCTTCAAAGCTATACACTTCGATTCGTTGCTTGGTACTTCATCCAAACTGGGAACTGGGATTAAATTGAGCCGCAGGCTGGATAAAGCGTTAGCTCTATGGAAGCGTGAGGCGGAAAGCGTTAGGATGGGAGCAACGATGGACTGAATTTAACTGACACCATTTCGTTCAAATTGGTTAGGCAACGAAAATGCGAAATCGAATGCAGAGCCTTGGTGGGAACACCAGAGTCTTACTTGCAAGTGCCGTTCTGCTCAGTGGAATGTGGGCTCAAGTTCTTTTTTTTCAGCAATTTGCGGGAGCTACGGTTCCCGATGGAACGAAACCAGAAACCGATCCGAAGCCAGTACAGGCCGAAAAACTATCTGAACCGTCGACTTCCAAGCCTTTAACGACTAGACCGGACCCACGGAAAGCCATCACTCCGGCAAAGACTGAGCCGAAAACGGAAAAAGAGAAAGCGGACGAAATCAAGGCAGCCAAAGCCCGCGTGGCGGCTCGCAAACGAGGCGAGATCACGTTTGACGATCTCAAGTTTGATATTGAAAAAGATGGTGATTTCAAGCCCGAGATGGTTACCAAGGAATTGAAAGAACTTGACAAAAAGACTTTAACACTCCGCGGCTTTATTTTGCCAACTTCGGTATTTCAACAGTCTGGCATCAAGCAATTTGTTTTGGTTCGAGATAATCAGGAATGCTGTTTTGGCCCTGGAGCTGCGATCTACGATTGCGTATGGATCGAAATGGCTCCGGGCAAAACCGCCAACTTTGCAACTCGCGTTGTGACGATCAAAGGGAAATTTGAAATCGACACCGAGTCTTATCAATATCCCGATGGTGGTTACTACGCGATCTACCGCATGACAGCCGAAGAGGCGAAATGACCCGTCCACCCTTGCTTGAAACTCATCTGCCGTTCCCTCGTCGCCAAGGGAAGGTCCGAGATGTTTATGATCTTGGGGATAGGTTGTTTATCGTAAGTACGGATCGAATCAGTGCCTTTGATTGGGTTTTGCCCAATGGAATTCCTGACAAAGGTTCGGTGCTGACCCGACTAAGCTTATTCTGGTTCGCAGAACTTGGCGTTGAAAATCACTTCATTAGTGATTCGGTACCTGACGTTGTTCTACCATACGATCCTCATAACGAATTGGTTGGACGCTGCATGGTGGTGCGCAAGGCAACGGTTATCCCGTTTGAATGCGTCGTCCGCGGTTATTTAGAGGGTAGTGGCTGGAAAGACTATCAGGCAACCGGGCAAGTCTGCGGAATCGAATTACCAAAGAATCTTCGACAATGCGAGGCTTTACCCACACCACTATTTACGCCCGCAACCAAAGCCGAGACAGGCCACGATGAAAATGTCTCATTCGAAACCATGTGCAGTTCGATCGGGAACCCGTTGGCGAATGAATTGAGGGACAAAACCCTTGGCGTGTATAATCGTGGAGTTGAGCTCGCCAAAACACGCGGAATTATCATCGCCGACACCAAACTGGAATGGGGTTGTTGGGACAGCAGAGTGA
>CAMDKL010000043.1 GCA_945900945.1 Pirellula staleyi DSM 6068
GTAGTGGTTACGAAAGTGGAGGCTCCGTCCGCTTCTGTCAACAATGCTGCTGGATTCGACGCTTCTGGCAAAGATCTAAGTATGGAGCAGTCGGCCGCCAATGTTGGAAAGCCGAATCCGAAGGCCAAAGAGTTGCTTCCAGCCAAATACGGCAGTGCATCGACGACTTCTTTAACTTTTGAAGTCAAGAACACTGGAAAGAATGTTTTCGACATTAAGCTGGAATGATCAATCCAATTCAGTTTCGACTTTCAACTAACAACCACTAGTTCCCAAGCTTGGCCTGCCCGCTAGCTTCCCACGCTATTGGACTGGGAGATTCTCAATTGGCAGGGTTCGTACAGATGGACCATGCCTGGGAATATTTCTACTCCCCTCCGACAGGCTTCTGCCGTTTCCACAAGGTTGGACTGCCGCCTGTGAAAGCGTCGTACTCCTGCAGGATCGGCTTACCAGCAAACCTAGAAGCTACCGTAGCCGCACGCTTCCCATCTACATGTTGACATTGCAGTGGCTCTATTTGCCTTTTTGGTTTGCTGGGCTTGCGTTTTAACTTCGGTGGTTGAAGCTATTCCAACGAATAGCTACCCCGGCGAAGGACGATAATCGCTTGCTCGTACTGTTATAAGCATAAGTCGTAGCATTGCTCCTCGGATCTGTGAACGAGTTGAGCAGTGATGTAGTGCCATCACACCCGTATGCGTAAACGGGTGCAGATTGTGCGCTGCCACCATCGGGATCAGGAAGCGTCACACTCAAAAGTTTGCCCGAACTATAGGCAAGTGTCGACGAATGGCTGGCAAAGTCGGAAATGGACGTGGCATAACCAGATGTATAGGTAATCGAGTAAGTCCGACTGAAGGGATCGGTGATGGTGGTTAACTGCTTACTGCCGTTAGGCAACCGGCCAATAAAAACTCACCAACGAACCCACTTCTGGGTGGGACAGTTGGTTCACGCGGAAGTTCCTTGATGACTGCCACGCCTAAAGGTGATTTGACGCTTATTTATCTCGCGTGAATCGACTGTCCTACCCAGATTGCCGGTCCTAAGATGTGTAATGTGCGTTGCTCAACCGTTCAAGGCCAATGGTCATCAACGGTTACTTTTTTTAGCCACTGACTTTGCTAATATCGAGGTATTCATCAAATGACGAACGATGACAATGTTGTTCCGCCTGCTGCAAAGAAACCGGACATCCCAACGCAAATTAAACTAACCGTAGGATGCATCATGATGCTAATCGCCGTACCCTTAGCGCTGTTCATCTTGATCTTTACCATATGCGCGAGCCAACCTCTCAACTTGCATGGTTGACGATTCGTCGCACTGCTTTATCTCACCCAGTTGATCTCCGCGGTTAGGGCAGGTAGTCTTCCTGTTTCTTATGTTAGCGATCGCTTCGTTCGCCGTCCAAATCTGAGCAAAACAAAGGGAGCACAAGGGTAAATGCACTATAGTTTCAAAGGGAAGAATGCATTGGTGACCGGGTCCTCCAAGGGCATTGGGCGGGCTGTGGCAATCGCGTTGGCACAAGGCGGTGCAAATGTAACGGTGAATTGCAGCGCGAGCCTGGATCAAGCCGAAGAGGTCGCACAGGAGATTCGCAAGCTTGGCTCTAAAGCATTGGTGGTGGCGTGCGACGTATCGGATCTAGCGGCGGTCGAGGAGTTGGTTCAGCGGACCGTTGCCGCGTTCGGAAGCCTGGATTTGTTCGTATCCAATGCAGTCTACAGCGATCGGCAATTGCTGGTCGAAGCGGACATGGTTGGCTTTCGTCGCACGATTGAGGTGAGTATGTGGGGGGCGTTGCACGGCGTTCGAGCGTCGGCTCAGCAAATGATCCAACAAGGCAAGGGTGGAAGCATCACCGTCGTCAGTTCTCCCCATTCGATCATTCCGTTTCCTACCGCCATGGCCTACAACATGGCCAAAGCAGCGATTGACCATATGGCTAGAACCGCTGCGATCGAGTTGATCCACCATGGAATTCGAGTCAACGTCTTTCATCCAGGTTGGATCGATACACCTGGAGAGAGAAAGTTCTTTTCGGAAGACCAGCTTGCCGACGGCGCCCAACAAATACCAATGAAGCGTCTGGGGACTTCGGAAGAGATGGCGCATGGTATCTGCTTTACGCTGAGCGAAGAAGCCTCGTACATGACCGGAACGACTTTGACGATGGACGGTGGTGTAGGGTTGCCTTGGTGGTCCAAACGGACCGAGGGTAAACAGTAAGGCAACCGGCCAATAAAAACGTACCAACGAACCCACTTCTGGGGTGGACAGTCGGTTCACGCGGAAGTTCCGTGATGGTTGCCATGCATAAGGATGATTTGACGCATAGTCATTTCGCGTGAATCGACTGTCCTACCCAGATTGCCAATCCTACCATGTGTTATGCGCGTGTAACTGAGTGCCGTTCCAGTGTCTCTCGAGTGCACTCCAACATCGTTCGATTCGGTTGTATTTGCTGTGATACGGTGGATAGTAAACCAGCCGAATCTCTAAGCCTGACCAATCACTGAACTCAACGATACGTTCCATCCATGGAAAAAAGTCCTCCTTGAAAAACGGATTCAGAATAAATTGAGCCTGACATATCCTGGCTTTTTCACAAAGAGCAATATTCATCGATTCTCGATCTGGTTCTCCCTCCAAGAGAAGTTGCAGATTCCACAGCAGCGACTGAACGCCTTCACCGGCGGCTTTTCTTAGCGGATTCTTGCACATGCACGTATCATCTGTGGCATTGTCGGCAGCGTACCGAAAAGGCAGTTGGCAATGTCGCTAGCCCCCGGCACTTCCTGTTGTTTCGAGTCAATGGTGAGGGTCAAATTGCAGTTGGTCGCGTCTTGCACGACAGCATGGATCTCGTCTCAAATCTGCCGGATGTGTATTTGGCATAGACTGCCTTTAAAGCTTAAGTTTAATGACCAGAAGCGAGACGAGTGCACCAACCTAAACAGGTGGCTGCAACCGCTCGCGACTGGCCAAGCAGTTTCAACCACGTTCATTATTTTTCCGCCCAGATCAGGAGTTCTGACCCTTTAGTCCATCAATCTCGAAGCTAAACACGAACACCGATTCCTCTACTTACGCTGAGCCAAAACATGATTTGTAGGAGGCGTTCCACGTTTTAATCGCGGATCGAGTGAAAAAGATGGATAGTAATACCAATGCAGTAACTTTCGACACCAATCCGAGCCGAGCTTGCCACCGCAGTTGTGAAGTTGGTTAGAATGTACGCTCGAATCGCTGCGCTATGCGGTCTTAAGCCACTCCAAGTTGGAACCGAATTCCTCCCTATGCCTACCCTTTCTGCACACACTTTGCACGCGTCTGTTTTTAACTTGATTGTGCTATTAGGCTGCGTGTTAGCAATGCTGTTGCCAATAACCGCACATTGCCAAAGCGACTTTCCGCCTGTCTTTAATACGGAAGCTGCGGGGCAACATCCACCGATGGCAGCAGAAATGGTCAAACGGATTGAATTGCCAGCAGGATTCAACGCGACTTTGTTCGCAGGCGATCCGGATGTGCAGCAACCTATCTGCATGGACTTTGATGACCGTGGACGACTATGGGTGGCGGAAAACTATACCTACAGCGGAGGACCCTACGAAACCAAACTTCGCGACCGGGTTGTGATCCTCGAAGACACGGATTTCGATGGCAAGCATGACAGTCGCAAGATTTTTTGGGACAAAGGATTCATGCTGACCAGCTTGACTTGGGGGTTTGGCGGTCTATGGATTCTCCATGACGGAACACTCTCGTTTATTCCTGACAAAAACGGGGACGACATTCCCGATAGCGAACCGATAGTGATGCTAGATGGTTGGAGCAAGGAGTGCGGGCATAATTTTGTAAGTGGATTGATTTGGGGCCCGGATGGTTGGCTTTATGGTCGTCATGGCATCGTCGACACTTCGTATCCAGGAGTGCCAGGTATACCGCAAGCAGAACGTCCGGCCATGAATTGCGGTGTATGGCGATACCATCCAACAAAGGCACTGGTCGAGGTCGTTTGTAGTGGCACGACGAACCCTTGGGGCTTAGATTACAACTCCAATGGCCAGTTCTTTATGACCAACAATGTACAAGGGCATTTGTGGCATGCGATGCCTGGCGCGCACTTCAAGCGGATGTATGGCCAGGACTTCAATCCACATCTCTATGAGTTGATGGACATGACCGCAGATCACTACCATTGGGACGTGAATCGCAAGTGGAATGAAAGTCGAGATGGAGTTGCGAACGACTTGGGTGGTGGCCACTCGCACGTCGGTGGATTGATCTATCAGGGCAGTAATTTCCCGGAGGAGTATCGCGGCAAAATTTTCATGTGCAATACGCACGGCCGACGACTGAACGTAAACCGTCTAGAGCGCTCCGGTAGCGGTTTCGTGGGAAAGCGTGAACCTGATTTCATGTTGGTAAAAAATCCGTGGTTCCGCGGCGTCGACATCAAGGCTGGTCCGGACGGCGCAATCTTCGTTGCGGATTGGTCAGACAACGGCGAGTGCCACGATCACGATGGAGTTCATCGAACCAGCGGGCGAATCTATAAAATTGCTTACGGGACCCCAAAACCCTTCAAGCCCCTTGAGCCGCTCGTCGAACAGGATTCGAAAACCTTACTTGGTCTTGCGACCGGTAAAGACGCATGGTTTGCGAGGCATGCAACACGCATCCTTCAGGAAAGGCAGCAAGTTGGTTCGCAGTTGTCGGAAGCAGCGCGTGGGGCAGATGGAAAGGAACTGCCAATATTGCTTAAAGAGGCACTTGGAATTCACAGTCACGATTCGCTGCAGCGATGGCTGGCTACTACGGATCTTGAACAACTCGAACAAGCCGTTCACCTTTCGGCATCCGATGCACCGCGACGCGTGGCTTTGTTTCCTGAGTTGATTCAGTTGACAAAGCAAAAGCCGGCACAGAATATCCTGTTGGCGTTAGTCTCAGTTTTGAGACAATTCGAAGCTCCGCAACGACTGGAATTGGCGATGGCAATTCTAAGCGAGCCGGAAAACGCCAGGGCGATCGCCGCAGATCACAACTTGACGTTGATGACCTGGTACGGCATTGAGCCTGTCGTCAAGAGCGTAGACCAAGTCAGGATTTTGAAAGCAGTTCCTAAGTTGCAGCAGTTTGCGGTCCGTCGTCTGTCATACGAAATCAATAAAGAGACATCGTTAGGGAGCGACATCTTGAGAATGATAGGTAGCATGGTTGGCAGCGGCGAGGAGTCCTCGGCCGCAAGCCTTTTGGCTTCGTTCCGAATGGGACTCGCTGGTCGAGCTCGAGTGGATGCGCCCAAGGATTGGGCGATGATCGAGAGACAACTACGAGCCTCGAAAAACGCGGATATCACTTTGGCCGTGGATGCTCTGGGAGTTTTGTTTGGCGATGGAGCAGCATTAGCCGACTTACGCGAACTCGCAGGCAATGCCAATGCGGACTCCATCTCCAGAGAAGAGGCAATCGCAGCTTTGGCGCAGTCCAAGGATGCCGACTCCGTCTCGATCTTTTTCAATTTGCTGGGCGATCGAGCCGTCGCCGACGCTGCGATTCGGGCACTAGCCAACTTCAATCACCCAGATACCGCTAAGCAACTGATAAAAAAGCTCAACGCTTTCAAAGATGGCAATCGCAACCTAGCGTTGGATACGCTCTCGAGCCGCGAATCGTATGCTTTGCAATTGATTGCTGAAATCGATGCTGGTCGCGTCGATGCGCGCGAATTGAGTGCGGCCCAGGTACGTCAATTACTAGCGATTGGCAATCAACGCATTCGCGAGGTCTTGGAAGCGAAATGGGGAGTCATTGAAGAAACACCTGAGGCAAAAATCGCAACGATCGAGCGATGGAAGAATCAGCTTACCCGCGATGCACTCTCTCAAGCCAACGTAGAGAATGGCTCCCTTCTATTCAAGAAATCGTGCGCGACCTGCCACAAACTGTACGGCGATGGACAAGCGACTGGCCCTGACTTGACTGGAACGAATCGAACCGATATCGACTATCTTCTAATGAACATCGTTGACCCAAGTTCTGTTGTTCCCAAGCAATTCACGACGTCGATTATCGCTTTAAACGATGGCCGTGTTATTACGGGTGTCATTGTCGGCAAGACGGAAAAGGCGATCACCGTGCAAACCGACAAGGAGCTGATCTCGATTGCCGTGGAAGATGTTGAGCAGACTCGAAATTCCCGAAAATCTCTTATGCCCGACGGTATGTTGGATGTTCTAACCGCGGAGCAAGTTCGCGATTTATTCGCTTTCATGATGCATCGCAAATAGCACTAGGCAAATCGACCTAAGATTCGGTCGGTGAGTCGTGGAAAAAGACGGCCCGCCCATACGAGGGATTTTCCGCCAAGGCTCAATATCATTTCTCTTTTCGACCGAACCAGTGCGGAGATTGCGAGTTGTGCAACTCGTTCCGGCAACATGCTCCCGACCGATGTGCTTTTTTCTTCGGCTTTAGTATCTACGAGCGCATCGAGAAACTCGCTGCGGGTCGTGCTGGGACTCAACATGAGCACTTCGATCCTCGGCGCTGCCAGCTCCACTCGCAAGGACTCGGCCCAGCCACGCATGGCGAACTTGGCCGCGCAGTACTCGCTTTTGTTTGGAACGGCGCGATGCGATAGAACGGAACCAATGTTGAGGATGGCTGGCTTGCGACCGCGTTCCAATAGCGGCAAACACAACCGAGTCAGTTCAACGGGAGCAAAGAAATCGATCTCCATAACCCGCCTCAGTCGATCACTCGAGGCACCGTCGAATCGGCCAATGGCTCCGGCCCCTGCGTTGTTGATTAATACATCCAGCGCGTTCCACTGCGATGTCGCTTGATCAACGATCTGTTGTCGATGCGGTATGTTGGTCAAGTCCCCTTCCAAAATTGTGATTTTGCCAGGCATAGACTTGCAAAGATCTTGGAGTGCATGCAATCGTTCTATACGTCGAGCGGTAGCGAGCACGTGCGAGCCGCGCTGGCAAAGTTGAATTGCCAATGCCCGACCGATCCCGCTTGATGCGCCGGTCACAATGATCCTCGCATCCTTTAGATTCCGACGAGCCATTTGCTATGCAACTTCGCCGATCTCGCCAGTTGCATTACCACCCGCAAGCGAGTCGCGAGTTGCATGGGCGGTGACATCGTTTGGCAACGGTGGTAGGAATGTTGCGTCGTTAGGCATGTTCTTTTCCGCAGCGACCGGAATTTTGCCTGAGATGATTCGGATGTCAGATCCATGGCCGGCCAATTTTCCAGCAGCACTACTGGGCATTCGGCAGTGGACCAGAGCATGGTCATCGTTGTATTGCTTGGACATGATCTCAGCCACACTCGCTAGCCACGCCATGGTTTTTCCATCTTCCAAGGGCAACCGAACCTCGAGTTCAACAAAATTCTTCGTCAGCGCATCGCTCACAGCCATGGAGAGTTTTTGGATACCGAGCCCGCTATGCGCCGAGATTGGGATCGAGTTCGGGTACCGATCTTGAATCGATTTAATGCGTTCGGTCGCTCCTTCGCAGTCCACTTTATTGAGGACCAATAGCGTTTCTTTTTCGTCGATTCCAATTTCGTGAAGCACTTTATAGACGGCTGAAATCTGTTGCAGCACGGCTGGATTGCTGGCATCCGCGACGTGTAGCAAGAGGTCGGCGTGGCGAGTTTCTTCGAGAGTAGCACGAAAACTAGCGATGAGACGGTGTGGTAGATCACGAATGAAACCGACCGTATCGCTAAGCAAGATCGGGCCCCAGCCAGGCAACATCCATTTGCGAGTTCGCGTGTCGAGCGTAGCAAAGAGTCGATCGACCGCTTCGACGTCAGCGTTGGTGAGCACATTCATCAATGTGCTCTTGCCAGCATTGGTGTAGCCAGCCAAGGAAACGCTGAACGTGTCGCTGCGCGATGCTACCTCGCGGGCTTTGCGTTTCTCGACTTTTTCCAATTCTGCCTTTAGGTCTTGGACACGTTTCTCAGCCAGGCGCCTGTCCACTTCTAATTGCTTTTCGCCTGGCCCACGCATTCCAACACCCATCGACTGACGCGACAGGTGGGTCCACATACGCTTCAGTCGCGGTAGCGAGTATTCAAGCTGAGCCAATTCGACCGCCAAGCGAGCTTCGTGTGTCTGGGCTTTCGAAGCAAAGATATCGAGGATCAGTTCAGACCGATCGATGACCTTGATGTTAAGGGCTTTTTCGAGGTTTCGCGTTTGGGAAGGGTTGAGGTCATTGTCGAATAGAACGACATCCGCATCCTGCATTTCGATGAGGCCAAGCAGTTCCGTTACCTTGCCCTTGCCTAGATAGGTCGTTTGGTCAGGGTGCTCTCGACGTTGGATAACGCTGCCTACCACCGTTGTACCGGCGGTCTTCGCTAAACCCTTGAGTTCATCAAATGGGTCCTCGGCTGCGATGTCTTTTGGCAAGATCAAGCGGGCCAAAATACTGCGTTCGCTTGTCAAACCGTCCGAGCGATCATGCGTATGCAAAGGGATGCTTACTCCTGCAAATGGGGTGGTATCAGTGACTGCCATCGAATGCTTGGCATGGATCGTTAAAGTATAGCGACTGAGGGCCATCCGGCGTAAAAAAAGTATCTCAAGGCCGTGATGAGGAGGAGCGTTCGGAAACGAAGAGGACGATAAAAGCAAATTTTCAGCCGGATTCCCCACTTTCCAGCCGTTTTGTTATGTCAGCGGTTCTGCTCAGTCGGCCTTTTTCCTGCTGTTTGGACACTTCCTGTGTCGATGGGTTCGCCAACTTCGGCTTGCAAGCTCGGAAATATTGATTTCCAATTCAATTTAGTGTTTCCAAATTCATGTCACCAACGGAGTCAGTGTATGCGTACTTCCCTTTTGTTAGTCGGTTTAGCCCTTGGTAGTTTCGTTTGTGTGTCAGGATGCGAACCCAAAAAATCAAGCATCTCGGGCAAGGCTGGAAGCCAAGCAGGGCATGGTCATGAAGCGGATGCTCATGCAGGGCACGATCATGGAGCGCATGGTCCCAATGGAGGACATCTTGAACATTTTGAAGCATCAGGTGCTCACTTCGAATGGGCTCACGATGACGCCACTCACAAACTTTCAATTTTCTTCGACGAATTGGTGAGTGCGGGTGCCAAGATCGAGTCGGTCAAAATCGACGTGGTCTCAGGTAACGAAACAAAAGCGTTCGCACTTGAAAAAGATGACACGGCAAAGATCGCTGGCTCTGTTTTTTCAATTGCAAGCGAAGAACTGATGACTCTGCTTGATGCGAGCGGGACGGACGCCAAGGGTGTTCAATCCAAGCTGTTGGTAATGATCGATGGCAAAGAGCAATCGTGTATGCTAAAACACGATGATGGCCACAAGCACTAATGGGTTATCAGCTTTGAAAATACTGCTCGCCAATGATGATGGTATTCACGCGCCTGGTCTGTTGGCCATGCGCAAAGCGCTAGCCCAATTGGGCGATGTATTGGTGGTGGCGCCTGCAACGGAGCAGAGCGGTGTTGGTCATTCGATAACCTATCTATCACCCCTAACCTGTAAAGAAATTTTTGACGGAGAGGCATTTCGGGGCTGGGCAGTAGAAGGTTCGCCAGCCGACTGCGTGAAGTTGGGCGTTTCGGAACTCGCCGGCGGTGAAGTCGACTTGATTGTCAGCGGGATCAACGGCGGCTTGAATGCAGGGATAAACGTACTCTATTCGGGAACAGTTGCTGCGGCAATTGAGGGAGCCTTCTTCAGAATCCCAAGCGTCGCTGTCTCATTGGAATTCGATCCTCACGCCGACTTTGACGCAGCTGCAGAGCTCGCTGTTGACATTATTCGGCAGATTTTGAAGCATCAGGGAGAGGCCAACGAGCTATACAATATCAATATTCCAACGGCTGCGACACGAGCGTTTCGCGTCGGTAAAACACCTGAGGTTCATTGCGTACCGATGGGAGTGGAGCGTTACGGCGAGCACTACATCAAACGTCAGGATCCCAAAGGCAGGAACTACTATTGGTCAACCAATGACCCGCCTCCCAAGCCCACGGATCACGAGACCGACTTGAACGCTCTTTTTGCTGGCTATATTACTGTAACGCCCTTGCAATTCGACATGACAAAGCGGGAACTTCTCGGACGCATGAACCAGTGGGGGCTTACTCTTGTTGAGCAGGTCGCAGTTGAACCCAACTCGGCATCCAACACAGGAATTCGTTCGACGCAATGAACGATTCGGCGTCAATTCTAACAGGTAAACGAATTGTTTTTGTCGGCAAGCTCGGAGCATTGCCTCGCAAAGACGCGATGCAACTCGTTCGCGAGCATGGCGGTAACCCTCTTGAGCGACTCGCTGGAGAGGTCGATTTGGTGATCATCGGAGCCGATGAGTTGCCAGCTGAAGATCTGTCGGACTTGTTGAGTGAATCGATTCGTTGTGGACTGCGTGAGGGTCGGACGTCTCTCATTCATGAACATGAATTATGGCTGCAGTTGGGTGTCGTGGATGAAGCGTCTAGCATGCAACTTTATACGCCTGCCATGATGGCTGGGTTGCTTAGGACACCCGTTCGAAATATTCGGCGATGGTATCGCATGGGTTTGCTCTCGAGCATCAAGGTTGTCCATCGCTTGCCTTACTTCAATTTTGTGCAGGTTCAGAATGCTAAGCAACTCGCAAATTGGATTGCGCGCGGTGCCCATCCGAGCGATATCAAGCGGCAGTTGACCAATTTCGCACCATGGGTTGAGAACCGTTCTTTGATGGAACTCGATTTGGTCGTCGATGGACGCAGGTTACTCTTGCGCCACGGTGAACAACTGCTCGGCGCGAATGGTCAACTGCATCTCGACTTTGATCGAACCGAGCCAGATGCCACCATCGGATTCGATGAGGAGAGATCGCAACCAGCAGTCACGCTTCCATTCCATTCTAGCGCTCTCGTTCATGCTCATTCGAGCGAAAATGATGTCCAGCATTGGACTCGCGAAGAAATGCTACAAGCGGCTGAAGAACTCGAGGATGCAGGAAAGTTGGAGCAGTCTATTGGATGGTATCGCATCATCCTAGCTCGCTACGGAATAACGCCAGAAATGTGTTTCCAGTTGGCTGAGCTGCTCTACCGTACAGGAGACAATTCTGCGGCTCGCGAGCGATATTACAACGCGATCGAATTAGACGAAGATTTCATCGAAGCTCGCGCAAATCTAGGCTGTGTGTTAGCTGAGACAGGCCAAACCCTACTTGCGATCGCAGCGTTTCAAGGCGCTCTTTCTCGCGACGACCGCTATCCTGACGTTCACTATCATTTGGCCAAGTGTCTGGATGAAGTGGCAGACGGGGAACAAGCAGTTCGGCACTGGATTCGCTTTTTGCAACTATCCCCTCAAAGCCCTTGGGCAGAGGAAGCACTAGACCGGCTCGGTCGCGTCTAGCAAAATGAGGTAGTGCCGGTATTCCGGGCTTGAGCACTCTTATCATGGATTGACAGTACTCGGGAGCTTGCAGGACTGCCATGCCAGAAAACGCCATTGACCTTTCTCTTCACGCCAAACGGCGAGATAGCTCAGCACGTTGTCCATCTTGCCAGCGGCGCTCTCGGTCTGGACTCGCGCTTGACCGACGACGATCGCAATGCCAGGCGCGGGGATGGTAATGGAGCGATCTTTGTGTTCGTAACCTAGATATTTGGTTTTGCCTGAGCCTAACAATTCGATGAATGATCCCTTGGTATCCACAACACCGTTTGAGTGTGCGTAACGCAGATCGTCAGAAAAGATGGCCTTCAGTTTATCACGATCTGGAGAACGCATCGTGGAAATACGTGCATCGTCTGCTGCCTTTACTGCTGCGATCTGCGATTCTGCTTGGGTCGCAGTTTGAGCGTTGACGGATTGAAGGGTGACTTGCAAAGCCAGCAGCGACAAAGCGAAAAGAAAAATAGGTTTCATCGAGTTGTTTCCTTAATGTGTGTGTGTGTGTGTGTACATGAAAAAGAGTGGAAGCTACCCACGTGCCCCAAAGCCAATAGAGCCCAAGCCCCCATGGCCGATCCGGTACCTGCCAAGATAGCTTGCATAAGTTTGCTACGTTCAGGATGCGTACAGTTGGCGAAAGACATGGTTATCTCCTAAGAATTGGGATACCGGCGGCTAGTGCCTCGCCGCTCCAAATTGGAGCACTATTTGGCTGGCTTGCTCACGACCTCGGTTTGGTTGCGGAAGGGTTGGGCGAAAAAGACCACATAGCAAGCCCGATTAAACAAACGGGAGCAAGCAATAGCCAGATTCCCATTCCAAACTTGTTGCTGGCTATTTCGGCATCTGCGCCAAGCGATGCCGGAGGGGCTAAATCAGGTTGGGGTAGCGCTGCTGGCAGCAAAGGTGAACCGGGAAAAGGCGAGTCTGGCATGCCATTCAAACTTGGTTTGAACTCCTGTTGCGGCGTAGCTTGCGTCCAAGGAGTACTATTTGGGATTGGATTGGGAGCAATCCGGGTCGTTACTGGAACTGACGCCGTTGGACCTGCGGTATTGGAACCCGATGCCGTGGATAGTTGTACTTTCGGAAAGTGCACGACTCCAATCGCTGGCAAAATGAGGGCCAAGCAACTGGTTGCGCAGATTAAGACCAAGCCTGTAAATTTCATGATTTTTTGAGGGACAAGTTGGGATTATTCGATTGGATTGCGGGGCACTGCGTTTACGGTATCACATCTGGCCCCTCCAGATCGATGTGAAACGAACTGGAATTTGGCACAATCCTCTTTTTTAGATCAGGTGATTTTTTCAAGCGTTGCGAAGAGCTCGCTACTGCCTGCGCCCAGATCAGCCCCAGCTCGGGTGCTCAGTTCGCCTGACATCAATGTCAACTAGTATCGCAGAGCCAAAGGCGATTCCAATTCCGGCGGCGCAAGCAAATGAACAACTTGAGCTCAAGCAAGTTATTGAACAACTACCTAGGCAAGCCGAAGAACAAGCGGCTGAACATGTCAAAATGCAAGCCGAATAGAAAAAGTAATTAGAAGAAGCCGAGGCAGCAAATAGGAAAACCCTGACGATGTTGGAAAATCGCTCTGCTGAAGTCGGCGAGTTGAAACTGCAGTTGAAATCGCAACGAGAAGCCAATGCAAAAGCGAATGCAATGTTCGTGGCGCAATCAAAGGACGCGCAATCCGATTCCAATAAACCGGAAAGCAAGAAGTTAGAGCGGAGCAAAGGCAAGAGAAAAAAGCCTGCAAAGCCGTCCTAACATCGTGCTAAAAACAAGTGGCATAGGCTTCTAGTTCTGTAGCCACTAATTCACAGGCTGGAAGCCTTTTTATACCCCTCAAATCAGCTGATACCGCTCTCCTGCCAGCTTGCCTGGCAGGAAGCGAACTTTGGTAACCAGATAGGACCCAACCACGCGCCTTCCAAAGGCGTGCAAATTCCGGGCGTCTACGTAGCGAGCGTCCGAATTCGTTGCGTTGAGTACGACGAAGATCAACTCGCGTCCATCCCGCTGACTACACGATACTAAACATGCGCCTGCTGCGTCGGTCGTTCCTGTCTTAAGCCCCGTGTACCCATCGATACTCAGCAATCGATTTGTGTTCCCCCATTTCAAATTGCGTTTGTAACCTCCGATGCCATTCACTTCACAACCATACTGACGGCAAGTGACATCGTCGCGAAACATCCAAAGCGGCCTTAGCCAATCGAGCCAAGTCCGCCACCGAAGACAAATGAGCCTTGTCCGTCAGCCCGTGTGGGTTCACAACTTAGGGTACTGGCAGCGGTTGGTCTTGTTCGATCAAGGCACCGAGGGCTTTCCAGGTCGCAACATCTACAACTCCGGTCGCTTCGATTTTTTCTTGTTTTTGAAAGGCTTTGACCGCCGCCTCCGTTGCTGGCCCAAAGTCACCATCAACCGAAATACTTCCCGGCGGCGACAACTTCGCTTTGAGTGTGCGTTGAAGCGATTCGACAAGATCGCCGGTCGCTCCTATACGCATTGCTTTGGCTTCCGCGGAGGATGCATCCTTGTCCACTGTCTTTGGGGCAAGCAGTTCGTAGACCGCTTTCGCAATGTCGGCGCTCAATTTGTTTCCAGCGTTATCGTCGGTCCAGCGGATATCCTTGTTGTTGTCAGTCAATACACATAACGCGATCGTGCATCCCGGTCCCATGAGCAAGCCAGCATCGGTACGAACACGGGTGACCGACCCGGTCTTGTGCGCGACTTTGACTTTGGTGGGCAATAGCAATGAAAACCGCGATTTGTCATCGCAATGCACCAAGTGGTCGAGCATCGCCTCGGTCGACTCGAGGCTAGCCAGTTCGCCTCGCTTCAATCGGGTTACCAAATTAACCATGTCGTGTGCCGTCGTGCTGCCAAGCCCATATTTCTCGCTACGTTCAGGGGCGATCGACACATCCCGGCGAAACACTTTCGCGTTGAGCTGGGTTTCTGTATAACCGAGCTCCTTCATCGCAGCGGTGGTCGCCGGTAGTCCAATCGCATCGACGACCAAGTTCGTAGCGGTATTGTCGGAGTAGACAATCATCAATCGGATGGCGTCTCTCAATGACAAACTGGTTCCGGGCGAAAAGTGGCTTGTCAAAATACCTGAGCCCTGAACCATGTCTTCCTTGCGGAGATCGATCCGCTGGTCCAGTTGGACTTTGCCAGCAGCGACCTGGCGATACGCTTCTATCATCACTGGCAATTTGATGAGACTTGCCGTTGGCATAACGACATCGCCGCGAATCGACCAATGCGTATCACTTTCCAAATGATAGACAGCGACCGCGACGTCACCTTGGTAGCCCTTGATCAGCGGCTGGATGGTATCTGCAATCGAATTCGAAAGATTGGATTGCGCAAGTACCTGCGTCCCAGCAATGCTAATGGCGATTAAAAAAAATACGCCAAAAAAAGCGGTCCGTATCGTTTGGACCGATTTCGAGCCACCCATAAACACCGAACTCATAAATGGACTCAAGATGAAAAAGCGTTTTGTTAAACGGGCGGCCACACGTAGGTCAGCCTGCCCTCAGGCTGACATAATCATTGCGAGCCAAGTCCGGCTGAGGACAGCCGGACCTACGTGAATTACCTACGCAAATTAACTACACGTGCGCGATATTGATGTAAGCATGTACGTGCGGGGCACCTCGGAAATGCACTACCGTGCTCGGACCTTCGATCCGCCAGATATCCCACACCTTGTCTTTACCAATATCTTCTTGCTGGTAGAAAGCGAATCGCAACTGATCGATACCGCCAGCAGCATCGATCAACTTCATCGCTTCATCGCCATCTTCCTTTCGATAGGGAGCCAACAAAGTCTTCATGCAATCCTTGACGAGAACTTTTTGCTCTTTATTCATTGCGGAAACGGCAAGACCTGCGAAATTACCTTTTTCACCTTGAATGCGGATTTCCGTTTCTTTCGGTGCTGCGGACGAAAGCAAGGCTTGTTTCGCTTGGTCCTTATCCAACATTGCAAAAACTTCATTTACCTTTTTGGTTTGATAGTAGAAGATATTCTCTGCGGCGCTCTTTTCTTCGCTATGTCCATAAACCATGCCACCACCAAAGGCTGTTTTTGGAAGCGAATCTCCGTCCGCTCGCAGCGTCAGGTGCCGTCCCGTCAACAACCACTGGAAGTCACCGGCTGCCGGATTTCCAAAGACGGCAACGCTATATGCACTTTGGCCGCCATCGTCGTCATCCATTTGACGCTGCAAGCGTTCGTAGCCTTCTTCGCTGGTAACGGCGCGCACAATCTTGTCGATCATTTCACGTTGGCTAACCGTATAGAAATCGCTGCCAATCAAAGGTTTGGTCACATGCCAGTTCGCATGCACCTTGCTGCGTAGTGGGTCAGAGAACGGGCGGCAGATTTCGGCCCGCTGTTGCTCCGAAAGGCTTGCGTGAAACTCGCCAACCATTGTTTCGGCTTTGCTGGTTCGCGTTGGTTCACCGTAAACCATGCGTGATGCCAAAGGAATTGCTGCGAGACTTGCCGCAGCTTGAAGAAAGTCTCGTCTCACTATCGGTCTCTTCGATATTGAGCTGCAGTCAGGACATTTTTTCGAATTCATAATCAGCGCCTTTTTTGGGGGTGAACCACGGCTAAAAGGAGTTAGCGTGGAGAGTTGGGGTGGATCGATTCCTGGGCGAGGTAGGAAACACTATGATTATCCTACACCCGTTTGGACTAGAATGCACGCAATTGTAGCGGATCCCTCCGCTCACTTTGCATCTCGCACGAACTGGTTCATCCAGGCTATCATTTCATACTGCGTATGCAAGACCGATTGGCGTGCCCGATATCCATGGCTTTCGTGGGGCAACATGACCAGTCGCGTTGTGCCACCGTTTCCTTTTACCGCTTGAAACATCCGCTGGGATTGGATCGGAAATGTGCCTGAATTATTGTCATTTTCTCCATGAACGAACAGGATCGGCGTTTTGATTTTGTCTGCGTGCATAAACGGAGAAACGTTGGCGTAGACCTCTTTGGCTTCCCATAACGGTCGTCGTTCCGACTGAAAGCCAAATGGAGTCAACGTGCGGTTGAACGCTCCGCTGCGTGCAATTCCACCTCGAAACAGGTTGCTATGAGCGAGCAGATTTGCGGTCATGAACGCACCGTAACTGTGCCCTCCAACGCCGACACGGCTACCATCCGCTACACCCATTTCCACTGCTTTGTCGATGGCGGCTTTGGCAGCTCCTACAATTTGCTCAATGAACGTGTCGTTCATGGTCTCTGGATCGCCGATCACAGGCATGGTTGCATCGTCCATGATAGCGTACCCTTGAGTTAGCAATGTCAAATGGCTGAGGCCAATAATACGCGTGAACTCGTAGGGGTTGGCTGACACTTGACCCGCTGTACTTGCATCGTTGAACTCGAGTGGATAAGCCCAAACAATCAATGGCAATCGTGTTCCCTTTACGTAGTTCGCTGGCAGATAGAGAGTCGCGGACAAAGGTACGCCATCGGCACGTTGGTACTTGACGATTTGCTTTTGGATGCCGCGAATCTGCGGCGTAGGGTCTTTGAAATCGGTCAAGGCAACCTCTGACTTTGCAACAAGATCCCGCAAATAATAGTTCAAAGGACTGGTCGGTGATTCTCGCCGCGTGATAAACGATGGCTTGTCGGTTTCGTCGGTCGAGAGCATCGAGGCGACGCTTTCCAAGTTTCCAGCAGCACATCGCCACAATCGTTGCGTTTCAAGTGTCTCAAGATTCTTTCGATCGAGGAAAGGCAAGTTCCCCTCTGGGCTTGCTCCTTGTCCTGTCAACCATACCCATGCACCTACTTGTTGTGCTACGGGAAATCCCGTCTTATCCGATTTAAACAGCATGCGTCCCGGATCGCCATACCGATCTCGCATGCTCCTGTCCAAAATGATCTTCGGCTTCTGGTTCGGTTGGTCCGTATCAACCAGAAGCGATCGCACCCATCTGCGATCCCGATCTATTTCTGTCGTCATCAGCCATGACGCTTTTGGAAACGAAGCGAGTCCGGCATAGCGATGTTCCAATCGAATCAAGTCGTGGGGAGTAACCGTAAAGGGTGCGGAGAGAGTTTTAATTTGGTCGCGGTGCGAAACTTTCTTGCGTGGGTCACCATCATCGAGCGCTTCGGTCCATATTAGTGTCGCAGGATAGCCAGCCCGCCAATTTACCGACCGTGGCCCCGTGCGAACTCCCTCAATAGGAATGTTTTCCTCGAGGGGTACGTCAGCAACCTGATGCAAAATTTTTCCTTCAAGATTCCAAACCTGAATCGTTTGCGGAAAAGACCCTGCCGTCAATAAATAGGAAAACGGCCTGTGCAACGTTGTGATCAGCAGATGATTGCCATCTGGCGACGCACTTGCCAAATCGATCAAGGCGGGACTGCCAATCTCGATCGTTGGAGCGTTCGCTTGCAAGAGTGCGAGCTGCGACGTTCCATAGTGTTCGAACAGCTGTTCATCGTAGGCGCTCGTCAACAAGTCCTGGTAGGTTCGTATCGGTGAAACGTTGCCAAACGACTCCTGGATGTTGGGGCCCGTCGGTGTTTTGGAGGGAACAGGTTCTGGGCCTCGGGATGTTGGAACCAAATTGCAGAGGACACGTTTACCGTCAGGCATCCACTCTAGGGATCCCAATACCGTCGATAATCGATCGGTCAATTGAATCGGCTGTTCAGGCTTGTCGATCGAAACCCACCAAAGCTGCGTTCCCGATTCGGTAACATTCGTAAAGACAAACGATTGTGAGTCATGCGACCAACTGATCATCGCAATACGTGCAGGAGCTGCGACCGGGATGCGAGTCAGCGTATTCGATTCTCGCATACGAACCGACAGCCCTCTAAAGGTGTCCGTTTGAAAACCGCCGTTGGCAATCGGATCGATGCGCATGCCTGCTACACCGACCACGCGCCGAGCCAAATCGGCAATGTCTGGCATGGAATTCCTATCAACGTACAACATCCACTTTGAATCTGGACTCAGGGATACGGACGGTTCGGGCTTTGCATCGATAATAGCGATGACTTCTTGCGGTGGTGTCTGATAAGTGGTTTGACCCTGTGTGGGAGACGGCATAATCCAGATTTCGAAAAGAAGAAAAGCAAGTGTAAAAAACGGGTTAAGGGTTCGGCGAAACATAAGGTTATACCAGGATAAAGTCGAAGTTAGGGATAGGTTCGATCGGGCGGTTTGATACCTTTATAGACGATGCTCTAGCACATAGTATAATTCATTCGATGCTTGAAACTGGCTTAACCATCACCCGTCGACACAAACAGAGAAACAAACGGAGAAACAAACATGGATTTACAGGATTTACAGGATGATCGTCGATCCGACTACCCGTTTAGAGAAATCACTGAGAAAATCATCGGTGGTGCATTCGAAGTCATCTTGGCGATCGCTCCCGAGCACCAGGCCCAGATTATTAACACCCGAAAGGCAACCGGAATCGAGGTCGGCCTGCTGATCCATTTTGGCAATCCGAAACTCGAAACCAAACGATTCAACGACACAAGTGAATCTGTCAGCGAATTGAAATCATCCTGCAAATCTTGTCCGTCCATGTTCATTCATTTTGTTCGAAAACTTATGCATACTTGCTTAGAATGCTCGTATCGAGGGAGTCGCGTTGCTTGCGATCGGCGTAGCTTGTTAGCCCGCACAATACGATGCGCAGGCCTGCTCGGCAGAACTACTTAAGCACCGCCTTGAGGGCCTCGCCAGTGTACGAACGCAACTTGGTGGTCGCGAGGATTTGCTCGGCCACATGCAAGGCCATTGCGGCCGATTTCTTGGCTGTCTTCTTTGCTGCCGCTTTCAATACGGCTTTTGAAATGGGGATCGTATAGCTCACATCATTCGCATACCGAACGAGCGATTCAGCTGGGCCTGCAAACACGACTTGGCCACCCTCTTTGCCTGCTTCTGGCCCCATGTCGATCACCCAATCCGCGCACTTGATCACGTCGAGGTTATGTTCGATTACGACAACGCTGTTGCCACTGTCCGCCAAGGCGCTTAGCACGTGCATGAGTTTGCGGATGTCCTCGAAATGCAAGCCAGTCGTCGGCTCATCCAGCAAATACAAAGTATCACCGGTCGCAGGTCGACAAAGCTCGGCTGCTAATTTGACTCGCTGGGCCTCGCCACCGCTCAGCGTCGGGGCACTTTGGCCTAACGCCAAATAATCCAGACCTACTTCACAAAGCGTTTTCAGCATACCGTGTATCTTTGGCAGCTCACTCATTACATCGCGAGCTTCACCAATCGACATCTTGAGAAAATCGCTGATCGATTTGCCACGGTACTTTACGCTCAACACCTCTTCGGAATAGCGATGACCATGGCACGCATCGCACCCGATCCAGACATCCGGTAAAAAGTGCATTTGAATGCGTATCTGCCCATTGCCCTCGCATTTTTCGCAACGGCCGCCCGCAATGTTGAAACTAAAGTGGCCAGCATGCAAACCTCGCATCTTGGCTTCCGGTAGTTTCGCAAAAAACTGTCGGATATGCTCGAACACACCTGTGTAGGTAGCAGGGTTGCTCGATGGTGAATTTCCAAGCGGTGATTGATCAACTCGCAATACCTTATTGATGTTCTTCGTACCCTCGATTCCGTCGTGGAGACCCGCTTGCAAATCAGCTCGGTGCAACGATCTGGCCAACGATGGATACAGAATACTGTTGATGAGACTGCTCTTGCCACTGCCGCTTGGGCCTGTCACCGCAGTAAAGCAACCCAGAGGAATACTGACATTGATGTTGCGAAGCGTGTTGGCTCTGGCACCGTTGATCGTTAACCAGCCTTTGGGAGGTTCGACAAAAGAGGACCAATCGTTGCACGACGCCGAGATGTCAGCAAGGTCGGTGGGAATGGCAATGCGACGTCTGCTTGGCACTTCAATCTGTTTGGTACCGCTGATAAACGGGCCGGTGATCGAGCCCTTTTGCTTAACGATTTGCTTGGGCGAACCCTGAGCAACGACCGTACCTCCCAGTGGCCCTGAACCGGGCCCAAAGTCGCACAACTGATCGCTGCTTGCAATCACATCGCGATCATGTTCAACAACCAACAGCGTATTGCCTAGGTCCCGCAATCGGTGCATGGCTCGAATAAGCCGATCGTTGTCCCGTGGATGCAAACCGATAGTCGGTTCGTCTAGCACATACAATACGCCGCACAATCCGCTACCGAGTTGGCTCGCCAATCGAATACGCTGGGCCTCGCCACCCGATAAAGTGTTGGCCGATCGATCCAGCGTGAGATACTCCAAACCTACATCCTCCAAAAACTGCAAACGCTGCGTGATCTCGCGATGCAGCTCGCCAGCGATCTTCTTTTCGCGTCGTTCCAATGTCCAGGTTTTCGTCTCCGCCAGCAGTTCACCGATCGGCATTCGACAGATATCTGCGATCCCAAACGAGCGGAAGCGAGCGTGCGCGGCCTCGGCACGAACACGAGCACCGCCGCATGCCGTACAGGGCACTTCCGCCAGGAATCGCGACAGCCTCATACGCAAACCGATATTCGAATTCGATGCCAGTTCTAACGCAGGAAACACGCCTCGATAGAAAAACGTCATGGCTACCGTTCGATCCATTTTCTTGGTGAACGATCCAGTCGATTCGATATCGGATTTGAATACCGTTATTTCACGATCCGGTAATCCATGGAACAGAATCGATCGTTGTCCGATCGGCAATTGGGAAACAGGGCGATTGAGCGGAATTCCCGACTCGCGACCGAATGCACGCAGCATGCCACGAGCCAGTGGGTTTTCAAGGTCTGGCCACAACAGCATTGCCCCATCCTCGAGCGATCGATGTTCATCGACCGATGCTGCGGGATCTGTTCCGGTTTGTGTGCCCAGTCCACTGCAACTCGGACACCAACCGACGGCTGTGTTGAATGAAAAGCTGTGAGGCGTTAGCGACTGAAAGGATAGTCCACAGGGAGCGCAAGCCAACTGCAACGAAAACGTATGCGTCTCCCAGTGTGCCTCAGCTCGATCGTCGTCCACGATGGCCAGTTGGATCACACCGTTGCCCATCGTCAACGCGGTTGCGACGCTATCGCTCAAGCGCTTTCGGTCTTTGCCATCCAATCGAATCCGATCAACGACAAGTTGCAGTTCGTAGCGACTCTTCTTCTGCAACGATGGCACTAGATTGATATCGTGCGTGCGACCGTTGATACGGACTCGGACGAAGCCATCCTGCAAGAGATCCGCAAAGAATTGCTCGGGCGTTTGGTTTGCATGCGGCGTGATTGGAGCCAATAACAACGCTCGCGAGCCTGCCTGAGTTCCAAGCGCCATCAATCGATCGACGATCTGATCGCTTGTTTGCGTACTGACTGGCTGGTCGCAGCGGGTGCAATGCATTTGCCCCAACCGTGCGAAAAGAACTCGAAAGTAATCGTAGACCTCCGTTACGGTTCCAACGGTACTGCGAGGCGTGTGAGACAGGTTGCGTTGTTCGATCGCGATCGAGGGACTCAAGCCATCCACTCGCTCCACGACGGGCTTGGGCATCTGTCCCACAAACTGGCGTACGTACGGGCTCAAGCTCTCGACAAAACGCCGTTGACCTTCGGCATAGATAGTATCCATGGCCATGGACGTCTTGCCGCTCCCGCTTTGACCGCAAAATACTGTCATTTGATTGCGAGGGAGCGTGAGATCGACATTTTTCAAATTGTGTTGCTGTGCCCCGACGACTTGGATGTCCTGCAGTGCGAGGCTCTTTCCAATCTGCTTTCTGGAACTCGCTAGAGCTTTGGTTGTTTTGTTTTTCGACTTCGAATTGGATCTGGCATGGGTCTCGAAGTATTTTTTCAAAGCAATGCCGGTGAATGATTTCTTTTGTTTGGCGATCGCTTCGGGGGTGCCTTGGCACAGGATGGTGCCACCCCCGGCGCCGCCTTCAGGTCCCATATCGATGACCCAATCGGCAGCTTGGATGAGATCCAGATTGTGTTCGATGACGATAACGGTATTGCCAAGTTCGACTAGGCTTTGTAGCACCTTCAACAGCAAATCGATATCGTAAAAATGGAGCCCCGTCGTCGGTTCATCCAAGACATATAGCGTTTTCCCAGTTGCTCGGCGACTGAGTTCACGCGAGAGTTTGATGCGCTGTGCTTCGCCCCCTGACAAGGTAGGAGAGGGCTGACCCAGTTTCAAGTAATCGAGCCCGACGTCGTGAAGTGTCTGAAGCTTTTCGTATATTTTCGGAAACGCTGAGAAGTGTTCTAAAGCCTGCTGAACGTCCAAATCTAAACAATCGGCGATCGATTTGCCTTTGAACTCCACTTGCAATGTCGGGCGACTGTAGCGTTTGCCTTCGCAGATCGCACAGGGAACCCAAAGGTCAGCTAGAAACTCCATGTCGAGTCGGTTGGCACCATGGCCATCGCAGGCCGAGCATCTTCCCTGCTCGGTATTGAAACTGAAGGTACCAGGCGTGAAACCGCGTCGCTTGGATTCCGGCAGTTCGGCGAATAAGTCGCGAATATTGTCAAAGAGTTTTACGTACGTTGCAGGATTGCTACGCGGCGTTCGACCAATTGGGCTTTGGTCGATATCAATGATTTTGTCGAGGTGCTCTATTCCCTCAATCGCATCGTGAGCGCCTGGCGTATCCTCAGCACGTTGAAGTGCATTGCGTAGAGCTGGTGACAGGATATCGCTAATGAGAGAACTCTTTCCGCTACCACTGACACCGGTAACGGCGACAAAACACCCGAGCGGGATTTCAACGTCGATGTTCTTTAGATTGTTGTGTCGAGCGCCTCGAACTTGAATCGTCTTGCCGTTCCCTTTGCGTCGTTCCAAAGGTCGATGAATTTGACGCGTACGATTGAGGAATCCGCCCGTGATGCTGTTCGGGTTGGCAGCGATATCTTCAATAGAACCTGCTGTCAGTAATTCGCCACCCCGGACGCCTGGGCCGGGCCCGAAATCTACAATCGTATCGGCCGCTCGCATGGTGTCTTCGTCGTGTTCGACCACGATGAGCGTATTGCCTAGATCTCGCAATCTTTCCAGAGAAGAAAGCAATCGATCGTTGTCCCGCGGATGCAAGCCAATCGATGGCTCATCGAGCACATAAAGGACTCCCACCAATCCTGCACCGATCTGGCTGGCCAATCGGATGCGTTGAGACTCGCCGCCGGAAAGGGTGGGTGCAGTTCGTTCCAAGGACAGGTACGAAAGACCGACGTCGAGCAAGAACTGCAATCGAGCTCGCACTTCCTTGATCGCTTCCCCTCCAATCGTGATTTGCAAGTCGGATAAGTCGAGACTACCGAAGAACTCAGCGCATTGGTCGAGCGGTAATCGTGAACAATCACCGATTGCTAACCAAGGGTTGGCTTTGAACGTTGGCGAAATGGACTTGAGCCGAACGGAACGGGCTTGAGGATTGAGTCGAGTGCCATTGCAGTCACTACAGATACTGGTCTGCATGTATTTTTCATATTGCTTGACAACCAGTGGATTTTTGGAAGCGCGGTAGGTCGCAAGTAGATCGTGCACTATTCCCGAAAAGGCTTGGCCGTGCAATGCGCGACCTTTGGCCTGAACCTTCAATCCCTGATAGCCAAACAGTAGCCAGTTCTTCTCTTCTTGTTTCAGCTTTTTCCACGGTGTAGATAGCAGGTAATTACGTTCGAGTTTTTTGACATGCTCAACGTAGTTTGCAAAGTAGGTGATCGAGCGACGGAGCCATCGGGTCATTTCTGTCGACTTGCCGATCAGGTCGATGGCCCCATTTTTAAGTGACTTATTCGAATCGGTGACTAGCAGATCTTCCGTAAAGGTAAATGTCTCGCCGAGCCCATCGCAGTTTTTGCACGCACCTTGAGGTGAATTGAAGCTAAGCAGTTGGGGCGAAGGAGGCGGATAGGAGACGCCGCATTTAGCGCAAGCGTAGGTTAAGGAAAAAACAATGTCCTGGGCTGGATCGCTCGTGTCCCTAGTCTTGATTGACAAGGCAACTTTCGCATCCACTGCTATTTCTGGATTTGGCGAGCTTGCTGCAGGCGTCTTTTTCTTTCGACTGACTTTCTTCGTGGCCACAACAATCGGCTCGTCTTGTTCTGCACTCTTTAGCGGCGATAGGAGCATGGTCCCTTCGCCTAATTTCATGGCGTTGTCGACCGCTTCTGCGATCCGTTGACGCGAGGACTGACCGATGACCATGCGATCGACGACCAATTCGATATTGTGCTTGATCTGGCGTTCGAGATCTGGCGGCGAACTAAGCAAGTAGATTTGACCATCGACGCGAGCGCGGTTGAATCCCTGACGACGGAGATCGTCGAAGAGATCGCGATGTTCTCCTTTTTGACCTCGAATGATTGGCGCCAAGAAGAGAAATGGCATCGACGGCTCCATGGACTGGATTCGCTCGACCATTTGATCGCGTGTTTGCGATGCAATTTCGGAATTGCAATTGGGACAAAAACCGGTCCCAACGCGAGCAAACAAAACTCTCAGAAAGTCATGCAGTTCGGTGATCGTGCCGACCGTCGATCGCGGATTGTTCCCGGTCGATTTTTGGCTAATGGAAATCGAGGGGCTTAGGCCGGATAGAAAATCAACGTCAGGTTTTGGGAGCTGGCCAACGAACTGTCGAGCATAGGTTGACAGGCTTTCGAGGTAACGACGCTGGCCTTCGGCGTAGAGCGTATCGAAAGCCAGGGAGCTTTTGCCGCTGCCCGAAACACCGGTAAAACAAATGAGCTTATTGCGTGGTAGAGAGAGATCGACACTTTTGAGATTGTGTTCGCGCGCACCGCGAACAACAATCGGTTGATCGTGGGCTGTCACTCTCTAGTGCACTCCAGCGCTCGCGAGATAACGTTCGGCATCGAGGGCGGCCATGCAGCCGGTCCCAGCCGATGTGATGGCTTGTCGATAGTAGTCGTCGGCAACGTCACCTGCAGCAAAGACTCCCTCCACGCTTGTGAACGTACGGTTAGGCTGAGTCCACCGGACGTATCCATTGGCATGGTTATCGACTTGTCCATTGAGAAACTTGGTATTGGGCGTATGACCAATAGCGAGGAACATGCCAGCCGCGTCGAGTGTTTGCGTTTCACCGGTCTCTACATGCTTGGTGCGCACCGAAGTAACACCCACTCGCATGTCGTCTGCATCACCAAGCACTTCATCGACAACCGAAAATTTCACCAGCTCGATTTTCGGATTCCCTAAGGCCCGTTGTTGCATGATTTTCGAGGCTCGCATTTCGCCGCGCCGAAGAATCAGGTAAACCTTCGAGGCATATTTACTGAGGTAGGTTGCTTCCTCAATGGCCGAGTCACCGCCCCCTACGACAACGAGCGGCTTGTTTCGAAAACGGGGTAGTGCACCGTCGCAAACGGCACATGCACTAACGCCTTTGTTCTTGAATTTCTCTTCGCTTGGCAATCCCAAGTAGTTGGCGCTGGCTCCGGTGGCAAGAATAACGGTGTGTGTTTCGAAAGAACCGTTTTCGCTAGTGTTTAGTTTCAACGGCCTGACAGAAAAATCGACACTTACAATATCGTCTGTGATGACGCGAGTGCCGAAATTGGTCGCTTGTTGACGCATCAGTTCCATCAGTTCCGGACCGGTCACTGCATGGGGATGCTCCTCGATTGGGGGCAGCATGTACTTGCGATCATCGCCGATGGCTGAGTCCAAAAACTCCTTTAGCTTGCCAGAGGGAAAACCAGCGTAATTCTCAACCTCGGTCGTTTGAGCGAGCTGTCCCATGGGATAGCGACCGTTGACACGGTTTTCCTCTGTGAGAGCCCCTTCAAAAAGCAATGGGCGTAGGTTAGCCCGGGCCGCGTAAATTGCCGCCGACCAACCAGCTGGCCCGCTACCGATGATGACGCAGTTTTCGATGTTACTCATGAAAGATCATTAAAAAGGTTGCTAATGTTCAATATTCTTGGCCAACGCCAAGTCCTGCACTTTGGACTCATTTTGTAACACAGGTTAATCAATTGACAATGGAGAATTGAGAATTGACAACGAATTGCAACCTAGCCAGCGAACAGCCACGGAATCGATTAGAATAGGTCGCTAAGTGGGTTTCAGTTTCGATAGTCCAATAAATGGACCACAAAGACACGAAGTCACAAAGTACGTTTTTCTTTGTGTCCTTGTGTCTTTGTGGTCAAAAACCTCTGTCCATACTCCTGGAGCACGTTGTCTCCGCCATGTTCCCAAGCAGAAGTTTGGAAATGAACTCCGCCATTCAGCTCTACCTTTAGAACCAAGAGAATTTCAAGATGAAAACCGAATTAGAAAAAACCGTGAAGCGATTTCCATTTTCCATTTTCCATTTTCCGTTATTGATTGTTTGGCTTGCCTATTGTTTGCCGTTGCAAGCTCAGCAGGAACCGCCAGCGGGCTTCACGGCGCTTTTCAATGGCTCCGATCTCAGCGGATGGTACGGGTGGACGACCCGCGATCCGAGCGAACTTTGGGCCATTTCGCCGGACGAACAAGCCAAGTACAAGAAAGAGTCTATCGAGGGTGGACTGCTGGACAAAAAAGGCCAACCGATCAATGAACACCTCAACGCCCATTGGAAAGTCGAAAATCATGAACTTGTAAACGATGGACACGGGCATTATTTGACTACGGACAAAGATTACGGAGACTTTGAACTGGTTCTGGAATACAAAGCATTGCCAAAGGGGGATAGCGGTGTTTACCTTCGTGGGATACCACAAGTACAAATCTGGGACCCGACCCAAGAAGACCCTCAGGGCCTTGGGAGAGCTAAAGGTTCGGGTGGTCTTTGGAACAACCGCAAGGGCTCGCCAGGCAAGGACCCGTCCAAGAAAATGGACAAACCGTTTGGCGAGTGGAACTCGCTCAAGATGACCATGATTGGCGAGCGCGTGACCGTCGTCTTCAATGGAGAGAAGGTCGTCGATCATGCCGTCTTGGAAAATTTCTTTGCCAATCAAAAGAGTGGCTACCTCGCTTATGGGAAACCGGACGCACAAAAGAAAGACGGCGAAGCAGCCAAAATGCCTAATGGCTTTATGCGAGATCCAGTCTATCCGAAAGGCCCGATCCAACTGCAAACGCACGGCAGTGAGATTCGCTGGCGCAACGTCTTTGTTCGTGAAATCGGAGCCGAGGAAGCAAACAAGTCCCTGGCAGCCCGCGATGCAGATGGGTTCGCTGAACTCAACAATGGCAAGGATCTTAGCAATTGGCTGGGGGCAGTAGACAACTATGAAGTTAAAGACGGAGCCATTGTCTGCAAACAGGGCAAGGGGGGCGATTTGCTCAGCAAAGAGGAATACGAAAACTTCACTCTTCGAATCGAATTCAAACTGCCCCCTGCAGGAAACAACGGCATCGCTTTGCGAACACCTGTCGGTGGCCATTCCTCATCGGATGGACTCGAGATTCAAGTTATCGACAACGACGGTTACAATGCAAAGCACCCGGGCGCACCACTCAAACCGTTTCAATACCACGGCTCCCTTTATCATTGCGTTGGAGCCAAGCACGGTTACCTACGCCCGGTTGGAGAGTGGAACTACCAAGAGATAGAAGTCCGCGGTCAGACGATCAAAATCACTTTGAACGGCACCAAGATTCTCGACGTGGATATCGATCAATTCGACCGCAGCCAAATTGTGAGCATTCCTAAAGGACTTGATAATCGAAGAGGGCACATCGGTTTTGCGGGCCACAGCGATCCCGTTGCATTCCGCAGCTTTCGCATTAGGAAGACGGATTGAGGTGGCGACGACTATTGATGTTCTTTAGCCGTAATCAGTGATCGGGCCTCATTGGATTTGCCCAATGCCCGCCGACGTTGTTGCCTCGAACAACAAATCCTTTGTTGTGCCAATCGTACCAAGTTGTTACGTCCGCCGCTGCATAGCGAATCGTTAGTCCGCATCGTCGTCGTTCCGATTCGTTGGCCTCGGAACCATGCAATAACAAATCGGAATGCATCGAAAACTGTCCGGCTAGGAGCGTCACGTCGACTTCAGCGTCCCCATAGGAAGTTGGATTCTTAACCGCCAAGTCCAACACCGTATCTACCTCATCGGTCTCAGCGTAGTCAATTAAACCGTGTAAATGCGAACGAGGAATAAATTTCATATTCGCGTTCTCCGGATCCGCATCGTCGATTGCAAGCCATACGGTGACCGTTTTAGTCGGACTCAACGGCCAGTAAGTGCTGTCTTGATGCCACGGGACTCGCTTGCCGTCATGCGGCATTTTGCAGAAGAAATGCGAGCCCCAACAGACAACGTTGGGTCCAAGTAAATCCGCTACGGCATCAACAATCTGCGGATGTTGTACCAACTGGTAGATACGGGCGAATCGCAAGTGTGCCGTATTGATAGAATAACTGGTTCGCTCCAGTTCGATGAACGCAGCGAGAACGCCATCAAAAAACGCGCGAAGTTCGCAAGCTTCGGCCACACCCAGACCCTTGAAAGGCATCAAATAACCTGTCTCATTGTATTGCTTGATCTGCTCTGGATTCAAGGTCTTGAGTTCAGAGCCAACCGATGGGACAAATCCAATCTGGCGTGGCAATGCTGCCAACTGGGTCGGAGAGGGATTCGGAATATCATCAACTTTAATGGCCATCGCTTATAGTGTCTCCTTAAAAATAAAAACTAAATCATTCCCGAACGATGGGTTGGCTCATTGAACTGAGCGCTGGCTGTTGTTTGCATGCATAGGGCAAAAAGTATCTTGAGGCCCAAGACCATCCATGCTTGCTCAATCGAAAACCTAGGCACAGCACTAGTGCCAGGAATCGAATCTAATATTTTCTTTTTCTGCATATCGTTCTAGTGTAGGGAATTCTATTTGCTCGGTTCAAATTTGGAGATCCATTCCCGTCGGGCTATTGCGGAATGACTTGAATTCTTCGTACGATAGTGGAATTGCGTATCGAATTCCGAAATGACCTCTCCCCAGCGATTATATCCATGTCAACTCATTATCCCAACACCATGACGTTTCAATTGGTTTCGGCCGTCGCAGTTTTCGTGTCTTTTTTCGCTCCGCTCGTCGTCTCTCAAGTCGACGACGAATCAAAAGGAATGCCGCTAGTATTTCGCGACGACTTCGAAAAGGGTCGCGACAAATGGGAAACAACCGACGATGTCTCATGGTATCTTCACGAAGAAGCTGGCAATAAGTCTTTTGGTCTTAACAAGCGAATCAGCGATTACCAACCCAAGGTACGAAGTCCACACAACATCGCTCTAATCAAGAACCTCCAGTTATCGGACTTCGTTCTTACCTTTAAAGCTCGCAGCACCAAAGATACTGGCGGCCATCGGGATTGCTGTGCATTCTTTTGCCATCAGGATCCACAGCACTTCTATTATGTGCACCTTGGCGCAAAGCCTGATCCAGCAAGCGGACAGATCATGATCGTCAACGCCGAACCACGTCGTCCATTGACCGAAAACAAGAAAGAAGTTGCATGGGACGACAATTGGCATACCGTCAAAGTCGTTCGAGATAGTAAGCTTGGAACTATCGAAGTCTTTTTCGATGACATGACGAAGCCACATTTGATCGCAACGGACAATACCTTTGGAAAAGGACGGATCGGAATTGGTTCTTTCGACGACATGAACGATTTTGACGACGTCCGATTGTTTGGCAAGTAAACAGGTTTACTGAGCAAGGCGTACTACGGGCAAGGTCCAAGCATGAAACCACTTGCCAATTTTTAGCTTGCTCGTCGTGATATCAGCTCGTCGTGATATCAGCTCCGTCGTGATATCAGCTCCGTCGTGATATCAGCTCCATTGTCACTTCCATTCCTTTGCTAGTTGGCATTCCCGAACCGTGCGTATCGCCTGTCATCAGCTGGCTTGAAATATCGCCGTACGCGATGAACAGAAGTCCTTCCGGCAACTCATCTTTTTTTGCGGCCGTAATGCAGACTTCGACGGACTGTCCTTCTTCTCCTGTCAGGCGCACGCGATCACCTTCGGATAATTCCAATCTAGCCATGTCTCCAGGTGCCACTTGCAAGGCTCGCACAGCGTTTTGGTATTTATCCTTGAACTTGCCTTCGCTGACACCGCAGCCTTGATCGGTAGTTCGGCCAGGAATCAAAATAAATGTTTCGGGCATATTGTCTATCGTTGAAATGTTTGTGGAACAGACTGCGAGCTCATTATCCAGGCTAGCGCCTGCGGCTCAGTTTAGCCTACTGGCAGGCTGGCAGCCTGTCCTAGGGGTAGCCAGCCTTCCTCGCTCCATCCTCGAGCTAAATTGTAAGCTTTAATCAGAGAGGCAAGGCGTTCAGCGGACAAATGCGACTCAGAATCCTCGGGTAGGGCGTTTTGCAACATTCGCAGTGGGAGCGTGTCCTCGGACGGAGTCCAGCCCGCAAGAATATTGAATCTTTTTTTAGCCGTCACGATTCTTTGTGCTGTCGCGCGGAGTTCCTTTGCGGTCACTTCCCAGCCTGTCACCAGGCTCAGTATTTCCGCTGACTCCTCAAAGAGGTCTGCGAAGATGCCTCGCAGAAATTTACATAAAATCAGTGAGTCCATCAGTGCCGCTTTGTCTTCGGTTTCCACGGCCAGATGAGCGGACTCAGGGCCGACATTGCGACGATCGACCGCTTCCGAAAAATCAACCTCATATGCTCCGGAGCGATTGTGGTCCGCGCCGCGAGTGCTCACTGCGAATCCAAGGGCCATCATCTGCAATCCGCGAGGGTCATACCCTGGCAGTTCTAGCCCTTTGACCTGGGGGGCAAAACGGATCGAATCTTGACCAATTTCCATCGCCATGCGACGGCTTCCCATCGCCAAGAGAGGACCGATCTCTTTGCCGCTAACGATCGAGTCCAATGACCGCAACAACGCATTCCCATCTCCGAATCGCAGCCAGGGAGCATCCAAAAGTCCTCGCTCGGCGCATTCCATGGCAAATCCAATCGTTCCACCTGCACTGATGGTGTCGATTCCGGCGTCATCGCAACGCCTTGTTGCTTCTAAAACGATTTCGGCGTTATCAATGCCGCATAATGGGCCGAGTGCAAACAGATTCTCATACTCGAGGCGCACGGATCCGTCGCCGCTCTTCAAGCTGTAAAGATGTTCGCAGCCAATCGTGCACGCAGCACAAGAGGATCGGGTGCGATCGCGAGTCACGTTCAGTTCTTCCGGCGAGATGGCCGCCGCGTTCTCGAAGCTCCCTTGTTGGAAATTGCGAGTTGGCAGGACGTTCAGTCGATTGAACATCAACAAATTCGAAGCGGTCCCCAGCTCTCGGTATTTAGCGGTCGCCGGACCAAAAGATTTCTTGGACAACTTTTTAGCAAGACTCATGAGCGCCGGTGGACTGGCCCAAGCAACTCGCCGAGTCCCTCGAACTGCAATCGCCTTGATATTCTTTGAGCCGAGCACCGCGCCGCTGCCCCCGCGACCGGCATGTCGACCATCATGAGAAATCGTTGCGTACGGCACGAGTCTTTCGCCGGCAGGGCCAATCGTGGCGGTTTGAAATTCCGGGCCGAATCGACGGAGAAGATTCTCTTGCGTTTTTCGATTGGAGAAACCTACCAAATCTTCTGCTGACTCCAGCCGGACGCGATGTTCGTCAATCAACAAGATCGAGAGTTTCTCTGCCCGCCCCACCAGCACGATCGCATCATAGCCTGTCTTTTTTCCCGCCAACGCAAAACCACTGCTGGCGAGCGAATCGTTCAGTCTTTCCGTTAGTGGGCTCTTGCTGACGACGGCAAATTTAGCAGACGTCGTCAACGGACTACCGACAAGCGGACTGAACACAAAAGCCAACACCGCCTCAGGCGCAAGCGGATTCAATGCGGCTGCACCTTCCTTGAGCATCAATGCAACACCCAGGCCGCTTCCCCCGAGATACTCTCTCAAGAGCTGTGTTTCAAGGAGGATTTCGGTGGAGAGGCCCGTCGATAAATCGACTCTGAGATAGCGACCGTGGTAACCAAAAATGGGATGCATTAGTGAATTTTTTTCAGCACGAGGCCCTTTAAACTTAGCCGCCCGCGTCCAGCGACAGGAGCAGGATTGAGTCCCCTTCATTCAAATGAATGGCAGGATCCGTTACAAACTGCTCACCGCGTAAATTAGCCGTGTAACCGTCTTTCAAAAAACGGCCTTGCAAGCAAGCTTCTCCCAAATCAGGGAATCGCTTTGCCAGATCCAGAAATACGTCACCCAGAGTTGAACCGTTGGCGACGGTCCATGCGACCCCTGCCCGGGCCCGAGGAATTCCAAACAACTCTACCGTGACCTGCATGCCCAGGGATACCCTTTCCTTCGATCGATTTTCAATTCCGAGTTTTATTTCAAGGCGACCATCCTTACGCATGGTAATCCCTCGCAACCAATCGAGCAACGCACAGAAAAGCTGTTAAACTTCTGGCAGGTTGCTACCAAACAAATGCTTTTTTCTCAACTGCGAATTTTTTATGGCCACTAAATCGACCGTGTACAAGGCTGAGCTTGAGATCAGCGATATCGATCGTGGCTACTACGCCACGCACACTCTTACTTTGGCTCAGCACCCTTCGGAGACCAATCGACGCTTGATGGCGAGACTCATCGCGTTTGTTTTGTTTGCTGACGAACGGCTCGAGTTTGGGCGTGGATTGAGCAACGAGGAAGATCCGGATCTTTGGCGACGCGACTATACTGGAAATATTGAGAGTTGGATCGAACTTGGACAACCTGACGAGTCAAGCGTTCGAAGGGCATGTGGCCGCGCCCAGCAAGTCATTCTGGTAAACTACAGTGGCAATTCTGCCGAAGTTTGGTGGACCAAGAACGAGAGTTCGTTAGCGAGATCTAAAAATTTGACCGTAATCGACTTGGACTCTAGTGAAGTCGAATCTGCAACTCGGTTTCTTCAACGTACCATGCGTTTGCAAGTGATGATTCAGGAGGGCTGTTGTCAATTGATGTGCGACAACGAAACGGTCGACGTTCGCCCGCGAGTTCGAATGGCCCCGAATCGCTAAGTACGTAGGACAGGCTAGCAAACGCTATGCAAAAAATGGAAATTGCCGCTTTCCGGGTTGGCTGAGGTCCGCTAATCTGGCATCTGTTCAGGGATCGATTACTTTTCAAAGTGTCTGGCTGAGGACAGCCGGACCTACGATGAAGTCTGGCTGAGGTCAGCCGGACCTACCGACCGAAAGAGATTTATGAAATTCAAGTTTCCTATAGTAATCATCGACGAAGACTTTCGGTCCGGAAACGCCTCGGGGCTGGGAATTCGAGCTTTGGCGGAAGCCATTGAGCGCGAGGGAACTGAAGTCGCGGGTGTAACCAACTATGGCGATTTGTCGCAATTCGCGCAGCAGCAGAGTCGCGCCTCGGCATTCATTCTGTCGATCGACGACGATGAGTTTGCGTCCGATGATTCGATGGGCTCTGCGCTTGAGAATTTGCGGAAATTTATCGCAGAAATTCGTTTCAAAAACTCCGACATCCCGATTTTTCTATACGGTGAAACGCGGACTTCTCGACATATTCCCAATGCGATTCTACGGGAACTCCACGGCTTCATTCATATGTTTGAGGACACACCTGAGTTCGTAGCCAGGCACATTCTGAGAGAGGCTAAAGCGTACACGGACGGCTTGGCCCCTCCTTTTTTTCGTGCATTGGTCGAATACGCCCAGGATGGATCGTACTCATGGCATTGTCCAGGTCACTCGGGAGGCGTCGCCTTCCTCAAGAGCCCCGTGGGGCAAATGTTTCATCAGTTCTTTGGCGAGAACATGTTGCGAGCGGACGTATGCAATGCCGTGGAAGAACTCGGTCAATTGCTGGACCATACTGGCCCTGTCGCTGCTTCGGAACGGAACGCTGCAAGAATTTTTGGTGCGGACCACTGCTTCTTTGTAACGAATGGAACCTCGACGTCCAACAAAATCGTTTGGCACTCCACGGTTGCCAGCGGGGACATCGTGGTCGTGGACCGCAATTGCCATAAGTCAATTTTGCATGCGATCATCATGACGGGTGCGGTTCCTGTTTTCTTGACTCCGACGCGGAATAATTTGGGCATCATTGGCCCGATCCCACTCGAGGAGTTCCAACTCGAAAACATCCAGAAGAAAATCGAGGCAAATCCGTTCGCTCGCGAAGCCCAGGCGAAACATCCTGACCGAAAGCCTCGTATCCTGACGATCACCCAAAGCACGTACGACGGGATTATCTACAATGTTGAGACGTTGCGGAAATTGCTGGATGGCCAAATCGGGACACTCCACTTCGACGAAGCTTGGCTGCCTCACGCTGTGTTTCATGAGTTTTACAAAGACATGCACGCCATTGGACCCAATCGACCTGCACCGTCCGATTCGATGATCTTTGCAACCCATTCGACCCACAAGCTTCTGGCCGGGATCTCGCAAGCTTCTCAGATTCTAGTACGTGAACCCATCAATAAAAAATTGGACAGAAATACGTTCAACGAAGCGTATTTGATGCACGTTTCTACTTCACCACAGTATGCGATCATCGCATCCTGTGATGTGGCTGCCGCCATGATGGAACCACCCGGCGGCACCGCACTCGTCGAGGAATCGATCATGGAAGCGATCGACTTCCGCAGGGCGATGCGAAAAGTCGACGATGAGTGGGGCAGCGATTGGTGGTTTAAGGTTTGGGGGCCAGATCAGTTGGCAGAGGAAGGGATCGGGGAACGGGATGATTGGATGCTCAAGGCCGATGAGAATTGGCACGGCTTCGGTAATCTTGCTCCCGGCTTCAATATGCTTGACCCGATCAAGGCGACGGTCATTACGCCTGGCCTGGATGTATCAGGACATTTTGCCGAAACCGGTATCCCAGCCTCCATTGTGACACGCTACTTGGTCGAGCACGGTGTTATCGTTGAGAAGACCGGTCTCTACTCATTCTTCATTATGTTTACGATCGGTATTACCAAAGGCCGCTGGAATACGCTCCTCAGTTCCTTGCAGCAATTCAAAGATGACTACGATAAAAATCAACCCATGTGGAAGATCCTGCCCGAGTTCTGTCAACATTATCCGCGATATGAAAAAATCGGTCTAAAAGAACTGTGCAAACAGATCCATGAAACCTATAAGAAGAACGACGTCGCGCGAGTGACCACCGAAATGTATTTGTCTCCAATGCAGCCGGCGATGAAGCCTTCGGATGCGTTCGCCATGATGGCACACGACGAAATCGACCGAGTGGAAATCGACGATTTAGAGGGAAGAGCCACTGCGGTATTGCTAACGCCCTATCCCCCAGGTATCCCCCTTTTGATACCGGGCGAACGGTTTAACAAGACGATCGTCGAATATTTGCAATTCGCAAGTATGTTCAATGAGAAATTCCCTGGCTTCGACACCGATATCCACGGCTTGGTCGAAGAAGAATTAGAAGGGGGCAAACGGCGATATTACGTTGACTGCGTTCGGATCGACGAACCGCCTCCAGTGCCAAAGAAGTCGGAAAAAGCTCGCGAAAAGGCTGCAATCAGCGTTTAGCGTTGATTGTGGCGAGCTCCAGAGTCACGGCCTGCGATTTTACCGCGAACTTGACATGGAACCGAAAATGAGCTAAGTTACTATAGTTTATCGAAAAACACTAAGCTTAGGTAATATCGCTATTTATGGATCCAAGAACCAATCCGTACGCGCCAGGGGCTGGCACACCTCCTCCGGAATTGGCTGGCCGCGACGGGCTAATCGAAGCGGCTGCGGTAGCGTTGGATCGGATTCGTGATGGGTTATCAGCTCGCAGTTTGGTGATGTACGGATTGCGGGGCGTAGGCAAAACCGTACTTTTGAATCAAATGCGGTTGAACGCGGAGGCGAATGGTTTGGTTACCGTTCCGGTGGAAGCGCCAGAGGGGAGATCCCTGCCCGCGATTCTACTACCCAGTCTGCGTAGCAGTTTGATTAGGGTCAGTCGATCTGAAGCGACGAAAGCAGGATTCAAGAAAGTCTTTGGGATACTCGCCTCTTTTGCAAAGGCATTTCGAGTGAAGTACGCGGATATCGATTTTTCAATCGACATCGAGCCAGAAGAGGGAATCGCCGATAGTGGAGACCTCGAGAACGACTTAACCGAGTTGCTTCGAAGTATCGGCGAAATGGCTCGGGAACGCGGAGTCGTCGTCAGCTTGTTTATCGATGAACTACAGTATGTCAAAGAAGACCAACTGGCTGCACTCATCACTGCATTGCATTCGGCAAATCAGCGCAAGCTTCCGATTACGCTGTTTGCCGCAGGGCTACCGCAACTGCTGGGGTTATTGGGAAAAGCCAAGTCTTATGCAGAGCGTTTGTTCGACTTTCAATTTATCGGAGCGCTTGCGCCTGAATTCGCTCGCGAAGCCCTTGTCGAGCCCGCACGACGTTTGAACGTCGAGTACCAGACGGAGGCGATCGACCAGATTGTACAGGCAACGGAGTGCTATCCCTACTTCCTACAAGCTTGGGGGCAATACTGCTGGCAAGTGGCGGAAAAAACTCCTATCACACTCGAGGATACCCAACAAGCGACCGAGATTGCGATCGCGCAGCTTGATAGCAGTTTCTTTCGCGTGCGTTTCGATCGATTGACACCGTCTGAAAGACGATACATGCGAGCAATGGCCGAACTTGGACCGGGGCCACATCGGTCTGGAGATGTCGCGGAAATACTTCACCGGCCAGTAAACAGTATTGCTCCAACTCGCAGTTCCCTGATTAGAAAAGGTATGGCATACAGTCCGGCACATGGGGATATCGCATTTACTGTCCCTCTTTTTGATGGCTTTATGAAACGCATCATGCGATTGGAAAACTAGTGGATGGTCGAATCTGAACTTTGTAATTAGGCAACTTTGTACGACGATCGCGGAGCGATCAGCCACAATGGCTTGTTCCGGAGCTTCGTCTGAACGATAATAAAACAGCTCGCGTTTTTGGTTTGCTCCCTTGAACCTCCACTCCCTACCCTCCTGCTTTCTTAGCCCGCCTCAAGAAAAGCTCGATGCTTGTTTGGTCCCAGCCCTGCCCTCGGGTTGCACTACTCTGGATTGCTATTGCAAACTGCACTCTTAGTCTAGCCATTGCATCGGATCCTGTCGGCTTACCAGATCGTATCGAATTCAACCGCGATATTCGACCGATTCTTTCGGATCGCTGCTTTTCTTGTCATGGCCCCGACAAGAACAAACGGGAGGCTGAAACTCGACTCGACACACTTGAGGGTCTGCACGGCAACGCAGACAAGGCGGGACCGCTTGTTCCAGGTAATCCAGACTCAAGTGAAATGATTCGCCGCATCGAATCGTTGGATAACGACGAAAG
>CAMDKL010000044.1 GCA_945900945.1 Pirellula staleyi DSM 6068
CCGTGTCGCGTATCGGGAACTCCATTGACCGTGATGGCACTCACCACGATCCGCAATAATTACAACCTCCAACAAGAAGTCCAGCCCCGAATTCCAAACGCAAATGCTGTCATTTAAAATGGTCCCAATGACTTGTGTGGTACGATGAGCCCGTTGGGCTGGGCTAGGTAAACAACCGGGGCTTTGCCCCTAAATCTAATCGCGCAACTTCAAAACTAGCGCCTGCGGCTCAGTAAAGTGAGTGCCATTTGGCTATCGCCCTGGCAGCTAATGAATAATCCGGGTTGGTGACTCCGAATGACAACGCCGATCCGAATCAAGAAAGCGGCATGCCTATGAGATACGCTCGGCCGAAACACGCCTTGCAAAGGCCAAACCGCATTTGCTCGTTATTTCGATACCCTCGGAGCGTGTTGATCAGACGAGCGCTGGCGGAGCCCTGGGCGCAGCGATAAAACCAAGATTATCGCAAACGGCAATTTGCTTGCAGGCAAACCAAAGCCGTTTAGAAAAGCGGAACTCTAGTTTCGCCTGGTGTTTGACGATCGTATCGCACGGTGCCATTTGGCAACGCCGCGCTTGAGACGATACCCTTCGACATCTTGTGGATTCAAGAGAATCAAGGTTTTCACAGTCCGACTCAAACGCATCCACGACTCTTACGAGAGACTGGCTTCCAATCGTCAATCCACTGTAAACGAACAGAATCAGAGCGAACATGGCCGACTGAGTTAGCCATTTCCTAAGCGTCCTAAACGTCGTTACGACTATTGTATTGTTCATTTCAACACCCAGTCCGCCTGTGTCTACTATATCGCTTTGCGAAGCTTCTCCAATCTTGCCTAACCTTTTAAATGCTTGCATGTGAGTTTGATAGCAGCAATAGATAGGGATGTCAACTCAGCAAATCAATTTTTCGGATCGATAAGCCCGCGGATCTTTAGCCAATCGGTGGCTCTAGCTGGCCAGGAGGAAATGACTGAGTTAGGACGGTCGCGAACACCGTAACCATGGCCACCGTTTTGATATACGTGTAGTTCCGCTGGTACTTTATGCTGCTTCAAAGCAATGTATAGTTTGGCGGCACCAATCGAACTAGATGCGTCATCGTGCGTGTGAACAATAAACGCAGGTGCCGAGGAATCGGTAATTTGAATCGGTTCCAGCAGTTCGCCCGTTGTTGCATCAATCAGCTGCCATGGATAAATTAAAATCGAAAAGTCGGGGCTGCAGGCTTTATCATCGATGGCATCGACCGCCGTATAAGTCGACTGATCCGCTTTTGAATGCGCTATTGCTCCGACTTGGCCGCCAGCTGAAAACCCAAGGAGTCCAATTCGATCGGGCTGGAGTTGCCACCGCTGTGCCTGGTGGCGTATCAGTCGCAACGCGCGTTGCGTGTCTTGCAAGGGGCGCTGCCATAGCGGTTCACCAGGCTCCGCGGATTCTTTCGTGCGATAACGCAGGACGAAGACCGTTATGCCGATCTCATTGAGCCACTCGGCCGCTTCCGAACCTTCGAGGTTCGGGACAACATACGTAAAACCACCACCTGGTAAAATAATCACTGCGGTGCCGGACGGGTTTTTTGCAGGATACACATCTAGCGTTGGCCGTCGTACGCCAGACACGCGATCGATTGGCTTAGTCTCGCCTGCTTTGGCTGGCAACAGAGTTCCTGTTTCGCGACTCGTTTCCCCCGGCGCCAAATCGGGCCAAACACTCAAGATCGCTGACGCACTGTACTTCGGCCAATCCGAATCTCCGTCACCTGCACACAAACTCGGCATCCTTAACATCATCGAGCAGAGCAGGCCCAACGACAAAAGTTTGAAATTGCTTGCATCTAAATTCGTGTTCATGGGTGTGGACATTGTTGCTTGAGTGGAAAAAACAGATAGAAGAATTGTAATCCAATTCCGCGGCTACGACTGGACAATGGAAGGTTGCAGTCCGACTGACCTTCTTAGAATCGTTAATTTCCGAAACATCCACACAATCTACCCAAAGCTCCTAAACGACTTTCGGCTCTTTCGACCTGGGCTCGATCTCGTTGAATGATGTTTGCATACTCCCATACGTGACCTACATTTTTGATGGTTTCCCATCAACTCCATCGCTTTATGCTGCCACTCGCCAGGGACAAAACACAATGAATTCGGCTTCTTCGCTTACACCCATTCAGCCTGTTCCTGTAGCTTCGTTCGTGGATCGCCGACAACAGCAGGGCAACGGGGACCGAGGCGAGCGGAGGCAGTTCGGCAATTCGTATCACAAACTCTCCCAAGAGGGGCAGCAATTGGCTGAAGCGATCGATGCTTACAAAGTTGACAATCATCGCCGGTACATTACGACGGACGAATTGCTGGGAGTATTAGCGAAGTTGGGTTACAAACAGTCCGAGCAGTAAGGCGAACGGCAGATTTTGACGCTGAAAAACGCGGCGAATCGCAACCCGCGACTAACGCCGTCGGCACAGTCATGACCTTGAGCAATTCTTGGGCACAAAATTCCCCTCCCACAAGCGAACCCTATTCACTATAATCCGGTCTCGTTACGAGGCTCCTCTGCGTGTGGATTACCAATCAAAACCCCTGAAGCCGACGCGAGGGCTTCCGGGGTTTTTTCGTTATTATGACGCTTCACCAAACCAAAAAACAACATCATGTCGGTTCGATCTATTCATACCTACGACACTACCTTGCGAGACGGCACGCAAGGGGAGGGCGTTAGCCTTTCGCTCCAGGACAAACTCAACATCGCGGTCCGGCTCGCCGAAATGGGCATTGACATGATCGAGGGTGGCTATCCGCTCTCTAACGAAAAGGACACATTGTTCTTTCAAAAAGTCCGTTTATTGCCATTGGGACAGAGCCAGATTTCCGCCTTTGGAATGACCCGGCGACGCGGGGTCGCTGTCCAAGAAGATCCAGGCATGAAGGCGTTGGTCGCAGCCCAAACGCCGGTCATCACGCTCGTCGGAAAATCCTGGGATTTCCATGCCATCAACGTCTTAGGTGTCTCACTCCAGGAGAACCTCGATATGATCGGTGAAAGCGTCGCATTCTTGGCCAAGTACGCTCAAGTGGTTTACGACGCAGAGCATTTCTTCGATGGATTTAAAGCCAATGGGGAATACGCATTGAAAACCATCCACACCGCCGCAACTGCGGGAGCGAAGTGGATCGTCTTTTGCGACACCAATGGCGGTGCGTTGCCAGAGGAGGTGGCCACAATCGTAACCGATGCTCGCACGGCATTGGCGGCAGTTGCCGTTCGTTTAGGCATCCATTGCCATAATGACGGTGACCTGGCTACCGCCAACTCGCTGTCAGCCATCGACGCCGGTTGCGAGCAAGTTCAAGGCACGATCAATGGTATCGGCGAACGCTGTGGTAACGCCGACCTAGTCACGGTCCTCGCCAATCTGCAGTTTAAGAAAAAAGGATACTCAGTACTCGGAGGTCGCTCGTTGGAGCATCTCACCGAACTATCTCGATACGTTTACGAAACGGCAAATCTCCAATTGCGTAGTGGACAGCCTTTTGTTGGTCGAAGTGCGTTTGCACACAAAGGTGGCATGCATGTTCACGCCGTCAACAAGTTCGCACATACCTACGAGCACATGGACCCTGCCTTGATCGGCAACGAACGACGCATCTTGGTCAGCGAACTCTCGGGTCGATCCAACATAGCCGCTCTTACGGTAGATTATAAACTTCCTGATGATCGTGCGATCCTAGACAAGATCCTGGCAGATGTTGTCGCGAAAGAAAATCAAGGCTACCAATTCGAAGCGGCTGAAGGCTCTTTTGACATCCTAGTCAAACGCTGCCTCGGATCTTTTGTAGAGCATTTTAAAACGATCAAATATCAGATCCTGTCCGGTGACGTGGATATCGATCGCAATCAAACTTACGCAGAAGCGATTCTCAAAGTAAAAGTCCGCGACGAACTACGTGTCGAGGCCGCCGAAGGCCACGGGCCGGTAAATGCTATGGACGCCGCCCTTCGGAAAGTACTTCTTCCGTTCTTTCCAAGTCTCGACACAATGCGATTAGTTGACTTTAAGGTGCGAGTTGTCAATGGCGAGGCGGGCACGGCAGCTCGCATCCGAGTTAACATCGAAAGTGCCGATGACCAAGACACTTGGCGAACGATCGGCGTCAGCGAGAATATTATCGAGGCTAGTTGGCACGCTCTTGTGGATGCAGTCGAATACAAATTGAACAAGTAAGAACCGAACCCAATTTTAAATGAACATGAACACTGAAACCAACGAGATACCCAATCGATTTGATTTCGCCACCAGCGCAACGGAGATTTACGAAAAGTGGCTCGAGAACGGGTGTTTTAACGCCGACGTCGACAAGAACAAGAAGCCGTTCACGATCGTGATACCACCGCCAAACGTGACCGGTGCGTTGCATTTAGGACATGCACTCAACAATACACTGCAAGACATCCAGATTCGGCTGCATAGAATGCAAGGTTACGTCGCCCTCTGGATGCCAGGAACCGACCACGCCGGGATTGCGACACAAGCGATTGTTGAGCGCCGCTTAAAAGAGATCGAGAACAAGACGCGACACGACCTCGGACGCGAACAACTCGTTGAACGCATTTGGGAGTGGAAGGAGCAATACGAAAAGAGAATCCTAGGACAATTGCAGAGGGTAGGTTGTTCATGTGATTGGCGCCGTACACGTTTTACGTTAGACGAGATGTGTGCGCGAGCTGTTCGAACCACTTTTTTCGACCTGTTCTCGAAAGGGCTTATCTATCGCGGCAAGCGGTTAGTGAATTGGGATGCGTTTTTGCAAACCGCAGTCAGTGACGACGAAGTATTTACTGAAACAGTCAAAGGGAATTTTTGGCATCTGCGCTACCCCTTTATCAACCCGAAGGCTGGGGAGCCAAAATTCGTCACGATCGCAACGACACGGCCGGAAACAATGCTGGGTGATACGGCCGTAGCGGTCCATCCCGAACCAGCAGCGGCTCTCGATAAATGCGAGCGACAGCTTCAAGAAAAACTACAAATAGCCAGTATTAAAGAACAACCTACCGTCCAATCCCAACTGGAAGAACTTGGCGCACGTCGAGCCGAGGTACTTCCACATTTAGTTCTGCTTGCCCAGATGGCTCGGGACGGGCGAAAACTGCGACTGCCGCTGGTCGAGCGTGAGATACCACTGGTGTTGGATACATGGGCGAAGCCTGAATTGGGAAGCGGTGCCGTCAAGATAACGCCAGCACACGACCCGAACGACTATGACGTCGCACTGCGTTGTTCTTTGCCGATGATCAACATCATGAATCCCGATGGGACCATCAACGAAAATGGTGGTCCCTACGTTGGTTTGTCCATGCCTAAAGCACGTCAAAGGATTGTCGACGCGCTCGATGAAATGGGGCTTCTCGATAAGACCGAGGATCGAGAGATCGACTTAAAGCACAGCGATCGAAGCAAAACACCGATTGAGCCCTACCTGGCAGACCAATGGTTCGTACGTATGGAGCAACTGGCACAGTCTGCCATGGACGCGGTTTCCAACGGCGACGTAAAAATCTTCCCTCAGCGTTATGCCAGCGGATATTTGGATTGGCTCGGAGAGAAGAGGGACTGGCCTGTTGGGCGGCAGTTGTGGTGGGGACATCAGATTCCGATTTGGAGCAGGACTTTTGAAAAACCTGCAGATGCACTGTCGCTCAAGTTTAAAATCGAAGCGATGCCTGAGCGAGCATCTGGTCTAATCAATGTATCGATTGAGGAGCCAGCGACGTTGCATGTTTGCATTCGCAATGAAGATGCGGGGCTTGAAACAAAATTGCAATCGCTGGGACTTGTTCGTCAGGAAGATGTACTCGACACTTGGTTCTCGTCGGCTTTGTGGCCCCATTCGACCTTAGGTTGGCCGGAGCAGACACCGGAACTGGAATATTTCTACCCAACCAGCACGCTGATTACGTCTCGCGACATTATCACTCTCTGGGTTGCACGCATGGTTCTCATGGGGCTAAACAACATGGGCAAGGTACCTTTCCATGAAGTCTTCATCCATCCGAAGATTCTTGATGGCTACGGCGAGACAATGTCCAAGAGTAAAGGCAACGGTGTGGACCCATTGGATGTGATCAATAAATTCGGGCCGGATGCTCTGCGGTTTGGCCTGACTTGGCTGTGCACCGAAACGCAAGATGTTCGAATGCCAGTCCAGTTTGAATGCCCGCACTGCGAAGCGTTGGTCAATCAGACGAAAGAAAATCGTTCGAAGCCACTTGTTACCTGTGATAAGTGTAAAAAGCAATTCTCGACCCAATGGGCGGAAACGGAAGCGGACAAGGCGCTGCCCAAAGCGCCGGTCGTTAGCGAACGCTTTGAAGTAGCAAGGAACTTCGTAAACAAACTTTGGAACGCTTCTCGGTTTGTCATGATGAATCTTGACGGTTTTCAGCCGATGATGGTCGATTTCGACGCACTACCCTTGGAAGACCAATGGATGTTGTCGCGTTTGGCAACAGTAACCAAGACCGTTCAATCGGAAATCAAACTGTTCCGCTATGCAGAAGCAGCGAGAGCCGCATACGACTTTGCTTGGGACCATTTTTGTTCGCTGTATGTCGAGATGGCCAAGCCGCGATTGCAAGATCCGGCAGCTAGGCCGCTTGTACAACAAATCCTGGCGCATTGTTTGGACTCCATGTTGCGTCTACTTCATCCGATCATGCCGTTTGTGACAGAATCGATTTGGCAACAGCTTGCTAGGTTTGCTCCAACACGCGATCTATTCTCCAGTTCCGCACCGAACCAGTGGATCATTTTGGCCGACTGGCCGACAGTTCACGAGGAGCATATTCGCCCCGAAGTTGAAAAGCAATTTGCTCACTTCGTAGATTTGGTAGGTGCGATTCGAGAAATTCGCTCCCGACAAAATATTACACCACGAGAAACGCTCCAATTCAGTGTTCGATGCGAACCGGCGATGAAACGGCTGCTTGCACCGATGGCACCTTTCATCGAGAGTATGGCGGGGGCGACTGCAACGCAATGGAGTACTTCGCCAAGCGTGCCGTCGATCAACGCTCACGTTGGAATCGATCAGATGGATGTCTACGTGGATTTGACACAGTTCATCGATGTTGCCGCCGAGATCTCACGCAATGAAAAGCTATTGAGCAATCTGATCAAGCAGATTCAAGGCAAGGAAGGACGACTCTCAAACGAAACGTTTGTCAGCCGAGCACCAGCAGACATCATTGAAAAAGAGCGACAGGCCTTAGGCGAACTCGTATCACAACGCGATGCTGCAGAGCAAGCGATCGAGAAACTAAGAAAGCTGTAGTCAACGCGACTCGTATATTGCGCTTTCGTGAACCGGCGGGTGCTAGCCCCGGGGCTAAATCCTGTAGCAATATCTCTCGTGGTCGGTTCTGATATTGACCCTTACTACTCCACCTCTTGCGCTATTTTCGCAAAGATCCGGGTGTCCGGCCTTGCGATGGGTAAATTGGCGGCACTCAAATGAAAAAGCACGACGGTTCGCTGCTTTTTCTGCTTAGCGACCGGCGTGATCGAAAGCTCTCCTAATGGCTGGTCCGTCCAGCCAATAGCGATGAACTCCCCCCTGGTAAGCGGATATTTTTTTGTCAAGTCGTCTAACATCGGGCCAAGATATAACTCGTCCTGCAAGTCCTGATCGGTCCACAACGTTCCATCTTCGGCCCGCATATAAGTAGGGCGAGCAAGAATTGGATTGCGATCCCATTCTTGTCGCCAACGATTGTCCGTCTCCCGAATCTCAAGTTCGCATCGATTGGAAGCTCCATCGTCCGTAGTTCCTAGCCAGCCACTGACAAGTTTCCCTTGCGAATCGACACCAATAATTCCAACGTCTTTAATGGAAAAACCAGCTCCGTTTTTAATATCGACAGCGGTCATGTCGCTGACAAATTCAGCGGTTAGCTTGCCTGCAAAATTCACCATCTCCTCGGCTTGAAACAATCCCGTGGTATTGGAGAGCACAGGCACACTCTGCATCCCAGCACCTGCGTCATCCGCGTACCAGTAATTAATCTTTCCGATACTGCTTCTGGCCCTCTTGTCTCCAGAGGTCGATGTAAACGGAAGGACAACACCTGTATCCTGTTCGTATACAGCCCTATAGTTGGTGGAAAGCGATGTATACAGTGCGGTGTAGTTTGAGAGCATTCCTCGGGAATAGCCATTATGCAGTTCAAGGAATCCATAGCTTGCCTGGCTTCTAGAAAAACCTACGTCAAGTTGGACGCTCCTCGCAATGAAAAACGCGCCAGCCAAGGCGATCATAGGAGCCGCAGCCCAGGCCAACTCAACACGTCCGAAAAGGCGAAAAAACAACCAATTCAGAGGAACCAAAACGATCAGATAGCCGAGCAATAGTTTGACAATGGTGTTGATCTTAGGGACGGTGATTCCAGAGGACTCCTGAAGGCACTGTCGCGCGTTGACCAACACCGTCGATTGAGGATTCCATGCCCCGAGGCTCGTTCGTTTCGATTTAGGGAATTCGGCCGAAGCATCAACGTAGGTCTGCTCCTCTGTTTTTCGCTTTCGTGCAGAAGCGAGCGTTCGCATCGTCGAATCATCCAAGTCTCTCGCCCAAATCCGCAATCGAGTCGTATGCAGTGGGTTCTGTTCGGTGCCCTCATACTCGCCAGCGAATGGCGTATCTGCCTCGATACCAGACGTAGGCGCGCGATGAGGTTTTCGAAGGATCGCGTTATGAATAAATGAGCTGTAGGATGGCCAGCGAAGAAAGGCATTGTCGGTCATCGGGAATGTCGTCATTACGACCCTGCCTTGCCCTACTAGTTTCTCCGCCACGAGTCCGTCCAGCGACATGCTTTCGTCATTCGGACCCATGGTCTTTACCCATTGAGCGCCCGCTGACAATTCGCCAGACAATTTCGGAATCGGCTTGGCCGGTGCCAACCAGACTCTCTCTCCGAGAATTTGCTGGATTGACCAAGTGTTGTTCAAAGAGACGATTTCATCATCAGAAACCAGTGAATTTGTCGTGCGAATCAACGGCGAAACCTCTTTCATGAAACTGGTTTCCATTCCGCCAATTGCTTCTGGACCGTTCAGGATGATCGTTCCACCAAAATAAAGCCAGTCCTGCAACGCTTGCTGCTGGTCCGTCGTCATGATCGAAACAGAAGAGTCATTGATCACGAAATGCGAAATCGATGTCATTGCATAAAGCCGGTTGGGAAACTGTGTCGCAATCTCGTCTTCGTTCAAGTCTATAACGTGGTAGGGAGAGAGGCGTTCGTCCGGCATCCGTTGCATTGATGACCAAATGATGCAGTCAAGCCCTCGCCAAAACGTATACCTCGATGGATCCCGGCTGAGAGAAACCAAATTGTACTGGTAACCCGCGAGCGCATTGCAAGGAGAATCGCCCTCTTGAACGGGTGTCCCAATTCCTCGCTGAGAATACAAAACTCGGAGTCCCGACGGGGTTTTCGTCGGTTCATCACCCGTCACCGCAACCTCGGGCTGGAAGAATTTGAGTTGGATATTTTTCTCTTGTCCTACAGCCAGCGTGACATTTCGATTGAAATCGATCGAAGCTTGACTTGGCGCAAAAGGAACTTTCAGTTTTTCACGATTGTTGATGACAGATAGGGTCGCTGTCAACGATTCGTCTGAATAATTGGCCTTTAGTTTTTGATTCGCTTGATACCAATGACCAGACTTCAGAGCACTGGCAGCGATTTCAGAAGAAAATGGTATCGCCCTTAGTTCGCCAAAAACGAGCCTTTCCTTCTTCTTTTTCTCAAGCGCTTCTTCGTTCGTCTCTTTCGTTGTCTTTGGCCGCGAACAACCCCTGCATCCTACAAGTTGAACCAATAGCGAACAAAGCAAAATCAACTTGACTAAACTTCGCACACGACCACCTGTTTTAAAGAATACATAAAACGCATAAAATTCAACTCGCCGAATAGATTATTGTAGTATACCTGCCGAATGCAATTTATGTCGAGCTTGCATGCACCCCTGCGGCTTAACCTTTTGTTTGGCAAAGCCAAAGTCCTGTGTAGAGGGCACCAACCCCTAAAACCACATTCAGTACACACGCGAGCATCGCGAGTCTGATTCTTCCTCTTTGCAATTGCTCAACGAGTTCCAGCGAACGAGTTGCCACAACAAGCATTCTGCGGGCGTAGAAGCGCGGCGAAGGTGTTTAGAGAAATCATCTGGGGTTTGCCATCTCATGACAATGCTCCAGCCTCCTCATCCCCCGACCCCTTCTCCTTCCAAGGAGGAGGGGTCGGGGGAGAAAAAGGATCGCGGTGATCTAACTCACCGCGTTGCCATGTTACTGCCAATCGTACGGAACAAAAATGTCTTTTCAAATCCATAGGTCAATACCGAATTTTTAACAGCCCGGGGCTAGCGCACACCGGTTGCTTTCAGTCCTTGCATGTAGAGATCAGGACTGATTATCTCGCCAGGGTTGAGCTTGATGATTGCAATCGCAAACTCCGAATCCGCCGCAACAGAGCAAAAGCGTATTCGCTAGTCCAGTCCCTTTCAATGCGAACTCTTCGCCAACTAAGGCGTTAGAAACAAATAGTGTCCTTCAACCTCCTTTAGACTCGCCGGGTTCGACAGCCTTTCTTTCAGGTACTCTCGCATCGTAGCGTCCATCACGAAATTGCACTGTTCAAGCCCTTCGACAGTATACAATCGTTTGAAAAAATCTGTCCGACTAGGGATTGCTGTCACGCCTTGGAATGATTCCTTGTCTAAGGCATCGTATTGCGATTGCACTAGTTGCTCAAGCGAAGTTACATCGGACCTAAAGGCCTCCAAGATGCTTTTTCGGATTTCCTTTTCAGTCGGCGCACTTGCTTGTTCCCACTTCGCACCCCATTGCTTTCGTTTCTGAAGTGCACGCTTGATGATTTTGATCAAGCGAGGATCGGAACTGATTGCGACGTGATCAAATTCGTGCCGCAGCAATTTCGACTCCCAAGGTGACGAGGGAGAGAAAGTTGACTGGAGATAGATCTGGTGATCCAACTTGACCTTGGGCTGGTCCATCCAAGCGACAATGTTTGCTTGCCAAACCTGCGACTGGCTGTCAAAACCAAGCAACTGATGGCGAAATTTGAAATCGTAATCGATGACGAACTGAAAGACTGTTAAAGCCGTCTTGCCCGCCTTCTGGACGCGTTCGTCATCCACGACAATCTTGACATTGCCACGATCGATCAGCCGCACGAATTCACCCGGTGCATTTGCCATCCAGGGATGCAGTTTAACGGTTTGGGCAACTGCTTGATTCGTTACCGTAGCAACCAAAACGCTCACCGCTAGCAAGAAGAAGTTTTTCGTCACATGCTTAGGGTGATCGTTTTGCATTTGTTTAACCCGCGAAGCGGCGTGAACCCTTAGGTCAAATAAGCGGCAAAAGCAACAGTCCTAACCGTTGTTACGGACAATAAAAAGCCCGCCATCACAACAAAAGTGCCTTTTGTACATTCCCATGAACGTCCGTCAGTCGAAAGTCACGGCCCTGGAATCGATAGGTCAATCGTGTGTGATCGAAGCCTAGTAAATGCATCAATGTCGCATTCAAATCATGAACGTGTACGGGATCGGCTACTACGTTGAATCCGAAATCATCCGTTTGGCCATGAACGTAGCCTCGTTTGAATCCTCCGCCTGCAAACCACATGCTGAAACAACGATTGTGGTGATCGCGACCGTCGTTACCGCCTTGGACCATCGGTGTTCTACCGAACTCGCCACCCCATATTACCAAAGTATCGTCAAGTAGCCCTCGCTCCCTCAAGTCTTGAACAAGCGCTGCGCTCGGTCGATCGGTGTCTGCCGCATTCGTTTTGATACCTGCCGTCAACCCGCCATGCTGGTCCCAAACTTCATGGAACAACTGAACAAAGCGGACGCCCCGCTCTGCAAGCCGTCGAGCAAGCAGGCAATTTCTTGCATACGACGACTCGTTCGCGTCCTTAATTCCATAGCGTTCCAATGTCTCTTTCGATTCCTTACTCAAATCCATCAATTCCGGTGCGCTGGTCTGCAATCGGTACGCCATTTCGTAGCTGTGAATTCTTGCCCCAATATCCGGATCACCTACCTCGGTGCTAGACAAAGTATTTAGTCGGTTGATTGCGTCGAGTGATGATCGTTGTGCGGTGGCGTCAAACCCTTTCGGGTTCGACAAATACAATACCGCGTCTCCACCGCTGCGCAATGGCGTACCGCCATAGAGTGTTGGAAGGAAGCCGGAACCGTAATTGCTGGCGCCGCCGCTTGTTCCTTTAGCGCTGGTCAATACAACAAAGCCAGGCAACTCCTCGCATTCGCTCCCAAGTCCATACAACGACCAGGACCCAAAGCTCGGACGGCCGAACAATTGGGAGCCGGTGTTCATCATGATTTGAGCGGGGGCGTGATTAACTGCATCGGTTTGCATCGACCGAACTAGGCATATATCGTCAGCAATTTTTGCCGTGTACGGCAGTACCTCGCTCAACTCCATCCCGCACTGGCCGTGCTTTTCGAATTTAAACTTCGGGCCTAACAGCGTCGAATTTGGGTTAATAAAGGCTGCACGGTAGCCGGCCAGTAACTCCCTAGGTGGCAGCTTGCCATCGCTTTTCGTGAGCTCCGGTTTATTATCGAATAGCTCCAAGTGGCTTGGGGCTCCAGCCTGAAACATGTAGATGACCCGTTTGGCTTTGGCTGGGAAATGCGGCAGCTTCGCGGCCAATGGATTCGCTTCAATGCTACTGCTTTCGGACCCCACCTCCTTGCCCAGCAGCGATTGAGTAGCCATGCCTGCCAATCCGACTCCACACTCGCCGAAGAACCAGCGTCGTTTGGTTCGCTTCTCCATTTCTGAAGCGTCTGTATTGCACAATGCTTTATTCATTAGGTTTTAGTTCTTTGAGATAGTTTCGTCTGAATTGAGCAAGACGCGAGATACAATCGTCCACGCTGCGGCATCCTGCGGATTGACTCCCTCAGGCAACTCTGGAATCTTTGAAGCGTCACCGGTAGCAATCTCGCGTGGGTTTAGCCATCCCTCCGCCAATCTTTTGCGATTCTCATTCAACAGATCCGCAATGGTCAATTGCTCCTTGGCGGTTGGCTTGCGACTTGTGCAAAGCCGAAAAGCATATTCCGTTCTCGAATCATCGTCGCGCCCTCCCTCGCGCAGTACTCGCAAAGCCATGGCTTGCGCGGCCTCGACGAATACCGCTTCGTTCAAGCCGGTTAACGCAGCGAGCGGAGTGTTCGACCGAACCCGTCGTGCACAAGAGACATCGCCATTGGGTGAGTCGAAACTGGCCATCACTGGATCCGGCATCGACCGCTTTCGAAAAACATAGACTGCTCGGCGATAGCGGTCTGGTCCAATTGCAGGGGTCCAATAATTGGGGACAACATAATTGTAGTTCAATACATTTTGCGGAACCGGAGGAATAATACTGGGACCGCCTAGCTTGCTTGTTAACAAGCCCGATGCGGCGAGTGCTATGTCACGCACCACTTCCGCTTCGACACGGAACCGTGGCCCGCGTCCGTACAACCGATTCTTTGGGTCCAATTCAGAGAGCTCCTTTCGGAAAACGGAACTCTGTTGATACGTCTCGCTCGACAATATCGTTTTGATCAAGTGTTTTTGGCTCCAGGCGTTTTCCATGAAATCAACAGCTAAATAGTCGAGCAGAGCCGAATGGTCGGGTATTGCGGTGCGGGTTCCAAAATCCTCTGCGGTTTCGACGAGTCCATCGCCAAAGATCGCCTGCCAGATTCGATTGACGGCAACGCGAGCCGCAAGCGGAGAACGCCGATCGACTAACCAACGCGCAAACGCCAAGCGTGGCGGTTCGTCATGCGATGTATCCATCGGATATAAAAAGGTGGGTACATGCGGCACGACATCGTCTTTGGGACGGTCCCACTCTCCGCGGTCGAGCAATTGGGTCGAACGAACGGCGGACGATTCACGTTCGGCCAAATGCAGAACAGTGGTAGGATGCTCCGGCAATTTATCGAACTGTTCATCGATCTGAACATTAAGGCTTTGAAGCTCAGGTTTTGATTTCCGCCAAGCGGTAAAAACTGCTGAACTTTCCGACGACTTTCGTTTTTTTGCTGTTGCCAACATGGCCAAAGTAGCCGCATGATCACAACTGGGTGCAGATGGCTTGGCCGATGCCGTCAAGCTCATTCGACAGCAACCAATCGTGTCCGCCATATGGATCGCCACTTTGAATCGAGTCCCTTGCGGCAACGACAGTGGCTGGTCGAATGCGGCAATCGCGACCGAGGGCTGGTTTCTGCGACCCTTGCCGCGATCGGAAGTCCAAAACGTTTCGGGCTTGTCGTCGAATAAATAGGAAACGGGACCATACGTCTTTTTGCCATCTTTGTCCTTTGTTTCAGCGGAGGAGAAGTCGGCGCTCACGTTGATTACCTTGAGTTTTTCCCATTCCTTGCTATCCGGTTTTTGAATCTGCAAATCGATCGTGTGGATTTGCCATGAGCCATTGGGATTTCGGCCCGGGCCCCGCATCGGTAGATCCCCGTGATTCAAGATCTCCAATCGAATACCTGTTACCCCAGCTAGATCTGGCGATCCGATCATGAACACCTCAGAGCTCGAATGGCCAGTCATCAATATTGAGCCATCGCTTTGAGGCGCTGGATGATTTAGTCCACTGACACTATTTAAATCATCAAACTCAATGGTCTTCCATTCCGACTGACTACCGAGGATCGATTCCTGCCAAGCCTTCAATTCAGACTCCCAGCCTGGTATTTTTTGCTTGATTTTGTTTCCAGTCTCAGCAATCGACTCGTGCACGGAGCGAATGACACGCTGCTGCTCAGCTGTGTAGACAGGGGACTGAGCTTCATAGCAGTTATTCAAAAACGCAAACATTCCATAATACTCGTCATGAGTAAGCGGATCGAATTTGTGTGAGTGGCATTGCGCACACTGGGTCGTCAAGCCAAGCACGCCTTTGCCGATACAATCCATTCGATCAAACATCTCGGTCATTCGAAACTGTTCGGGAATAATTGCTCCTTCCTCGTTGATCATGCTATTGCGGAGGAAACCGGTCGCGACCACTTGATCCTGAGTTGCATTGGCAAGTAGATCGCCCGCGATTTGTTCGACAACGAATTGATCATACGGCATATCGCTATTCAACGCTCCTATTACCCAATCACGCCAAGCCCATTGATCTCTTTTTAAGTCTTTTTCGTATCCGTTCGTGTCGGCATAGCGAGCCACATCGAGCCAATGCCGCGCCCATTTTTCTCCGAAACGCTCACTCGCCAAAAGTTCATCGATCCGTTTCTCGAGCGGTATTAGATCAAACGCCTCCGCATCTGCAGGCGACGGAGGGATGCCAATGACATCGAGGTGTATACGTCTTGCAAGGGTTTCCTTGGACGCACGTTTCGCGGGCAATTGACCAGCTTGCTGGAGCCGGTAGCGCACGAAAGAGTCAATTGGATTTTTGGTTTCAATCGGTAATGCTGCTTTTACCGGTAGAGCAAAAGCCCAATGCGATTCGTATTTTGCACCTTCGTCGATCCATTTGCAAAGCACTTTTATCTGAGCCGCGCTGAGAGCTTTGTTTGCATGCGGAGGAGGCATTATCGATTCGGGATCCGATGACGTGATTCGTTGGATCATGAGACTCGCAACGGAATTGCCAGGGGAAATGGCAGGCGTGCCGGATTCGCCTCCCTTGAATGCCAAGGATGGAACGTCGAGGCGCAATCCGCCATGACGTTTGGATTCGTCGGCACCATGACAAAGGTTACAATGTTCGGAGAGTAGGGGCTGAATCTGCCGGCGAAAATCGATCGCAGGCTCGGTACCCATGGCGAAATCGAAATCCGATAGGGTCGTTAAAAAGACCCACGCCATCAACATGGTCCAATGTAGCTTTTCCATCATGTGATCATTCTTTCAAATAAGTGCGGTCTGTTGTGGCCCACTAGGGTCGCTTTTTTCTCGCACCAAACACACCCAATCATTCGCAGGCCCGTCTGGGGAATCACCGAGTGGTATTCGTCCGGGTCCAACTAACACACCTCCCACTACAAGATCTCCACCTCGATGCGGATCGAACCAATGGCTCTCGAAACTCCCAGCTGGCAACTCTAAATGTGTTGTCTTGCCGCTGAAGACAAAGATCGCATAGACCTCACTCGGTTTCGCTAAACACCATGCGAGTCCATCTTCGACAAGCTCGTCGTGCGACGTCATCTCGGTAAAGGGTAGATACTTGTGAAAAAAATCGATTGCGTGTGTAGTCCGTTTCACTAATTCTTCCTCAACGGCGAAAAACAGCATGGTACTGAGGACGGGCTTTGCGGATGACAAGCAGTCCGCAACCTGGGTCTGATCCCCCCAGTTCTTTACTACATAGCCACTCTTGGTATTACAGCCACTCTTGGTATTACAGCCACGACCGCCCAACTGCTTCGCCAATTCATCGAGCTTGGCAGCATCCAATCCCATTTGCGATGGCGGTTGTTCTCGCCAAGAATCCTGCGGAAACAGATTGACCAACGGATTGGTCAGGGCAGGAGACTGTCTTGCGCCTGCGACAGCTAATCCGCAGACGAAAATGAAAAAACAGGTCGCTTTTTGCATACCTAAATCCACCCCTCAAATCCTAGTTGCGCATTCATCGCCAGAACCGTATTAGAACATAATCGATCGCATTCTAACATGTGTCATCCCGGACATCGCTTGGACTATATATCATTCCTTTCTGACTTGCGAAAACGATCCGTTTTCAATTGCAATCCAATGTGCGTTGACTTGCAACTCTGTATACGTTTCCCGGGTACCCGATGGCCAAACGATCTCAATTCGATCTACTTTCGATGCCGATCCAAGACCGAAGTGAAGTACCTTCTCGTTCGTAACCATGTATCCGCAACCAGCTATCAATTGTTGTGTCCACTCCTGACCCGCCACGGTCGCTATGACCTCCGCTCCTATCGCATCACGATGCGATCGTGTTCCAACGAGGCTAACTGCAAAATAGTTGCCAGATTCTGAATCGTTGCGAACAAGACTTGTCGGCTTCTCAAGATCCGTTGCAATAAAATCCTGCCGCCCATCTCGATTGAAATCGATCAAGGCCAAAGCGCGCCCCAATCGCTCGGTCTCAAAATACTGTCCAACTTCGTCTGAACGCCTTTCCGAAAATCGCGAATTCCCATCGCCGGAAAAGTATTGAGCTCGCATCCTAAAGGGAATTTCCGAATGCGACATGTCATCAATATGGCCGTTTAATACAATCAGATCTGCGGTTCCATCGGACTGCGCATCGATGAACTGTGTACCGAACCCAAGCTTTTTCAGACTGGGCGCAACCAACCCCGAGGATCGCGTTGCATCGCGAAAGATACCGCTTGGCTGTTGCAAATAGAGGGTGTTGGTTTCATCATAGAAGTTCGTTACCAACAAATCGATCGAACCGTCTCGGTCGATGTCTCCCGTCGCAACCCCCATACACGCTTGAGCCTTTCCATCACCATCGTACGCCAAGCCATTGAGTAATGCGTCGTCCTTGAATCGGATACCGAGTGGCGAACTGGGGTCCGGTTCCGTGGTCAACATCAAGTTAGCTACCTGATCGTTTGCTACAAAGATCGAAGGGTAAAAATGATCTTTGAGTCGAAAAACAACCACACCCATCGCGTTGCCTTCCTGAATCGAGGGAGCGAGAACTTGACTGCGAATGTCCCGAAACACACCCTTCGAATCGACCGCTAAGAGACGACCGTGAGAAGGCCGGAAATTGAGCGGAGAACAAGCACGAGGCATTCCTTTGTATAAACAACGACGCGATGCTACGTCGTCTCCCTCGACATAGTTGGCATCGTAAATTTCAGCTACTCCGTCACCGTTGAGGTCGGCAATCGCTGCACTCACCGTCCAGTTGGCGGACTTAGACTCGATCAGGAAGGAGCCGTCGCGAAACGTTCCGTCACCTTGGTTGATCCAAAGCTGATTGATTCCGAAATTGCAAACGTAGACGTCCTCAAAGCCATCGCTATCGATATCTCCTATTGCAACCCCTTGACCAAATGCATGTTCGCTGACTCCTGCACGTTCCGTTACATCCTCAAATACTGGAATACTAACTCCCATCGCTCCACTATTGCGTTTCAAGCAATCCGAATGCGATCGGTCGGAACCACCGGGTGGCCAATCGCTCCCCTGTGCGAGAAACACATCGGGCCATCCATCTCGGTCATAGTCAAGTATGCCGACACCACCGCCTGTTATCTCAAACATCCGCCGTCCATCTGCAAACGAAGAGCGCGAAGCAAAATAGGTAAAATCGAGTCCACCCGTGACTTCCGTGAATCTCACGGCTCGTGCTTCCAGACCTGAAGGGTTGGCTATCGAACCAGGATGGCTATTCACCGTATCCCAAAGTGGCAACTTGAGCGATTGGATCCACTGAATATCGACAATATTCGCCTCCAATCGCGTTCGAGGTAATCGACGATCTAACATGGGTATGGCCTGTTCGGCAACTCGTCGCAATTCAACGTGCGTTGGATCGAACGAAAGCCCATATCGACTCCAGGCTGTGGATTCCCAAATGCGCCCGAGATCGAGTGTCTGCTGGGCAGCCAAGAGGATGGGTTCCAACCTCTCCTTCGACCTCATGATCTGTTCGTAATCTGCATTGGAGACTCGCTTTTGAACAACTGCTTGGCGCCCGGACCATTCGTTGGACATGATCCGTTCGAAAACGAAAGCGAGTTTTTCAAGTTGGGTAGCTCGCTTGGCAATGGGTATAATGCGGCTTGATTGATCTATGCTTGCGAGCACCTGAGCAAGCGCATTCAAGGCGGCTACATGATCTGGATCCAGACGGAGGGATTCGGAAAAACATCTTGCTGCTGCTTCTGGCTGTTCATGATCGCGAGCCCACTCCCCTCGAATTAACCAAATGACTGGATGCAAATCAGCACCAACAGGGAGCGAGCGATTCCAAGATGCAATTCCATCGGGATCGACTTGCTGCAAGAGCTTGCCAAGTTGCACATAGGCCTCAACTAAATTCGGAAATTGTTGGATTAGTTCCGTAAGCAGTCTTTTCGCTTCTGCGGTGGCTCCTTCACGCAACCGAATTCGCGCCAAGCCAAGTAGCGGCAATCGATCCTGAGGGGCCGCAGCGAGAAACTCCTTTAGCTCCTTTTCATTTTCAACCGGCATCGCGATGTTTCCCAAGTACAAGAGATGCTGTACGGTCGATCGGTTCTGCCGTGCCAATTCGAACAGGTGAGGGTACGCACGCCATCGCTGCCCGGACAGATTTAGCAAATAGATTAACCGGTCGCGAGCTTTCTCGCTTCCTGCATCAAGAGCGAGAGCTTGTTCCATTTTCTGAATGGTCGCCGACATTTGTCCCAGTTGAAGCGTCACTTCTCCAGCGGCCCAGCGAGCGACCGCCGCATCGCTTCTAGCAGAATCGGGTATGCGATCATAAAACCGAATTGCATCGGCATATTGCCTCAAGCGAGACGAAGACTCACCCGCCATCAACAATACGTTCGGTGCATCTTTTTGATGTCTTAGCAACTCGTGGCAGATTGCTAATGCCGTAACGTGATCGCCTCGTTGAAAAGCTCGCTTAGCTTCGGAATAAGTATTGTCGGCTCTAAGCGTTTGTCGCGTACCGAGCCACATGATGGTTGAAACGGCTGCAATCGCAATTGCGAATATCAGAACCAAACCAATCAAAATTAGCCACCGCGACAACCGCATTCAGCTCATCTCCACCTGTCGTGAAAGGTCTTTTTCCAACGCAACTGCGAAAATCCACATTTCATCGCTGCTGAAACATCCGATGAGCTAAATGCAACTCAGGCTTAGCTTCATTCGTTAACAATCCACAATCTCGCCAGTTCGGTCGGCATGAAACGGTCTCCAGAAGTATCCAATCCAATTCGGACTTGCGTCTGCCGTCCATTCTTGGAAATCGAGTTTACCTTGCCCCCAAGCGGATCGGAACTTGGCTTTCGATCAACTCCGGCAGGTGCGATTCGAACGCGGACTCCTTGTTTGAGTCGCTTTGACTGTTCCTCTCCTTCGTTGAAGAGGGTTAATCCAAGAATGGTCCCGTTGATTTCATCTACGTAGCCTGGTGCTCCATCCGCGCGGATGCGCTGCGAGTGAATCAATTTCTGTTCCGCTTGAAACTTCAGAAGACTTTCATCATCGAGAAATACCTCCCAAGCCACACGAACTTTCCCTTTGCCAATGCCGTGGGTTTTCGTTCGCAGCTTGTCCATTTGGTGGATGTCGCTCAGTTTCGCCAATTGGCCACCTTTCCAAAAGCGAGTGTTTGTGTCGGTCTCGATCACAACACCTTTTTCGCGGATGAAGGTCATATCACCTTTGGCCCAAGTGGTCGTGAGCTTGCCAGTCGCAAGATCAATCTCATCGACGAAGAAATACTCGCCGTGGCCGTTCATCATGTTCATTTCGTCTTGGATGTAAGTCAGCCATACCCATTCCCCCTTTTCATTTTCATGCAAACGAAAGATAGCTCGTTCGCCGACGCGAAAGTCATTCAAGTCGCCGAGCGTTGCGTGGTGCAGTAGCTCCGCGTAAGGTAAAACAATGAAGCTGACGACTTCGTCCGTACTCTCGCGACGGAATTTCCCAGTTCGTGTCGTGAGATCGAGATGGACAAGTTCTCCCCAGGGGCGCTGCATCTTGTCGATAGGAACGATAACTTTGCCCGGTATGATTTTGAGCGATGGCTTCGCTGGTGTGTCGTCGGCCCAGCATGCGACAGACAGCAGGGTCAGGCAGGCGCTAGGAATCCAAATGAGCTTGAGGGTATTGAGCCGAAATAATTTGTTTTGAATCATGCTTTTCAAAGTCAGTGGTTAAATGAGAACTCGGTAAAATTGAGCAAGCCCAAGAGGATATCCTCGTACACGCTCTGCCCTGTCGCATCGCCGACAAGGCTCTGCATGGCGGTCACTTCGTCTGCCGTTGGGCGACAGCTCAGGGTAAGAACGAATAACTCCTCGATGATCTCGGCGGAGGTCTCTCGAGACTCTATCCATTTCTGAATTTGACCGCCAGCAGCAAGTCGAGGTCGCAACGTGTCGCCGACCGCCATGTGCAGCGTTTGGGAAAGAGTTGGCTCCGGTGAAGTAACTAGTTCGATCGCGTGAATCCCTGGCTTATTCTCATCTGCCAATGCAGCAGCGGACTGAACGCAAGCTAGTAGCAGCGAAAGCCAAAAAATAGGGTAGCGTGTATTTGTCATGTGTTTGTTGGTTTTGCCGCAAGGTCATCATTCACGCCCATGATACTGCTCTTCGCGTGGCAATGCGATCACTTTCCAACTGGCAGGATAGAATCGAACGATGCGGCGAGGGCGAAATCCCTCCAAAAGCATGTCGCACTTTACTTGGATCTGCACGCCACTGCCTCCCGGCTCAACGGATACCTTCGCGATCTTTAAAATGTTTCCGCCTTTTCGATCGTTGACGGGGTCGTAAGTCATTAGGCTCTCTCGCGCGACTGCGATAGTCCCTTTGGGAGCCGATTGATTTTCGGGTTCGCGTGAGAGTGGCCAGCCAATAGGTTCCGCGATGATTTTGGTTAACTCGCTAAACAAAGCGGGGTCCACTCCGCCAAAGAATGTAATCGTCACTATCTGTTCCGCATCGTCTACGTTGTCCACCCATCCGGCCAAGCCCCGTTCGCGGATGTGGTTTCGATGCCGCTCTAATTGTTGGCTGATCGCATGTTGGCAGCTCGATTCGTCGAGCCAGATATCAAGGATGCGTCCAGGACCGTATAGCGTCACCCACGTCAGATTGAACATTACGCGTTGGCCGACTTCCAACGATGCTAGGCTTCCGTACCCATTTCCAACGAGGACCCGTGTGCCTGACATCAGATCAAACAGCTTGGGCTTTCCAATGGGAGTTCCATCTTGAATCAAGGTAACGGTAAGCTTATTTTTCACCAAATCGACAGCGTCAATTCTCCAGTTTTGATTTTGGCGGTTGTCGAGGCTGAAATCGTCCTCCAGCCGAAAGCATCGCGTGAAGTTCACATCCGGTGTGATCCGATTGTTGTGTGGCCCGTCCGGAGGTGGCGACTTGTCGTCTTTAGCTTTCTCATAAAACAACCCATGAAGGTGAGTGCCCAATGGGATGTCTTGCAATGCAGCCGGTGATCCATGATAGTAGATCGATCCATATGGCAGCATCGTGGCATCTATTGGCAAGTCCCAATCGCCGCGCTGTTGGCTGTCATTGCGGTCAACCCGCAAATAAAAGCGACGCTCCAAATGATCCTGCTTGATCAGCTCACCGGAAATCGGATGAGCTGAGTTCTCGGGCGGAAACTTGCCGCCTGCAAGTTGAAACCAACGAAGGGACTTGTCGGAGCTTGCATCGGTGCGAAAGGGGATTGGGTCCTGCGCATTCACAACCAATGCGGACATTGAAACGCAAATACTTATGAGGTAAACGAGAATCATTCGGTGTGCGCTGTACATCGGTTGCTAATTGGCCTCCCCGTATTCGGAAATTGGTATCGTTAGGAAGCAATCTCCGAGATAGCACCTACGCTGTCTTGAAAATGCTCGGTCTCCACATCCATCCTTTGCAACATTGTCAAGAGTAGGTTGCTTAGTCGCGCGTTGGCGTCTATCGGGCGAGAACAGATGCGATAGTGACCGATCGCATCGGCGACGTTATAGCTGCCAACCTTAGGCAGATTGAAGTCAACGTGTTGGCCATGTTTGAGTCCCAATGCCCGTCCACCTGCAAGCAGCGTAGGCAGATTGGCGTTGCCATGACTATGGCCATACGCCATACCACTACCCCAAAGCACCTGCGTCGTATCTAGAAGCGTGTTGCCTTGCTCCTTGTGTGCCTTTAGCTGATCGAGGAAGTAGCTGAATTGCTCAACCAAAAACGTATCGGTCTGGGTGAGACGTCGAAGTTGCTCGGGATCACCGTTGTGATGAGACAAACCATGACGCGTCTGAGAAATACCGATATCGGGAATGGACCCACCATTCGATTCGCTACAAATCATGCATGTGATCACTCGAGTCGAATCCGTGCGCAAAGCCAGCACCATGAGGTCGTAGAAGAGTCGGTGGTATTCTCCAACTTGGCTAATATCCAGTTTGCGAGTCAGCCGTGCCTCGTCTGAAGCGTCGACCTTCGGCTTCGGAGTATCTAACCAAGAGTCGGCTCTTTCCGTTCGCTCCTCCACTTGGCGTACTGCCGTCAGGTACTCATCAAGTTTCGTACGATCGCTATTACCGAGTTTGCGACTAACTCTTTGGGCATCCTCTAAAACGCCATCCAAAATGCTCGTGCGTTTAGTCAATCGTCGCCGAATTGTTTCCTTGCTATCCTTGTCTATTCCGAACAGTAGGTTGAAAATGTTGCGAGCATTGCGTTCGGCTGGAATCTGAATTCCGTCACGAGACCATGCGAGCGAATGGCCCTCGATCGCCATTTCCAGCGATGCAAACCTAGTTGACTTGCCTTGAACCTCGGCCATTAGTTGATCTGCGGATACGGTATTTCGAAAAGCGCCGCCATCACCCGGTACGTCCGCACCCGTCAGCCAAACCTTGTCGCAATTATGATGCTTGCCGATAACCTTGGGATGGTGCAGACCGCTAATGGGTGTGACGTCATCACGATGCCGTTCCAACGACGCGAGCGGTTGGGTCAACTCGTAATCCTTTCCCGCTTTTTCGATCTGCCAAGTCAGTGTGTTGACTCCATTGGGGATGTAGAGAAAAACGCTCCGTTTCGGCTTGGTCGGTGTCGGCAAATTGCCAGTTGCCATGCATTCGAGCATGGGCAGGGCGATCGTGACGCCAGCCCCACGCAATATTTGGCGGCGATTGAGTTGCCATCGGCTGGTGCTAATGTGATTCATCAGTGACTATCTGTTTTGAAATAAATCGGAAAGTACAAACGTCTCGACGATGTCGCGCAATCGGTAGTCCTTAGATCGACTGACCTCTGCGATCGCTGCAAGCCCCACACGGTCATCGAACGACATGCTGCGCCGAAGTCCATAGGTCGCTAACTTCTCGACGAAGGTGGTATTAAACGCATCGAGATCTTCCAGTAACAATCGTTTAAATTCTTCGGGCGTTTTGTAGACGCGACCGTCTGCCAGTTTACCGCTTGCGTCCACTGGAGGATTTTCGCCCGTCCCTTCGACAATTTCTTCGGTTCGCCACCGCCCAATCGCATCGTAGTTTTCGAATGCTAACCCCAGTGGATCCATCTTGCTATGGCACGAGGCACAACTCGGATCGTGAATGTGAGCCTGCAACTTCATTCGCAACGTGGCTTTCGGTGAGTCGACGGGATTCGGCTCGATCGGGTCGACGTTGGCTGGTGGTGGTGGTGGAGTCTTGCCGAAAATTGATTCCGACAGCCAAACACCTCGATGTACCGGACGATGTCGTGTACCGTCTGACGTCAGCGACAGGATAGATGCTTGCGTTAATATCCCGCCCCGTCTAGCTTCGGTGGGTAACGACACTCGCTGGAAATCATTACGCGAAATTCCGTTGTCTGGTATCCCATAAAATTGTGCTAAACGGGAATTCATCATGCTCCAATCGGAATCGAGGAACTCACGCAAAGTCAAGCCACTAGCGAGCACTTCTCGAAAAAAAGCCTTGGTTTCACCGACCATGCATTGTTCTAGATGCGAGTCGTACTCAGGATACAATTTTTTGTCCGGCGGAAATTTACCGACCTTTCGCAAATGAAGCCACTGTGCTGCAAACGAATCGGAAAAGCGATTGGCTCTAGGATCCGCCAACATGCGCGCTACCTGTTGCTGCAATTCACTCTGTTCGTGGAGTCTGCCTTGCTCCGCTAAAACAAACAGTTCGTCGTCCGGCATCGTGCTCCACAAGAGATAGGACAAACGCGACGCGATTTCCCAGTCGTTAAGCGAATTGCGGTCGACATCCTCATCCCCTTCAGCGATGAATAGAAAACTTTTCGAGCAAAGGATCGAGAGCATGCCAGCTTTCACCGCATCAAAATACTTTTCCCCGGCTGCAAGTTCACTTTTTACGATATCGATGTACCTGTCTAGTTCGCCATGGCCTAGCGGTCGGCGAAACGCACGGCGTGCTAATTTTTCAAGACACGCACGAGCCTGATCCAGATTTCCTTCTTCACGCGGCAGGTATTCATCGCGCCGCCGTTGCTCCTGGTCGGTGATAAAAGGGCCACGGAATGAAATCGAATCAATAATGAGAAACGGGTATCTCGGACGCCCCTGTTCATCCGTTAGTTTCATTTGCCAGGGTATGCGTCCGTCGGCAATACTGACAAACGGTTTGCGTCCATGGCGCCCGGAACGGGGATTGTTAGACGGACCTGGTACTTCGTTGATAACGTTGATCTGAGGCCTGCCCTTGGGCAAGTGGGCACGGAAAGTAACGGTCGTTGGTTTGTCCTCGGGCGCTATGACTTCTTGCTCGAACAGCACGCGATCGAGCTTTTGCTCATACACAAACAAGCGGGGTGCACGCCCATTCTCTGGTTTGAGACCACTCAACGTGTAACTGATTTCGTAGATACCCGCTTCTGGCAGCGGCTGCTCCGGGCCCGAATAGCGAAAGATATCTCCCGGCCACATCTCGAATCGAACTTTATCTAAAAGTCCGGCTGCACGAAGCTGTTCGCGATGGGGTTCATCGATCTGTTTTTCGAGAAACGCCTTCTTGGTCGATTCGAAAAATACGGGCTTCGTTTTCGGATAAGCTTCGGCCAAGACGACTTCGGCAGCCGCAAGGTATTTTTCTATATTAGATGCCGATAAAGTCATTACCGAACCGATACGTTCAAATCCATGCCATTCTGGATCCTCTAAAAAACCGCCTGGATCCGTAGCGTCAAAGTGGACACCCATGAGATCTCGCACCGAGTTCACGTATTCGTCGCGGGTTAGGCGGTTATAGGAAACTCGACCTCGAGCTGCCAACCGTGCTGCCTCGCCTTCCCTGAGTCTCGCCGAGAGCCAAGTGACGATCGAAGCGCTTTCGGCAGATGTAGGCAAATTTTTTTCTTTCTTCGGTGGCATTTCCCCAGAGCTGATGCGCTCCATGATCTCGGCCCACTGCGGGCCATCATCCTGAATCACATTTTTCGACAGTTTATCGATTCGGAAATCACCCTCTTGCTTGTCAGCATTGTGGCATTTGATGCAGTGGGCATCGAGGAAGGGCTGAACGTCCGTTGCGAAATCCGGCGGGGATGCAATGGCTGGTTTGAAAATTAAGAGCAGCAAGAATGCGGCAATGGAATTAGTCAAAAAACGTCGAGAACAAGCTGCTCTTGAAATGCCGCCGAGTTCAACTCGGGGGATCATTACTATCAATCTAGAAAGATGGTCAGAACCCCCGGCATGAAGCCGTGGGCATGCTAGCAGCTCGTTGCCACGTCTATTCCAACTTGAGGACATTTTGCCTACCTGCCTCCACAAGTTCACGAAGTTCGCTCTCCAACAACGCGCGATTCCATATGGCTAACTCATCTATCCGTGCACGCAAGGCACGAGTCCTTTTTTCCAAATGACCCACTGACGGTAACCAATTAGCAATTCGACACAAACCTGGACGGATTGAAATCTCCCGTTCCATAACTCCCTCGCGAATCAGTTTTCCATTCGCATAAACGCGCCTACCATGATCTAGATTCGAAATCACCATCGCAACATGATTCCAGCTACCAATCCCCAATGGCTCAGCAATACTCGTGTCCTTTGTCACTGCTCCCTGTACACCTCCCTTAGGTAGTCCTTGTCTGGTTATTTGAAAGTGCACATCGCCATCCTCCAAATCATCTGAATTGAGGATCGCATTCATTTCATAGTCCAAACGATCGATCTTGAGCCAGACCGCAATCGTTAGTTCTTGGTATTCGCCGGGAATGTCTAATTGCACCCGTTCGCTATCGCCATCAAAGAGCAACGAGTCTTTTCCAGGCCAACGTCCTGATACCCAACGTGCACCTACAATCTGCCCATCCGGAACCTTTAAAAGACTGGCGTTAGAGCCATTCACTTGGTTCTTAAGAACGGATTCGTCCCGCCCACGACGAAACGGAAAAAAAGCAATCAAGTCCGGGTCTCTCAGAAGTTGTTCCGTATGATTTTGCCAGCGGACATACCCGATCTGATTGGGAGTTGGGAAGTGGGATGAATCCATCTTGGGTGCAAGTGCCGAAACACCCTGACTTCGACGCTGCGATCCCCCTTCATGTACCTCGTCAATCAATGCCTTGGAATCTTTGTGGGCCACATTCACTTGGCCATCGAAAACGTATAGATCACTGGCCTTACCCAAACGGTCTACGTCCAGACCAAACTCCGTGCCAAGATCGATATACTCTGCGTCGGGTGTTACAATCGAAAACCCTTTGGCTGACGGGGGCACGATTACACGAATCTTTCCATATTCCATTCGAACATGCATGGAATCCAATAACGTCAAGCGAGCCGGTCCATTGAGGATCATTTCAGCACCCAGAGCGAACCGAAGATGCGCCACACCAGTTATTAGCTCGTAATCGCCAGGAAAAAAACTTTTCCCACTAGGACCTCGTCCGTCAGCAAAAATGGCTCCAGCCTCATCGACTAGTAGAGCTGCATTATTGCCTTCCAGGAATGGATTGTTGCGCTTCGGATCACTGCCGAATTGAGGCCCAACGGACGCCCTTTGTCCCCATGAAATTGCGGTTCCATCGTTGCGATACCACAACCAAGAGCCCACAGCGAACACTAATGCCGCAGCAGTTGCCATAAGACTGTAGGCAAGAGCATTCGAGAAGATGGCGTGCTGATTGAGCGCGACGATGTCTTCTGCTGCAGCTTTCTTACCAGGAATCTGCATCGCCAATTCCGCTAAAGCGGAGTCCAAATTGAGATGTTCAGCGAAAACGCGACGAGCGCTGGCGTCGGCACGCAACTGTTCATTGAGACGAAAAATTTCTTCAACCGAAGCAAGTTCATCCACATAGCGATTGATCAAATAATCAAGATCATTCATCGGCGATTGGAACATTTTCTAGCGAGCCACTTCTTGTTGAACACAGTCCAGTAGGACTCGTCGCATCCGGTGCAACCACTGATAAAAACCTGCAACCGATCGTCCGCTCGTCGCAGCCACATCCTGAATTGTCAATTCTGATCCATAGCTCTCAAGAAGCAAGTTTCGGTTTCGTGGTGCCATTTTTTTAAGGCAAGTCGCCAAAGCCTCGCGTTGCTCTTCTAGATGAAATACATCGCTCTCTGTTTCATCCGCGATCATTTCAGCGACATCGCCCGCTAACACCAATCGATCGCGACCCCGATCTCGTAGCCAAGCCAGTACTTCGTATCGAGCGACTCCGAAGGCCCAACTCCGAAAGTCACCATCCTTGCGAAATTGCTCGAACTTGGCCCATAGCACTAACGCAACACCCTGCATCACATCATCCGCATCGGCCCGCGTTGGCAAAAGCCGCCGAACGTATGCACGAATGGCGGATTCGTGCATCGTAAACGACCGAAGAAAAAACGCATGTCGCGTTGGTTCGGGGATCACTTCAGATCGAACTTGAAATCATTTGGGCCAGCTTCGGAAACGTCTGCCGTCAGGCCTGATTTGTTGGGAATCGAGTATTTTTCCGGAATGATCCATGTAATCTCAGGGGGAAGCGCAACGCCGCCTGCCGAAACATCCACGTCCTTGGGTGTTTTATCGACGACGTTAACGCGACGGATCGCGACCTCTTGTGGTCCAGCTACCGCACCGTCCCCTTCAATATGCGTTGTTAGCTTGAATCGACCGGAACTGTCCGTCTTTCCAGCACCGGTCGAGTTGCCAGCTTTGCTCGTGAAGGTTACCTCCGCACCTTCGATCGCTTTTCCCTGATAGGTAACCGTTCCGGAAGCGCGGAAACGCTTGGCCCAGTTAGGATTTTCGGCTTGACTTCCAGAGCAGCCAATTACCGATAAACCAACAACAGAAACGGCAACAATACAGAAATTTCGTCGAAACATATATAAATCAATCACTTTCATCTTGGGTTTTAATGTAGGTTTTGGACTGGTCCAAGCGGAACAATTGGGCATTCCTCCATGCCCCTGGCTTTACGCCAGGGGTAATGACCATTTATGCCACGGGCTTTGGATTGCGCCGATTTTATCGGAGCTTTACGATGCAAAATGCGTCGAAACTATCCAATATGCGAAAACGAAAAATCACTGTGCTTCGTTCGCTACCTCACCACCGTTGATCGTTGCGATAGCGCCCCAAATACCGTATGGACTCGGTCCACTTAGACTCTCCGGTGAGCCAGAGTTGCCAGCATGGATCGAATCACCAATGAATCGAACAGAACCATCTGCGAAGACAACATTGACCCCACCAGTATGCCAACTTTGAGCCGTCATCACTCCGATCGAGTTTACATCGCCAATCTGGCACGATGGGGAATTTGGAGGCAATATTGCATTGAATCCAGTGTAGATAGGCATCCCATCATAAGCTCTGGTTCCGGCAGTTCTATACGGAGATAAGCTTGCAGAGATGAGATATTCTCGAGTAGCCCGATTTGTCTGTGCAAAACACAATGCAGGATTCGCTTGTAGACTTGCAGTCATGTTTTGGACAGTATGGCCGAATACGCTTCGATCACCTTTTGGAAAACATCTCTCGGAGATCGCCATCGTATTGCTGGTTCCATCCGTAATGTCCCGAAAGCCAGCCCAACTGCGAGTACCAAACAAACCGCGTCGTTGATATGCACCTTGATCTCTAACACCAGTCATATGATCGCCGTGACAAAAGGAATAACTGGTTGTGGCCGCTGCTCCGCCAGCCCATCTTCCCCCACGCGGATCCCCGACGGGGCTATCCGACGGACAGTTCATGCCTTTAACCTGATTCTGCGAACCCCAAAGTTCGTAATTCGCATCCCACGGCTGAGAGCCCCCTGCAAGATAATTCGTTGCCCCAAAAGTCTGTGGTGACTGAATCCTGTTGTAAAGTGCACTCTCTTCCACATAGGGAAGCAATCCCACCATCGCATTGATACGATTATTGTTGTGCAACACCGTTGCGGTAGGCGCCCCAGTCCCACCCGAACCTGCCGGAAACTTCTTATACGTATCCGCATAATTATGTAGCGCTAAACCAAACTGCTTGAGCTGGTTGGTGCATTGCATTCGCCGTGCCGCTTCGCGTGCAGCTTGCACCGCCGGCAATAGCAAACCTACCAAGATCCCGATGATCGCAATCACGACCAACAATTCCACTAGCGTAAAGCCACTCTTCCGCCTTTTCATCTTCATCGCATTCCCCGTATTAACATAGAATCTAAAAACCGTATGAAAACAGGTAAACAATCCTGTCCACGGTAATCTCCACTCCCGTACCGGTTTTATCGCGCAATTGCGAAAGAATGTTGTCTTAACGCACAAAAATTTCCATCAAGGCGATTTAAATTCACACAAGAACTGCCGGGGCCTTGTTTTTGACCAGCTTTCCGTCCGGAAAATGCGAGGCAAAATTGGCCTCATCGTGTTTCCTGTCACCGCTAGCATTTTTGATTACAAAATGCGACCCCATTCGACCTTGCGTCGATGGTGAGTAGGTTCGGCAACCAGAAGTAATCTTCCCCCTAGTGCCTTCTCTCCCTCGACCGGCGGCCGGTCGAGGGAGAGAAGGGGATTCGCGAATACGTCGATTTCTGGTTGCCAAACGAACTCACCGTCCAGACAAGCTGGATGGCGTCGCCATCCGGCGTCCACGGAAAAACGCGCTATGCCAGGAAACAATTGAATATGAATCGTTAGCGTTGAGAGGATCGCAAACTATTCCCACTTCGATCGCAGCGCCGGAACAATTGGGACACTTGGTCTACATACTTTCTACAAACTCGGAAATTAGTTTTCCGGATTCTCCGTCCCACACATACAGCACTCCATCGTGCCCGCCTGCTACGACATGATGACCATCAGCACAAGCAGCGGCACTCTGCATGTAGTCTTTGCAACCTGCAAACGACCGCACTTCCGCTCCAGTTTCACTTAAGATCCGTACTCGCTTGTCACCACTTGATACCAACAGATTCCCTGTCAAACCGACAAACTGCACGGAAGTAACTTCGTCATCCCAGCCTTCCATGTTGCGTGTGCGATCGCCGCTCTCAAAATCCCATATTTTCAAAACGTTGTCCGCACCGGCACTGGCCAATGTTCTACCCTCAGCTCGCCATGCTACACTCAAAACATGATTCGTATGCCCCTCAAAACTTTTTTCGGTTTGCCAATTCTCCGTGTTCACGACCTTCATCGTCTTGTCGGAGCTGCCAGTTGCCAAACGTCGATCGTCACGACTAAAGCAAACAGAAAGTATCGAGTCTTTGTGAAGTTCCGGTAAGGCTTTCACAAGTGAACCATCGCTCGTTCTCCAAACCGTAAGCTCGCCGCTCCTCGAAAACGGCCCACTTCCCGCAGCCAATAATGTACCGTCGCTTGAAAAACACAACGCCGTCACGCGATCATGAATCGGTGAACTCAATCCACCCATCGTTCGTTCTAATCGCCATTTCTCCACAATCCGATGACTCACCCGATTTCCATCCTCTGCCGTCGCCACGATTCCTTGATCATTCCACTCCATGGACTTTATTCTCTTCGCTTTTGAATCGTTTGCGTTGATGGTTTTCATTGATGTTCCGTCAATGGCACTCCAGACGTGCAGAATTCCGTCCTCCGTAGCCGAAACTATCCGTGTACTATCTGGCGAAAACGCCATGGCTGTTGGTACCCGCTCATGCGCTTTGGCAATGTCGCGAGCGTTGGCCGCTTCTCGGATGGCGGCCTGCTGAAGTGACTCAGCGCTGGCTAGGAAAACCTTTGCCTCCTCAACAGCCAGGACCTTCTTCGCCACATGTTCGTTCGCAAGTTTTAGTTCGGACTGATGTTGAACGATTGCCTGACGAAGCGGTTCGATTTCACTCTCCGCCTCCTTTACGGATTTTGAGATGGTCGCGAGCTTTGCTTCTGCTTCATCCCGCGTTTTTCTCAACTCCTCATCGGGAACAGTATTGTCTGAGCCGCGCGGACGCAATTTCCTGTACAGGCCACGAACGGCCTTTCGAGCGACTCGGCTTGCGTCCACCGCAACTTGGAGAGCCTCTTTCTTCGGCTCCAACACCTTTTCGGCCTGAAGAAGCTCTTCACCGATCTTTTTAGCCCTTTCCCCAAGTCGTTTCACGTCCTCCTCGATGCGTTTCACTTCTTTGCTTCGATAGTCCGATTCGCTTGCAAGAAAATCGACTCGTCGAGCAGACTCGGCAGCTGCGACGTTGGCCGCATGTTCACCTCGAAGGTCAGCAATGAGTGCTCCGGTTTCTTTGTTCACGAGTTTTGTGATCGAGTCTGTCTCTATCGTTGCCGAGCATTTTCCGTTCGGGCTCACGATAGTCGTAGCATTCGGCTCAGCCTGTTTCTCGGATCGACTTGGTTCCGCCGATAACTCCAGGGTTTCGATTTGGTCGATTCGTTGCCATATTTTGATCTCGCGGTGGCTTCCACTGGCCAGCCTAGTACCGTCCGGGCTAAAAGCAAGAGAGGGTATAATGTCTTGATGCGCACCGCTCTGTTTTCCGACCAGTCCGCTAGATACCAGGGTTGCATCAAACAGTCTTGTCATGAATCGGCGAGTCGGGATGTGATAAAGTAAAATCTGACCACCACGACTGAAACCTGCGACTTGACCGTCCCGAGTTATCGCCGTCGCATAGATACACTTAACAGACTCCGGAATCGGCTCCCATTTGATTTCCCTCTCCTCGCGAAGCTTTGCTATCGCACCTTGATCAATCCATAACTGCAATAATCCTAGCTGCTGAGACGTCAGATTGTTTGCTTTGACTTTATTCTCCCTCGGTGGCATTGCCGGATCGTCTAAGTGTGCTGCGGAGCGAACGAGCATGCTTTCCGAGCCTTTGCCAACGATGATTGAGGGCCCGCTTTCGCCCCCTATGAGCATGAGCTCGACGGACTCGATATTCAGCTCCCCTTTGGTCGTTGTTTTGTTGTGGCACGAGACGCAGTTGGCTCGCAGAAATGGAGCAATCTCCTTTTCATAATCGACTGCCAACTCGCGTTGAATTACCGCGATCGGGATCGGCTGATCCCCAAAAGACTTGGACATGAATACGACCAAGCAAGCAATGGCTATTAGAATGACTCGCGAGCCCGACATGGGTTACTTCTTTTCTGTGTCAGCAAGAATTTTCAATCGAATCGGCTTAGAAAAGACGGCAAAGGAAACGTCTTTTGGCTTTGCAGAAGGGTCCAGCTCCACGTTTTTCACATACTTGTATTTGTCTGCGTATCCATGAATCACAAAGGAATGCTCACCGGGTTTCACATCGAATTTGGATAGATCCAACTCAATCGAAACGCTGTCAACTCCCTTCGGAATCGAATGGTCGCTTCGGACAGATTTGTCTTGATCGCCCAGGACGAACGGCCTAACACTCACGATTCCGTCGTAACCACCTCGACGAGTGACTTTGAGCTTTAACGAAATCTTATCTTTGGGCTTGGCCTCGATCATGCCGGCGATCTCAGGTTCAAGCAGCATAGGGGCTTCGTCAGCAACGACCGACAGTCCAATGGCATGGGTTCTTCTGGCTTGAAATCGATCTTGTCGCGTATCCTTAACATTCCAAATCGGAGTCCCCGTTCTGGCTATTCGCGTGATTTCTTGCCTCTCCAAAATTGCTTTCCCTTGAATCCCAACCCATCCAGACCAAGGCTGTGCATCCTCCGACGCATAGAACGTTAATGAAGCACACTCGTCCCCGTTTCCAAGAACAGCTCCCAAGCATACGACTCCCTCCGGCAATCCCTCGGCGTCTAGAGTAATGTCGCCCGAAAAGTCATCTTGCCGCTTTACGAAAACTCGGATGGACGCAACGCCTCCTCGGCGAAGAGTCGGAGGGAGAAGATACGCGCTGATAGGTAACGGTCGACTTCGCGGTCCCTGGTCTGGAACAGCAATAAGCTCGAAGTTGGGTGATGTCGTACGAATGCAAAGGCGGTACGGCAAACGTGGGCTATCAAGACTCGTGTTGAAACCATCTCTCAAAGATATTCGATACAATCCATCTTCGGAAGCTTCGAAACGCAAAGTGCCGTCCCTCGAATCGAGGTCAAATCCAGTAGCACTGGCTGAATGTTCCATGTCACTTGCCTCAGCCACAAAAACTGGAATCAGCTTGCCGTCTACCGAACTCTGAATCTTGTCAACTACCAACGATACATCCGTCGCGTGTCCAAGCCGATGGGACCAAACATCTATCCAGAGAACTTCATGGGCTTTCGCCGAAAACAGAAACGTCGCGGCTTGTCCGCCCGGCGGAAAGAGAGCAATAAACTCGAAGGGCAATTCGAGTGGCGCTGGCAAAACCAAATCGTGCGGAAATACGTCTCCTAGCTCTGCCGCTACCTTATTAATGCGGTCTCTCTCGACTTTCGTCAGCTGCACGGTTGGCATCGAGTCTACGTTTTTGGTATCGATGGAATGGGTTGAGACGCTTAATCGATAACGAAACTCGTCACCCCCTCGATGGAGCAAATCGTGTATCTCAATAAAGTAGTCACCTTCTCGTTCCGTAGTAAACTCGAAGGACTTGGTTGGTGCACGCCCTCGCAATACGACCCGACCAGTTGGTTCAGTGATTGTGATGACCGGCTCGGCTCGAGAGTCGGGGGTATCGATTTGAACAAAAAGTCGTTGCGAGGCGTTCGCATGAAACTTGAACCAAGAACGAGTGCCTACAACGGTACCGGTATTGATCGTTGAATCAATCACAACCTCAGTGGCCTTGTCCCGCTCGATCCCTGCTTTGAGTGGATTGACTTCGGGCAATTTGCCAAGGATAAATTGCCGAGGATTCGAGAGTCCGAATTTGCCTTGCAAGCAGACATCGACGGCGTCCTCTGCAGTATCGTTTGAGACATGAATCACAAATGCATTTGCAATCGGTTTTCCATGGTCATCCCTCTTTGGCTTGGAAACGATGGATGGGTTAGAGAAAAGCAAAGTCGCTGGTCCATCTAAATGTTCGCCGGTGAGAATGACCTCTGTGGACGTTCCAATCTGAAGGCCTTGTGGAAACACGGACGACAATTGGGGTACTGGAATAAAATCGCCCTGTGCAAATGCACTTCCCTCGACAAGGATGAGAACGACGCACGCATGGAGAAGTACTTTGGCATCACATGTAGCCGACGTCGCTCCGCGACTCGGCCATGCAGTGTCGCGGAACGACATTGCCACATCGATTAAACCGAACATAATCGTTCTACATTGGCGAACCAGTAACATGCGAACTCGGTGACTCAGTGATTGAATAGAAACTCTTTGGTATTGATCATGGCCCATAGCAAATCCTCCCAAGCTTGACGATTGGCTTTCGTAAGTTCCTCACCTGGGTTCTTGCCTTCGGTCTTTTCCGCCAAATAAGCTTTGGCATGTTGAAGTTCCGGTGTGTTGGGTTCTCGGCAGACCGCCAACAAATACATTTCGCGGATCAACTCCTCAACGCTGCGAGTATCCTTCGAAAACAGCGATGCCCGGCCATTGTTGCTACTAAGCTTGTTCAAAATCTCATCGGCGTTCAGCAGATGCAGGCTCTGCGATAAACTTGGTTCCATGGTCCGTTCGCATTCGCATGCCGAAGCAGAATCCGGTCGCCCAAACACCGACAGAAAGAAGTTTCCTTGATTGAAACTGTTGTCAGGAAGAGCTACCGCTCGTGTGTTGTTGGCCTGCCCCTTGAAATTAGTCGTTGAGTTGGCCACGGAATCGACTGAGTCGAGCAATACTTCCGCCACCATCCGTTTCGGATAGTGTTTCGAAAAGTTTTGCTGATCGTTTACATTGAGCTCGTTGGGGGCAGAACTCAATTGATAAACCCGACTTTGCACAATGGTCCGAACCAAATGTTTTAGGTCGTACTCATGCAGGACGAATTCATGGACCAAGGCGTCTAACAACTCTGGATTCGTAGGCGGATTCGTATCGCGCAAGTCATCTTCCGGTTCGATGATCCCGCGACCGAGGAAATGCTTCCAGTATCGATTGACGAGGGCGCGGGCAAAGAATGGGTTCGTATCGCTGGTCATCCAATCCGCAAGCGAACGACGCGGGTCGTCATCGGGCGAGAGTGGGGCTATCGCGGTCCCCAAGGCCGCTGGCTTGATGACCTCCTTTGTCTTCTTGTTAATCATTTTCGCATCGCCCCGTTTATGCACGACGATGTCTTCCGCAATATTTCCGGCAGCGTTGCGACCCGTGCCCGCAGTCTTGTGTGTGACCTGACTAAAGAATGCAGCCAAGGACAAATAGTCGTTTTGGCTCCATTTTTCGAATAGATGATGGTGACACTGAGCGCATTGAAGTCGAGTTCCTAAGAAAACTTGCGCCGCGTCCTCCATCTGCAGATTCGGTTCTTTAAAGGATCGGTACCATGCAACCGGAGGCGTGTGGGTCAGATCGCCGCTGGCTGTGATCAACTCGCGAACAAAATGATCGTAGGGTTTGTTCTCGGCAAAGCTATCTCGAATCCACTGCCAAAGGAGAACACAACCGCGCTCGTACGAGGGGTCTTCACGTCGATTGCGTAGCAGTCCGCTCCATTTGTTGGCAAAGTACTCAGCGTAGTCTTCTGTGTCCAATAGACGATCGATGGCTTGATTGCGTTTAACTGGCGATTGGTCGGACAGAAACTGGCTCGACTCTCGCAACGTCGGCAATCTTCCTGCAATATCCAAAGTGACCCGTCGCAAGAAGGTACTATCGTCGCATAGTTCGGACGGCGGCAAACCCAGCGCTCGTAGCTTATCGAATACATGAACATCGACTAAGTTGTAAGTTGCGGGCATTTCTTTCAAAGATTCTGCCATCGGAATTCTGGCACGGTACACGCCGACCTGCCCTTGATAGCGAATCGTGACCGCAGCGTCACCGGGAATGTCATTGACCGTCACCAGGCCATGGTCGGAAATAGAGGCCATGGGTTTATCAACGGGATCGTAGAGAGCCAGTCGAGTGACATCGCGCGATGCCCCGTCATTGAAAAACGCAAGCACTTTTAACTGCTGCGTTGCTTGCTTATTGAGAATTCCAGACTTGGGTGAAACCTCGATTCGGACAAGGCTTGGCTCCAGAGTTCCCGGGTTCATTCCTTGCCGAATCCAATTCTCAATCGTCGCGTAATCTTGCGAATCAGGTTCCAGTCTCTTGCCGCCGTTATGTGGAACATCATTCACAGCTTTTTGAAGCAGCAAGCTCTGCTGAGGTGACGATGGAACCACTCGTCGTCCTCGCGCTTCTTTGACAATGTGTTGGTAGTCTTCCATCGGTTCGTAGCCGAACAACGACAGCTTAAAACC
>CAMDKL010000045.1 GCA_945900945.1 Pirellula staleyi DSM 6068
CTTGACGCCATCTTTCGAGGATGTCGGGTCGATCCATTTGGGGTTCTTGGTGGGATCGAGTTTGATTGTTCCTTTGGCACTGGTTCCGATTTTGGACACGTCAGGAAAGACGAAATCGCTGCCACGGATCGTAATCAAAGTGTTTTTCGCTTCCTCTTCGGAAACTTTCTTCCCGTCACGCTCCCCGGATACTAACGCCCATGTACCTTGCATCTTGGATAAGTCTTTCTTCGTGGCGTCGTCTTGGGCAAGCACGACGTTGGCGAAAAGAAGGCCAAGCACTGCAACAATCGAACTTCGCATAATTGTACTCCTGATTTTCTGGGTCAAGTTGGCGACATTCAAAGTTTCGCAAAGCGAGCTTTCATGTATACACGGTAGCTTAGCGGGGCTTCGACAAGACGACTACTCACTTCGCTGAAATTAGCCGAAAAAGTCTGCTCGCCGGTCGGCCACCGGTAAGTCGTGTTGAACGCCGCGAACGGATGCGCGGCGTTTTCTCGTTTGGTCGCGACATTTGCCACCGGTCGCATCCTGTTCGAACACCACGCCCAATAATGCGACCTCGAAGCCGACGCGACACAAACACGGAGACAAGAACATGAATCTCGACACCCTGAGCGATCCATTGTGCAAGCGTCCAATTCGCTTTAAGACTCTCCTGCCATTTACACAATACCGGATCGGCCTAGGCAACCCGTTTCTGCCGCTATCACAGGTTGGGCTGAGGCGGGATTTCGGCCAGCTCATCAACTGACTATCCACGACCACCTTCGCAAAAAGTTTCGCAAATCCGGTGGAACCTGGAGCATTGAAACTTCGCGCGGATCTCAATCAGCGATCCGCCACAGGCAGGACAAGCGGGTTCGCACTGCTATTCGGGCTTCTCGTCTTTCGTCTCCGAGGTGTTTCCGCCTCGATCGTCCTGATTCCGGAATTCTTTAGGTTGCGGCCGATGCTTCGATGTTCGTTCGATTGGAAGAAGTACGAGTATACAACTTCCGTCGTCGAAAACGCTGAGGGAGGGCTATCTTCCTGTTGTAGTTTTAGCTAGTCGACTTTCCGCCGGACATTTTCGTCAAAAAGTCTCTGTTCCTCATAACCCAGAAACAAGCTACACGAAAAACTGTGGAGTTATGATCGATTAGAGACCTTGATCCTAGACCCGGATTTTTCGCCATCAGAGAGTCGAGAGACTTTGGGCAAAAATTGGCTTTTTTGGCCCCGAGATGGCTTTCGGCTGTGACCGTCAGGTTATGGGGGAGAGAGACCGAACGAGAGTGGAGCGGAAAGGGACAAATAACGAATAGACTGGTGGGAAAACGAAAGAAGGCTGGGGTCATTACAGCACCAGCGTTTTCGTTTACTCGTGGGTAGAAATCTGTTCGCTACCACTCGTCAAACCTCACGAGACGGATTTGAACAGCCTACCTCCAGGTTATGAGCTTTTTTCGTCTTTGAGGTCGGTTTCTGTAAATTTTGGCGTAATTCTATTCATTAAGTCAATCGCACGGGACAATTCAAAACTATTTTGGGCGGAACTGTCGAATTTGGACTGGGCGTGTCCCGCGAAGGTGTGACTTGTGTTAGAACGTGTCGACTCCCGTTAACTTCAAGATCCAACTTAATCCTCGCGAGAAATTCTAAATGAATGTGACAAACCTGAAGGTGATGATCCTGGGCGCAGTCATGATGGCGATCTCAATACCCGTCTTTCTAATTCTTGCACGGAATGGAGAACAGTCGCCAAGCCAGGGTGCTTGGTTGCTAGTGACGATATCCGCGATTGCCAACATCGTAGTGATTCTCTTCCACTACACGGTTCCGCCTCACCCGAAGTTTCTGATGGTGCCTTGGCGTAAACGCGTGTTGCTCGCTCACATCATTTCCGGTTCTATTGAGCTTGTGGCTGGTCTTGTGGCCTGCTTCGGTAGCGGCCCGGCGGTCCCCGTCGCGGCGGTGATAATGGGACTCGCGTCACTGGTTCATGCCTCTTCGGCCCTTGCACAGACTCCGATCGTTTTTGGCAGTAAAGCGGTGATGGTGCCTGCCTATTTGTTATGCATCGTTATGCACGCATTCTGCGGCGTTATGCTGATTGCCGATCCGACAAATTTAATGTGGGCAATCAAAACCTTTTTAGTGTTTAACATCTATGTTTGGTGTCGGGTTTATTACTATGCGTTCGATGGGCTCAAACTCTTCGGCAACCAGAAATATTCGGTCTCGATTCTGGCTGCGGGAGCCACCATGATTCCGGCTTTGTTCGGAATAAACGGAATCATGCTCTTGGTAATCTTCGTCGCCGTATACATCGCGTTCTACCGGCTCTTGTTCATTCGTTCTCGCGAGGATTACAACGATTTCGTGCGTGAGCGGGGGCGAGATTCCATCATCGATCGCGATGTAGCCAACCTCTGGCTCGGTAGCGACGATGGGGCGGACGAACGTACCGCAAGAGAATTTTTTAACAACCTCGACGGCGACCACGATGGCCGCCTCACGCGGGATGAACTCATGCTAGCTTTATCCTCGTGGGGGTTTCCGAACTCGATCAGCAAGTCATTCGCCGAGAAGACATTTAAAGATAAAGTGCTCGACTTCGAACACTTCAAGGCACATGTGTGGTCTGTGGGAGCTGTTCGCCAACGTACGGCAAACATCGGTGGACTGAATCACCTAACGTCTGAGAGAGAAAAAGCCGAGTTCGTGTTCAAACAGATCGACATTGACGGTGACGGCATGATAGGCTTGCTCGAGTTGGAGTTGCTGCTCCTCGAGTGGGGATTGCCGTCTAGCGAGGCTGAACTGTACATGAAAATCGCTGATACCGATGGCGACGGCAAGCTCTCTCCTGACGACTTCTTGAAGCGAATGCGGCCTGTCTGGCGCTACATCTACTTTGACATTCTGACAGCGGATGCTTCACGCAAGGATACCGAAATGATCGGCCGGTCGGTGTCGGCATTCAAGGACGCAAGAAAGTCAGACTCGTTGCGCCACAAAGTGAAGACCCAGCTGCTCTCAAATGTGCCATTCTTGGAGGGGGCGACCGACGAACTCCTGTCAGACCTCTCGACTTCGCTCATTTCCCAATCGTTGGAGGATGGCGTAATCGTGTTCGCCGAGGGGAGCCGTGGCGATCGTTTCTATTTGGTTGGATCAGGTATCGCCCGCGTCAGCAAAGGTGGGGAAAAGATTTCAGACCTCGGCCCAGGCGCTTGCATCGGCGAAGGGGCACTGCTGTCCGACGACCCACGGGCAGCAACGGTTGCTGCATCGCATTCCCTGACAATGTACTCTTTATCCCGTTCGAGCTTCGAATTCCTGACCGAAAAATACCCGAAGATCCGCGAACAGCTTCGCGTTTTGCACCAAGCGAGACGCGTAGGGGACATTGCACGAACCATCGAGCACGAACTCATCGAACGTGTTCCGTTCCTTCAGGGTGCCTCGGCAGAACTCATTGCCGACCTCGCAAAATCACTTGTGCCGGAACATTTCAATGCTGGCTCACTGATATTTGCCGAGGGAGAATTCGGGGATCGCTTCTTCCTGATCCAAAGCGGGACTGTTAGCTTTAGCAAGGGCGGTATGGCAGTCGCAGAACTAGGCAAGGGTGGATGCTTTGGCGAAGGTGCCTTACTCTCGAGCGAGGTCCGGTGGGCGGCTACTATTGCCACCGACGAGTGCCGATTGCTGTCTCTCAGCAAACAGGCCTTTTCAACGATTCTTGATCGCTACGAAGGGGTGAAACAATCGATCTTCGAACTTCATAACAAGCGCCTAGCCCAATCGTGAGTGCGGCCCGCAGCTCGAACGAAGATTGATAATGCATCGGATACTGTCAGGGAGCAGAACTTTTTGACTCGATCGCGACCTTTGGGATACGGCAAAGCCATGGGCTACGCACCCAGGGTTGGTCAATTCTACATACTGCACAAATTAGCCGATGGCCGTTAGGCCCGGTTTTTATACGGAAACCGGAGCTAACGCTCGACGGCTAATTCACCAACGTGAAACAATGACTTGCCCTGAGCGGTGATCCTGGCGTCAGCGATTCCCGGCGAGTCGCTTGTTTATGAGTTTTGGTATTGAATGGAACGATTGTGGCCTTTGCTAAGTACGCTTCACTGGTTTCGGACTGACACTGTCCTATGGTCTTGGGACTGAAAATGAAAATCTCCCAGCTTTTGTCGTGATGGTATCGCGGCCAACAGGTATGGTTAATTCTCAACCGTTGCATGAACGCATGTGGGGCACAGGGTTCCTCCCAGCAAAGCACCAAGGCGTACGGTTCACGCCGACGAAGGCCCCTGTGCTCTACCTCACCAACCCGCCTGGAATAACTTCCGAAAGACGGCGAGCGATGCTCGACGATCTTGGCGAACTGAATCGCTTCACGCTTTCAGAATACCACGATCCGGAGACGCAGAACCGAATCGATCAATTTGAGATCGCGTATCGTATGCAATCAAGTGTCCCTGAACTGGCGGACACAAGTCAGGAAACATCGAACACATTTGACCTATACGGCCCAGAGTCTCGCGTTCCAGGTAGCTATGCTGCAAACTGTTTATTAACGCGTCGGTTGGCGGAACGAGGGGTACGATTTATCCAACTCTACCATCGTGGCTGGGATCAACATACGAATCTCCCTAGTGAAATTCGCAGCCAATGCTACGACACCGACCAAGCCACGGCGGCCCTTTTGATCGATTTGAAACAGCGCGGTCTGCTGAACGATACGCTCGTTATTTGGGGAGGCGAGTTTGGTCGCACCGTCTATTCGCAGGGCACACTGACCCATAAAAATTATGGTCGCGACCATCACCCTCGATGCTTTAGCGTCTGGCTGGCCGGTGCCGGCATCAAGCATGGGCACGTTCACGGCGAAACCGACGACTTTAGCTACAACATCGTCAAGGACCCCGTACATGTCCATGATCTCAATGCTACTTTGCGATGAAATCGTATGTAACACTGTTGCTCATATGTTTTGTTCAGTCGCCGCTTTTCGCCGACGATAGCGAAAGGCTCGCCGGTATGCTCGCATCGGCGACTGGAAATGGTGGCTTGGTAACGATTCCACCAGGGGACTACTACCTCGACGGGATCGCTCCCTTAAAAATTAATTCCAACTCTGCCGTATCCGCATACGGCGCTCGATTTCATCTACCTAAGACACTTAGGGACAAGGCGCGGGTGGTCGCATTTGCAGGGGAGAACGTTAGTGATTTTCGCTGGTCCGGCGGTCATTTCATCGGGCATGTCTTCGATCCAGCAAAGTCCTCGAATTCATGGGAGCCGAATGCGAATACGCGAGGCATCTTCATTACAACGCCCCCCGACGGTCGATCAGAGAATCTAACTTTTCGCGACATCACTTCAACTGGTCTGGCGGGAGCGGCAATCACTGTGCTTGGAGCCGAAAAAAAAGGAAGTGATCGCGAAATAGAAAGGTTCGCAAGAAACGTGACTGTCGAAAACTGCACGCTAGAACGAAGCGGTAAGTTCATTTTGTCAGTGAGGATGAATGAAACGCAACCGCAAAACTGCAAACGTGCTCTCGGCAATATTGGTGGTTGCGTCATGCTTCGCTGCATGGATCGGATTTACCTTTTTGCCAATTTTTAAGGAACGGCTATCTGTAACTCTGATATGCCTTGGGTTAGGAAACATCTTAGCCGGAGTGGTATTTGCAATCACTACGAGGCTGCCAGACAAAAGATGCGTGAGTATAACGATTTTTTCACTGCTTGGAGTGCTTGCGAATCAATTGGCTTGTACCGAGAAATGAATTATTCCGATGATTGCACCTAAACGTGTCCAGCGATCCTACGACCATCGGCTTCGGCAATTTATCTGCACGACCGGTGACACGGCACATGCCTTGAGAATTGGCGTGCCTCGCTCAACTGCCAACGGCTGGCTCGAACCAAGAGTACAACCGGTCATATCGCTATCGCAATTTAGCCTGCATGTAGAATCGCAGGAAACTGAGGTGGCTAGATTGCAATTTCAAGTCGCAAAACTCCGCCACCTTCTTCGGCTCTTGTTTCTTATCCTCAGGCTATCAGGTTTCTCTTTTCCAAACTGCTGCATTCCCAATTCCAGCGACAAGTCCAAACGAATAAAGCCGATTAACCATGCGGCCAATGTCATTCCGCTCGGACGGCTGCTCAATGCCATCGGACCGCCCTCCTGCTCGTTGTCGCCAAAGCGACCAACAAAGAATTGGCCCGATACGTCAGCGTCCTCAAAACGGAGAACCAAATCCTGCGTGCTCGGTTGCCCGAGCGGCTGACGTTGTCTGGTCGAGACTCATCAGGCCTAACGCATTGTGGAGGGCACCTCCGCCAGCATCGGCTGCCCCAGCGGCCCTCAGCGCGCGGTTCCTCGTGAACAGACAGCAGTCGATCTCTGTCATACTCCCCGACTTATCCACGGTCCCGGGCCGCGTAGCGATCGCTCCACCGAACGCTTTTTCATTGGCATCGCTTCCACGGGCGGTGTTGTCGTCGAACACGCAATGGATGACAGTCCGTTGGCTGCGTCCTAAATTTCCGATCGCTCTGCTGTAACTCGTTCCGCGCGAGGTCACCTCATTACCGATAAACAGCACATTCGGTCGGTTCGCGGCGTGCAGGACGCCGAAGGAGCGGGTGCGTGGGTGCGTGGGTCATGTGAGGGGAGGTAGGAGAGGGGAGGTAGGAGAGGGGGTTGACGATGTTTTTTCAAAGGGCGATTATTCAATCACCAAGCCAAACACGTCGTCGAAACTAGTTGAGGCCATATTTTCCACGATCCTCCGACTTGTTTTCTGGTCGGCGGTAGCGGTCCCCAGATTGTAAAGACCACCGCCGATGCCCTGGCCGTCGTTACCACCGTCAGCAAGATTGTGATTAATCGTTGTCTGGGTAAGACTCATCAACCCGAACGTATTGTGGAGGGCACCGCCGGCAGCTAGACCACCGGTTCCGGCCTGAGCCATGTTGCCGGTGAAGTGACAGCGATTGATTTCCGTGAAGGGCTCGTCGTCATCTATGCCCGTTGCGAAGATTGCACCACCGGAAGCGTTTCCTCCCACCGCCTCATTACGAAGGAAGGAACTCCATTCGACCAAAAGCGTCGATCGTTCGTTATAGAGTGCACCTCCGCCAGCATCGGGTTCCCCAGCGGCACTCAGCGCACGATTGCTCCTGAACCGACAGTTGTCGATCTCGGTCAAGCTCCCAGTCGAATCCACGGTCCCGGGCCGCGTAGCGATCGCTCCACCGAACGCTTTTTCATTGGCATCGCTTCCGCAGGCGGTGTTGTCGTCGAACACGCATTTGATGACATCCAGTTGGCTGCCTCCGAAATTTCCAATCGCGCCGCCGTAACTCGTACCGCCCGAGGTCACCTCATTACCGATGAACGTACAGTTCTCGATCGTAGCCAACGAGTTCGTGACGCTACCAATCGCGCCGCCGAACGCGTAATTACTCCCGCCGCTGGCAACATTATCGACGAACAGGCAGTTGGTCGCCACAAGCGTGGCAAAGCCACTGTTGACGACCGCGCCGCCACCGACGACGGTCGATTGAGATATGTCAATTGTTCGGTTGTTACGCATTGTTACGCGAGTCAGTCGCAATGTCCCCCCGTCGTTGAGGATCGCACCACCGCGCGTGGCGGTGATGGCGCCAAGATTATCTTTAATCTTATTGCACGCATCAGCAATCGTTACGTTGCTGATGGATACGTTCGGTGTCTGTACCGAATTCTTTACCAGATTGAAGATACGACTAGCGTTGTTCCCGCTGAACTTGATTCGCGACGCGCCCGACCCGTCGATCATCAACTCACCGGTGATGTCTATCGGACCGCTGGTGAAAGTGATGGTACCTGAAAGATTCTTTTTAAAACAAATTATATCAGGCTGAGAATTCCCGTTCGCGCTGGTGATGGCCTCCCGCAGTGACCCTGGTCCAGAGTCGGCGAGATTAGTGACCATAATGGTTCGTGCCATTGCGTGTGACGCGAAGCACAGCACACATGCCATAGTAAGGGACAGGCCCAACGAATAGTTCTTCACAATACGCTTATCTTTAATTGATGGTGGGAGGCAATGCTGTGAATACCCTGCATGAACTGCTGGCCTAACCCGACATGTGGGTCACGAATTGCTGCGAACGCTCCCTGAATCGCGCACAGCATCACCACCTATGTAGCGCTATTTTGCTATGTAGCGCTATTTTGAAATTTTAGCATAAAGTGTACCATAACTCAAGGATATCGGTAACCGGTCGCCACCATACACCTTACAGGGCGTTGATTTTGGGAGCCGTTCTTGGTTTCCTGTGTGCTTTGGCCATTGAATTCACGAAAGATGACGATGGCAAAAACAGCCTGTTTGGCGCGGCGTTGCTCAATATGGCTGTGTTGGGCGCCGTGATTTCTTATTTCCTGATGATGGTCAGCTTCATTCAATTGCGTTTGCGACGTCCCGACCTGAAGCGTCCCTATCGCAGTCCACTGGGCATTCCCGGCGCTGCTGTGGGAGCCGTCTTTTCTCTAATTGCCTTGGCCGCGACTTTCATGGTGTCAGATTACCGCCCCGCCGTATGGGGCGTGGCGTTGTTTCTCGTGATTGGAATCCTCTATTTTGTGTTCTACAGTCGCCATCGGCTGGTCGCTGATGCACCAGAGGAAGAAAACGCACTGATTGCTGAAGCCGAACAAGAGCTCTCTCACACGTGATCCTCGGAAACCGTTGGCGATGCGCTGATTGAAAGTCTGTGTGTCCAGGCTGCGTTCTTTGGCCTGGAGACGCTCCTCGTTTGTGGTTGGCCGTGCGTTCGCCGTCGGCGATGAATCGCAACGGCCTGCGTGCCCCCGAGGATAGCGACCGGCATCATGGAGTGACAGACATCTGCTGAAATGTAGATAAACTGGTGCCTGATGATGAAAGGGGAAGATTGATGTTGGCGGTTTGACATCTGGATGCCCGGACATACTACAATGCCGCAGCCAAATATCAATCGACCGTTCGAATGACGAATCGGTTCAGTGTGGGAGCGTAATTCTATGACGGGACTTTATGACGATGCGTTTGTAGAGGAACTGCGCGCAGGTGCTCAGGACCTCGTTGCCGAATGGGGTTTGTCGCCGCGGAGCGTGGTTAGTCTGCTTCATCTCTCTGAGAACGCAACCTTCTGTGCCGACGACCCGGAGACAGGTGCGAGGGTCGTCCTGCGCGTCCACCGTCCGGGTTATCACAATTGCCAGGAGATCGAATCCGAACTGGCCTGGCTTGCAGACCTGATCGACCGTGGCATCGTCAACGCGCCCCGCCCGCACCAGACACGCAGCGGCGGCCACATCGCCGAGTTTAAAAACAGCGGAGAGTCTCGGCATGTGGTTGGCTTTGCGTTCATGCCGGGTCGCGAGCCCTCGCCCGCGGATGACCTGTCCGATAGTTTTCGTAGGCTTGGCACCATCACCGCTCGGCTTCACGATCATGCAAAGCATTGGAGATTCCCTGCAGGCTTTACCCGTAAGACTTGGAACTTCGATACCACCATTGGTCGCACGTCCTACTGGGGCGACTGGCGAGACGGCTTGGGGCTGACGAGAGCAGGCAAAGGAGTGCTCCAACGTACCGCCGAAGCACTTGAGACCAAGCTCAACATCTGGGGGACCGGGCCCGAGCGGTTTGGCCTGATCCATGCTGATCTCCGCCTTGCCAATCTCCTGATCGAGGATCAGCAAATTGCGGTGATCGATTTCGACGATTGTGGCTTCGGTTGGTTCGGCTTTGATTTCGCTGCTGCCATAAGTTTCATCGAGACCGACGACTCGATACCCGATCTGCAAACGGCCTGGATCGAAGGCTACCGTTGCTGTGCCGAATTCACGGGTGACGATGTGGCGATGCTCCCTGTATTCGTGATGCTCCGCCGTTTACAACTGACCGCATGGATCGCCAGCCATGCTGAGACTCCGACCGCCCAGGCGATGGGGGTGCTCTATACCGAGGGCACCATCGAACTGGCGGAGCATTTCATGAGTACGACTTGATGACAGGCAGAGGCTCATCGATATGTCGCTGAAGTTCCGCCCAATCCTCGACATGAACGCTTTCAACGCAGCAGCGGATAGCGGTCGCGACCCGCTGCTCGACCGTCGGCTTAAGAATTGCGGCGCCGCCTCAGTGCTATTCTACCGCCGCCCGATCGAGATGGTGCGCGCCCAAGGTGTCTGGATGGAAGCCGCCGACGGCAGCCGTTATCTCGACTTCTACAATAATGTGTCGTCCGTCGGACACTGTCATCCTCGAGTGGTCTCCGCCATTTCCGCTCAGGCGGCTGAACTCAACACGAACACGCGCTACCTCGACCGACGTGTGGAGGCTTATCTGGAGCGTCTGAAGGCAACGCTCCCTACGGAACTGTCCAACGTGGTGATGTGCTGTACGGGCTCGGAGGCCAACGATTTGGCACTCCGCGTTGCGTTCAAAGCGACTGGCCGCAGCGGTGTGATCGTCACGGAAACCGCTTATCACGGCAATACCCTTGCGGTGACGGAGATCTCACCCGCCTCCTATAGACAAGGCGAACCGCCCGAACACGTGCATACCATCCCGGCACCGAGCCGAGTCGCTTACGGTCAGGAGATCGAGGCAGGCTTCGCACAGGCCGTGCAACGCGCCGCGCAGACTCTGAGAAGGCGAGGCCATCCGCCGGCAGTCTTCATCTGCGATTCGATCTTCTCGTCAGACGGAGTGTTTACCAATCCCGCAAAATTTCTCACAACCGCAGTCGCCGCCGCGCGAAATGCCGGTTGTCTTTACATCGCTGACGAGGTCCAGCCTGGTTTTGCTCGTACCGGCGACACCTTTTGGGGCTTCGAGCGACAAGGTGTTGTTCCGGACGTTGTCACGATGGGGAAACCGATGGGGAACGGCTTCCCCATGGCCGCCCTGGTAACGCGTCCAGAACTGCTCGCTATCTTCTGCCACGATGTCGGCTATTTCAACACATTCGCTGGCAATGCATTGGCCGCTGCCGCCGGCATGGCGGTCCTTGACGTGATCGAAAGTGAGGGTTTGCAGCAGAACTCCGCCCGCGTTGGCGCTCATCTGCTGGCTCGCCTTGGGAAGATCGTGACCGAGGATTCCCGCGTTGCTGAAGTCCGCGGCGCAGGTCTCTTTCTCGGCATCGATCTCTGCCAACCCGATGATCCTGGCAGTCCAAACCCCGCCCTGGCCGCTGAGTTGATCAATGCTCTGCGAGACCGCCATGTGCTGATCGGAGCCACAGGCTGTTACGGCCAGACCCTCAAGGTTCGCCCACCACTCTGCCTGACCACGACTGAGGCTGATCTTTTTGTCGACGCCCTCAGCGACTCCCTTGCTGTCACCTGAAGTCCCCGCTTAGTAAGCGGTCGGCTCGAGCACTATTTTCTGAGAGTGGCAACTAGCACAGGCCTGTGTTGTCCGTAAAATAAGTCGCGTCATCAGAGCCAGAGGCAAGGTCCGCTGATTTCAGTCAATTGGCCTGGAACCGGACGGGGCAGTCGGTGCTGGGAGTCTGCGACAGGAGCCAGCCCTGCCGGGCCAGATTGATCCCGCCCTCGCTATTCGCAATCGAATTTGTTATCGTAACGAAAATGAACCACCAACAAAACGACGACCGTCTCGCTCTTGAAAAACTGGGCTACCAACAGGAACTGCTTCGACGCATGGGTGGGTTCTCCAACTATGCTGTTTCGCTCTCTATCATTTGCATTCTTGCCGGTGGAATCACATCGTTTCATCTAGCGTTCTGCGCCACAGGAGGAGCTGGAGTCGTCCTTGGCTGGCTGTTCATGAGCCTGATCACATTGGGATTCGCTTCGACCATGGGGCAGCTAGCCTCAGCATTTCCGACTGCAGGAGGCCTGTATCACTGGGCGACGATTCTCGGAGGAAGAGGCTGGGGTTGGATCACGGCATGGTTCAATCTCATGGGCTTGATGACCATCCTCGCCGCAATCAATGTTGGGACCTTTGAGTTTTGCTGGGGTACTATTGGTACACTCACCGAAATTCGTCTACCCATTGAGCACTTATCGTACTGGCAGTTGGGCGCCGTGTTCGTCATCACGTCCACGCAGGCGGCACTCAACCACCGGAGCATCCACGCGGTAACGTTACTCACGGATCTTAGTGGATATTTGATTCTCCTATTTTCGTTGGCTCTCACAATATCTTTGCTGGTATATGCACCGGGATACGAATGGCAGCGCCTGATCACTTTGACAAACTACAGCGGTTTTCCCAGCGAAAGCGAGGCTGTTTGGCCTCGCAGCGAGAGTCTGCTGTGGATGTTTGGCCTCGGGCTCCTCCTGCCTGCCTATACGATTACGGGCTACGATGCAAGCGCACACACCTCTGAAGAAACCGTTGACCCTGGACGCGTCGTACCACGAAGTATTCTCCAGGCAGTTTTGGTCTCTTCGTTATTCGGCTGGTTCATGCTAATCGCGATCGTACTTGCAATTCCGAATATGGATGACGCGGCTCACGAGGGCAGAAATGTCGTTTACTGGACAATCTCGAAGGTGCTCCCCAAGCCGACTGCAATTGTCATTTGTATTGGAATTTTTATCGCGCAATACATCTGCGGACTGGCTGCCATGACAAGTACTTCGCGAATGATGTATGCTTTCGCGAGAGATGGTGGCCTCCCGGCATCCGATTGGTTGAAATGGGTGTGCAAAACGAGTCGAACACCCGTTTTAGCGATCTGGACTGTCGCGGTCTTCTCATTCCTATTCACCATTTTCGCGCCAGTTTACTCAACGATGACCACAACAAGCGTCATTTTTCTCTATATTTCTTATCTTTTGCCAACCTATCTCGGGCTGCGCACGTATGGCAAGAGCTGGACGGCGATGGGACCATGGACACTAGGGTGGGCTTATCGGCCACTGTCAGTATTGTGTGTAGTGGGTGGAGGTGCAGTAATCGTGATTGGCGTCCAGCCCCCAAACGGCATTGCTTTCTGGATCACACTATTCACCAGCCTCCTGCTAGCCGCAATATGGCTTTTGTATTCGCGCCGCACCTTTATCGGACCGCCAAAGCTGAACCGCAACATTTTGGAGAGTTTGTAGTTTTAAATAATGTCCGAAATCACACCGTGTCGTGGTGACGTCGAGCACCTCCGTGAACCCGTACTCGGTCACTTCGGACAGCGATTAGGGCAGCAGATCGATCATGTTCTGGAGGGCGGCCACCGCCTCTGGGCTATCGAATCGCGTGGTGAGCGTCTTGTTCTTCTTGCTGCCACTAGTCAGTTGCCCGCTCATTGTGATGAAACGGGCATACCAGTCGACTAAGAAGTTCGACATGTCGTTCGCGCCGACCATCGCGCTGCCGGCAACATCACCCGATGTCAGCGCCTTGGCAGCCGCGAGGTATTCGGCCCAGGTGGTGGGCACTGTGGGCTGGCCGATGCCGCCCAGCAGATCCTTGCGGTAGAAAAGGATGCAGGATCCGCTTTCGATACCGGGGAGCAAATACAGCGTGTCGCCACCGAACTCTCCGGTCTGCACGTCGCGTACCCCCAGATCATCCCGCTCACGGTCGACTAGCAAGATGCGCACCGTCTGACCGGCATACTTCTTAGGATCGAAGCTTTCAGTCCCAGCGGCTTTGGCACTGAGCGAGGATGCGTTCGTCTTGGTGTTGCCAGTAAGCGTGCCGCCTGAATCAACTTGAGCTGTGCGTCCTGATCCATGCGTCGACACTCCACAATGCGGAGCACGCCCAGCATACCGCGAGTATGCGACACCTAGTGATGCAGTATCAACAGACGTTTTTCCTCTGTGTCGTTCAAAGACCAAAAGATAAAAGTAGCCCCATCAATGTCAATTCCTCGCTCGTCTAAAGGTTCACGAGCCATCGATCAGTTAAGGTCAAGCTCCGAACCTACTCGCCCTATTACAAAGACGCAACATCTAATCCTCTATCTATTCGCTTTCTTTCATTTTCGATGCTGTTCGTCTATCAGCGGTTTGAGTTTCGCCGCATACACGTCGTATCCGGCTGGTGAGAGATGTATGTTGTCCGACGTGAACAACTCTTGTTTCAACGTGCCGTCAGGTTTAACGAAATCTCCCCACAGTTTCAAAACTCCCGCATTCGGTGTATTGCCGAGATTGAGTGTATCAAGTGCCGCATGCGTTTTCTTGATGTCGTCATAGAAGCGATTTCCCGGTGCGTGAGCAGGCAAAACTTCAGTCACAATGATTTGTGAGTTGGGAAATTTGCGTCGAAGATTCTCAGAACATATTTTGAGTCCTTTTGCAGCAGCATCGGCACCGAAGTGCCCTGCGGTCGGGATAAGCGGCCAACCTGACTTTTGGGGCTCCGCAGTAAAATACGGGTATTTCAAGACGGAATCATCCGCCAATATTGCGGATCAACTGAGTAAAGCGAGCAGGGTGATAAGTTGTCGGTTCATGTTGTCTTCTCGGGTAGGCGAACTTGCTTTTATCCCGGTTTAGGACGGTAATCCCTAAAGTTTGGGGAGTTATCTCTGATCTGTCAACTTGGCTGTTACTGATTCAGGCGTAGTCATGTTCACAGTTGATGAGCTGACCGCTGCATCCTGCCGAATCTGGGAAGCTAGCCGATAGGCACATCCTTGTAGAAATCGCAGACGCGTGTTGGAGGGAAGCGGACGCTTGCATAATGGAGTTGAGCGTAGCCCTAATTGCAAGAGAAACGTGCAGCATCAGTCGAGTCCGAATCCTTTACGATAAGTCTTTCGAATCAGTTCCTCTGCTTCAGGAGCGTTTGTGGCATTCATCGTGATTGCATCCCATTCAATCTTTTTTCCGAGCCGAATGGGAAGCACACCGATTAATAGTGATTCCGTGAAGGGTGCCGAATACCAAAATCCAGCCTTCGCATCTTCGGGTTTATTAGCGATACAGGCATCAACCCATTCCTGTCGGTGACCAACACTTCGAGGAATAGTCGGTTTGGGTGGCTCGAAGTTGAGCATCTTCGATTCAGGAACCAAACGTGGTGCACCCGACCAGCCGCCGCAGAGAATGACTCCTTTGGAACCGACAAAATAGATGCCGTTATCGTCCAGTTTTTGATCCGACTCCGACCCAGGCGGTAACGGCGGTTTCTTGCCGCCGTCATACCAAATCACTGTGATCGGACCATGCTTTCCTTTGGCTTGGAAATGCCATTTGACAATACTCCATTCGGGGAAAGTATCGGGATTCGTTGGTCCCGTTTCCGCTTCGACCGACTTCGGCGAACCAAGATCCAAAGCGTACCATGCCGGATCGGCATTATGTACCATCATGTCCCCCACCGCCCCACATCCAAAATCGTAAAACCCTCTCCATTGTTTGGGCGCATAATTTGAATGGTATGCTCGATCAGAAGCGGGACCGAGCCACATATTCCAGTCGAGAGTTTTTGGAACAGGTTGAGGCTCAGACGGACGCAGCTTGCCTTGAGTCTGCCAGAATTTCCCGGGACGATCCGACCAAGTGTGGACTTCGGTCACTTGCCCGATGACTCCAGCATCGATCCATTCTTTTGTCTGTCGCAAGCCTTCGCCAGCGTGACCAGCATTTCCCATTTGCGTAACGGCTTTTGTTTCTGCGGCGACCTTTTTTAGGAGTCTCGCCTCTTCAATCGTGTGCGTCAGGGGCTTCTCGCAATAGACGTGCTTCCCCATGCGCATCGCAGCAAGCGCAATCGGTGCATGCCAATGATCGGGAGTCCCGATGATAACGGCATCAATTCCCTTTACCTTTTCTAGCATGACGCGATAGTCCTGAAAGAAAGGACGGTCCGGATATTCCTTTGCCATTCTTGCTTCATGTGCCCGCTGGACATCGCACAACGCGACGATGTTGACATTTGGCAGTTTCGAAAGATCGCGAGTCACCCCACCGCCTTGCCCCCCGATTCCGATACCGGCAATATTGAGCGTATCCGATGGGGCCAATTCTCCGGCAGATCCGCAAACGTGCCGTGGTAAAATCGAAAACGCAACGGTCGCACTTGCTGACGTTGCTATAAAACGGCGACGATTTTTTGGGCTCATTTATTCCTTCTTTCAAATCAAAATTCAAGCAGTTGTAGATATTATTGCGCCTCGTGTAATCCGGGCTTGCAACGACGATCGGACCTGATTGTAGCAGCGGGACGCCCTACGTCTGAATATGGACGAAGCTTATCGGAATCCAAGACACTTTTACAGGCGTGCGAGTTCTCGCCACTTTCTGTCGTTAGGGCGGGGCTTCTTCATGAGTTGGTGCGTTCGCCCTCAGCTCCGCTCTCGAATACGGCTCGCCGAGGGTCGATGAACAACCAGCACACCGCGCCGATCCCGAATAGGCCGCTCAACAACAAGAGAGGGAAATTCCAGTCATTGAACCATTCCACCGATTTCGCCACCAAGATAGGGCTGATCACCGCTCCAATTTGGCCGGCTGTGTTCATCGTGGCCCCAACCACCGCCGAATGCTCGCGCCCGATGTCCAGCACCGTGCCCCAGGCCGGCGCCGTGCTCAGCATGCAGGAGGCCGCCGCCAGCGCGATGAACAAAGCCGCCATCCGTGGCTCAGTCGAATAGACAGTCATCACGACGAATACCGCCGCTAGCGAGTAGCCCAGCATTGCTGGCACCCGACGGCCCGCCGCCAAACCGTATCGCGCCGCAATCCAGTCTGAGAGCCAGCCACCCAGGAATTGCGTGCCCACGCTGAGGAACAATGGCAGCGCCGCCAGAAAACCAATCTCAGATTTCTCCGCGTGGTGATGCTCCTTTAGATAGGTCGGCAGCCAGGTAATACAAAAATAGAACGTCACGGCATTTGGCACATACATCAAGCACAGCAAGATCATGTTCCGCTGGCTGAGCAACCGCGACCAGTACGGCCAACCTCGCAGCAACTGGGCATCCACCTGCCGGTCCGCCAGGATTAGGTCCCGCTCCTCCTCGCTCACCGCTGGATGCTCCGTCGGCTCGTCGCGGAACCAACGATAAAACAAGTACGCCCAGACAAACCCGATCGATCCAAAGCCGACAAGAATAGTCCTCCACGATAGGTGCCAGTCATTCATCAGATGCACCACCAGTACCGGTGTGACCGATCCCGACGCGTAAGCCCCGGCAAAGAAGATGCCCTTGATCGTGCCTCGCTCTCGATGCGGCAGCCAGCGTGAAAAAACCCTTGCCATACAGGGCCACGCGCCCGCCTCACCAGCCCCGAACATGAAACGCGTCACCAGGATGGAGGTGTAGTTGAAAGCCCCAGCGGTGGCCATGGTGAAGACCGACCACCACAACACGATCCGCGTCAACACGGTGCGCGCACCGTGCCGGTCCGCCCACCACGCCGTGGGAATCTCGAAGCCGGCATAGGCCAAAGAAAACGCCGCAAACACATAGCCCATCTGCGATTTTGTCAATCCCAGGTCGCGCTGGATCGCCTCGCTCATCACGCCGATGCAGGCACGGTCGAGATAGGTGACCATGGCGAGTGTTACCATGAAAAACACGACGATGTAGCGGGTCTTGCTGAAGAAAGGCATGGGGTTGAAATTAGAACTTAGAAGTGATTGGCAAGAACATCTATTTCAACCCTTACCCTACCATATCGACTTTCTATTTGTCGCGACATTCGCGTACGAGAACTCGTCAACCTGGAATTTTCAACCTAATTTCTCTGGTGGGATCGAAAGTCTATTGCCATTTCCTAATCCTCCCCCACCGCCGGAAAAGCCTTTGACGGACAGGCATCCCAGCCACACTTGATGGCTTTGAGGCAAGTGTAAGAGCGGTATCGCTTACTCCCCCGACTAGACATCGTGTGGACCATGGCTTTGTCGCAGGCGCCGCAGTTGAGTAAGCCTTTGAGCAGGACGCCGTATTTATTATTGACGCCAATCCCCCTTGCCCGCAAAGCGCGTGCATTTCGTTTTCCAACTTGATGCTACGGCACTATCGAGATCATCGAAAAAGTGGTCAAAAAATTCAAAAAATCGGTCATCTCTTTCCCGTCCGTCTTTTCGCTTGTCGACCGCTGATTCGCTAAAAAGTTGCCAACAGTTTCTCCACATGACACAAATCCCCGATGACCAAACGTGTCCACCCTATCGCGATAGGATAAGACCTGCTGCCAGAGCCTAGTTCGCGAATGCAAAAGTCCTGAATATGATGACTCGAAGTAGGGAGCGGAGCCTTTGGAAGTAGTCATGGAGGGAGCATGGGCGGATGCCCGCGAGCGTGGACTCGAATCGGTGACCAGCTACAAATCAGGGCTTGTCGGTGCGAGAGCGTAATAGTTACCGTAGAAATCCAGAGCATTTTCCCTAAGCCACCGGCTATCCCGCGCTGTGGCGCCGAAACGCTCCTGTTTAAATTCCGACAATTCGGCAGGAATCTTACCGGTGACGATGGTTTCCGCCAGCCATTTGCCAACGGCTGCGGAGCCTGCGATTCCCAGAGCGGCACATCCTGTCGCAAGGTGCAGCCCTTCCACACCCGGAACTGAACCAATCACGTACCGGCCATCGGGCGCAAATGTCGTTATCCCCTGAATTCGCTTCGAAACTCTGAGTTTACCAAGAATTGGAAAGACATCAGAAAGTCGCCGTTGTGCCTCGTTCATTGTCTCAACCGCATCCGGAATATCAGCGGTACGAAAGTCGGGTGGTTTGTTAGTCAGATCAATTGCCGTTGGATTGGGCTCAAAGAAGCCATAAAGATACCCGCCATGCTCGGGACGAACATAGCAACTTACATCGGTCACACGCACAACGGGGTGGTGAGCAGGAATTCCATGCACCGGTTCGGTGACAACACGCTGATGCCTAATGGTTTGCACAGGGAGTTGACAGCCAGCGTGCTGCGCCAGTATCCCCGTCCACGGTCCGGCGGTCACAACGACATGATCTGCGGTAATGATCCCGTGTTGGGTATCGATGCCACGAACTCGTCCATTGCCTAAACGCAGTCCATGGACGCGTGTTGAGAACCTAACCGTAACGCCCAGGTCTTGAGCCGCCGCGGCGAAGGCGAGGGCACATTGACGAGGGTCTAAATACCCGTCACCGACAATAAAATAGCCACCAGCAAGTCGAGAGACATTTAGACCGGGCGACAGTCTCTGCATTTCAGTGTGCGTGACAAAATGCGCATCGACCCCGTTTTCGCTGGCCCTGTGCAACTGCCCTCTGTACGCCTCCATACGTTCGTCCGTCATTGCAACCAATAGGCTGCCGGTCCGATGTAAGCCTGGATCAAAACCTGTCTGCTGTTTGAAGTTGGACAGCAGATCCAACGCATACTGAATTGCGCGGCACATCACGGACGATGTTCGAATCTGCCCAATAAGTCCTGCGGCACGCGGGGTCGTTTCTAACGCGGCCTCAGCATTTTGTTCGACAACAGTGACGTCCTTAACGCCCAGCTTTGCAAGATGAAGTGCCGTGCTAAACCCCCAGATGCCGCCACCGACAACGACCACGGATTGATTTGTGTTCATTTGTCGCTCGCCTTATCTACACAGTTCTGCTCGGTGATGCGCGCACACCATCACCACCTATGTCACGCTATTTTGAAATTCCAGCATAAAGTTGTACCATACCTCAATGCGTCGAGTTGACTGACGTTCACCAGTCTGCTCAGTTCAATCGTTGGCCATCACAACATTGACGGACTTGCGGCTATGAAAAAAACCATGATCGATCGTATCGCTGCACTAAAATGCTGGCGGGGTTCTATCACACTTGAGCCCCTGTCTGGCGGCATGACGAACCTGAATTTTATTGTACTAGACGGCGAGACACGGTTTGTCGCGAGAATCTGCGAGGATCGCCACTTTCTTGGAATTGACCGCACCAATGAGTCACACTGCCAAACCGCTGCTCACCATATTGGTGTAGCGCCATCTGTTGCCCATTTGGAAGATGGAATTATGGTCCTTCCCTTCATCGACGGAAAGACTTTGTCAAATCCCGACTTTCAGAACACCCAAATCCTGCGGCGAGTCGCGTCCACCTTGCGACTGCTTCATGATTCGCGGGACCGACTGACCAAGGAAATGCTGTTCTTTTGTCCGTTTCAAACGGTACGAACCTACACTGAAACAGCACGCTCTCTTGGAGCCAATCTGCCACCGTCAATCGACGGTTGGGTCAACGACTCAAGATTTCTTCAGCATAGGATTCAGGCGTTCCACCCAACGCTATGCCACAATGACTTGTTGGCATCCAACATTATGGATGATGGACACCAATTGTGGATCGTGGACTGGGAATACGCGGGCATCGGCAATCCAATCTTCGATCTAGCAAGCGTTTCAACCAACAGCGGGCTTTCAGACGAATTAGAAATCGAATTCCTCCATGCGTATTACGGACGGAAGAACCATGAAGCGTTTATCGAACTCCAAATTCTAAAAACCGTTTCAATTTTGAGGGAGGCATTGTGGGCCGTCATTCAAACCGTCATGTCTAAAATCAGTTTCGACTACACTTCGTATGCTGCTGAAAACTTTTCTGCATATGAACGAGCAAGCTACGAAATAAATCAGCTGCTAAAAGTACGCTGAAAAAGTCTGAACGCAGCCGATGTTACGGGACTCTGAACTGGCGCTGGCCTATTCGGACGGGGCTTTCGAGGCCCTGCTGCAGCGGCACGGCGAGTCCGTTGTGTTTGAACCCTACGATCCCCAACCCCTGTTCGGCCAACAATAAACCGGCGGTCATACTCCTGAAAGTGCGAGACAAATTCGTTTCTTCTTTTGTCCAGAAACAACACAATGTCACGGTCCCTGGTTGCCCGAACAGCTCGACAGGACCTGCCGAAAGATACTTCTGAATAGCAGCTAAATTCACGGTCGGATGAAAGCCCTGGGCGAAGTGCCAGGTGTGTCCGTTCGACATCTGTGGCTTGCCGCTGGCGTTAGCCGAAATGACGCCAATCCGAAGGATTTTCTCGGGAGGTGAGGTTTCCTGCGCCGCCCCGTCGACAGAAGCCAAGGTAGCCGCAGCAGCCACGCCAGCGGCAGTTAGTATTTTACGTCGGTTGGAGTGCAACGGATCGTTCATTGGATAGGGACTCTTTCGCTATATTGGCCCGCTGGTGTCGCAATGTTATCACTATCCTCGTTTCACTCGTCGTCTCGGGCTTGGATCGCTTGTGTTGACAGAACCAATCTATTTACTTTGATCACTTATTAATGCTAACTTCTCGAACCAATAGATGCACCGAAGCCGAGATTCGATCTTCGATTTCGCCTGACCAACGGAGGGCGGGTCGTCCATATTCGAATAGGTTCGAACCGCCTTCGTATCCGCCTTCTTCCCAAACGCGGCGCGATGGGATGTAGGAAATCATGTCGTCCACATAACCACATACCCACGTCCCCGCACCGAAATCCTTCTTGAATCTCAAGGCATAGTCGACGACCGTTTCGGCACCCGTTCCGATGACCAGCATTTCCTTGCCAAGCCTCCAAGCATGGATCGGATACGGATACGTCGGAGAAAATACTTCGCCCCTATCCAGATGCTTCGACAATCGAGCGGCCCAGCGTGCCTTAATCGGACTGGGGTCTAGCAAAAGGGACTGCAGTTGGCCACGATCAACGACTTGCAAATAGGGCAATTCAACATATTCAAATGCCGATACTATTCCGGCGGACACCGGTTGCATCGGTTGTTTTAAAGCCTCCTCGACACCGGTTGCAAGCATGTGCCCGTAGCGTTCACATAGTTCGACGGTTCGTCTTGGAAGTGGATTCTGGTCGCCACCGCACGTATTGACAAACATCGCCATCGACCCAGGATGATTCGCTTCGATCTCCAATTGCGCAAATCCAGGATAGTCGCCGCACCAGGTCTTAAAGCTGAGCGTCGTGGGATGGCATGCGTAACCAAAGAGGACGGCAGCGACTTGGCCGTTTGCTCGAGTTACTTTCAGGACTGGCACGGAATGATCGACCGGGCCAATAAGTGGGATTCCATCGGCAATCATTTGCGGTATTTCGGCTTCGCGATTGTTCCTTCGATTGACTGCGAACGTGGCCTTACCATCCCCTTGTTCCAGCCGAGCAGCAGATAAATCAGCGATCGACTTGCCGATAACATCCACCATTTTGATCACCATGCGATCCGTGTACTCTCGCACCAGTACTTCTTGATCTGCTTCGACAGGATAGTAATCGATCAGATCGTCTCCCAATCGTGGGCCGCAATGATTGTGTGAGAATGTGATCATCAATTGACGACGTTCAAGACCAAATCGAACTTTGACTTGCTCGAAGACACGATCACTCATGCTCTTGGGGACTCCTTGAAAGTCGCTGGTTACCAGCACGACGCGATTTTCTTTAGGATCCTCAAGGGCCAAGGCCTTCATCCAAAGGTCGTGTAGCTTGCCGTCTGGAGGACGTTTTGATCCGTACCCGGCTAGCCAAACTTGAGTTTCTGGAGTGATGATGCCTTTTGCGACACCCGCCTTCCAACCTTGAGCGCTCGCTCGATTTCCGAGTCCAAATGACACAAAGAGACCGAACGCAAGAGCACAACTCGCAAGTGTTCGTGAATATAGACGCATCCTGTTTAGCCTTGAAATAGAAATCGCATAAATACTTAGTCTATCCTTTGAACCGAGAAAATCATCCGTGCGAGCATTAAGTAGCTAAGACTACTGCTTAAGTATTCTAAAGTAAGCGGCAATTCAAAACTACCGTCGCTGGTTTGCGATTGACGAATCTATGGGAATGGTGACACTCGAGACCAGTCACTCGGTGGCATGCTTGCGGTGTTTATGACTCGGGCATGTAAAACAGGGAACTTCGGTGCAATTCCGCGACGGCCCAGCCGCTGTAACCAATCGTTCGATCGCAAGGTCGTTCACCTCAAGCTTGCTCTTTTGCCATTGCCTCGTCGGTTCCCTATCTTAGGGAATCCGCGAGACGAGAAGGCTTAGCTGGGGTTTTATTGGAAGTCAGAAGACCTACCGAGCGATTAGGTCATCGATGCATTCTCTTGGGTGGAATGGTTGGCCAAGGTCCTGTTTCCATCTCTATACTATCGATACAAACGATGCCACTTGAGAGTGTCTTGTTTTCCATTTCCCAAGGTTTCCTCTGGCCAGTTACGTTGCTGGTATTGGCGGCGTTCGCCTTTTCGCTTTTGAGCCTCGGCGGTTTTGTAGTTGAATGGTACAGGCGAGCAAAAGCGCCAGGCAAACTTTTGATCCTTCCACTGGCCCCCACCCGTTCCATCGAGTCACTCGAGTTGCTTATTTTAAGGGAGTTAGAGGGATTGCGTCTATGCAGTCGAATTGCCCCCATGCTCGGCCTTGTCGCAACAATGATCCCGATGGGACCCGCACTCATTTCCGCATCGTCGGGCGCATCGCAGGGTGTGGCCCAAAATTTGGCTCCCGCCTTTGCCGCAGTCATTATCGCGCTTGTTTCTGCTTCCATCACATTCTGGATTCATACAGTTCGAAGACGTTGGCTGTTGACCGAGTTGCATCAACTGCTTGAACAACGATCATGAACCACCCTCCCCCTACCAATGACATTTCGCCTCGTGTTCGGATGCGTCGTTCGTCCATTCTTGACGGTGACGACGAAGACCCCATGCTATCGACCATCAACCTCGTCGACGTCTTCCTCGTAGTGGTAGGCGTTTTGTTAATCGTCGTGATTCAAGATCCATTGCGACCGTTCGTAGACGACAGCATCACGATCATTCGCAACGAGGGAAAACCAAACATGGAGATCATTGTCAAAGAAGGACAAAAAATCACTAAATTTCAATCCGTGGGTGCTTCTGTCAAAGGCGACGGCGAAAAAGCCGGAACCGCCTACCGACTGAAAGATGGCAGCATGGTCTACGTCCCGGCCACAACAGAAGAATAACATGGAAAACAAAACTCAAATCGCCAGAGATACCGTAGCAACGATGCTATTCGTGCTTGGACTTTGGCAAATGCCAAGTGCCTGCGTTGCAGCTCAAAAAGACTCCGAAGCGAGAGTGGTCGTTCTTTCCACGTACCTAGTATCTCCAGCGAGGAATGCAAGGCTCGAACAAGCGGCCAAGGACGCAAACCTCAGCATCGCCATTCTTGCCGTAGAGCCATTGACTCCAGAAGAGCTTGAGCAGGCACTTCAAAACTGCCGAATGCTGTTGCTCGACACGCCACACATCAGTGTTGCCAAGAGCATTGCGGCTCGATTGGGAGAAACGATCATTCAATCGGCACCAAAATATGTCGTGATCGGCGAGTTTGGGCTCGTCGCAAAAAATGAGGCAACGGCGGTAGAACCCCTCAAGTCGGAAGCCGGAGTCCCTGCAGCTTGGGCGCAGCGTCTACGCGAGTATTGGCGATTCGGTGGCGATGAAAATACGCGGCTGGCAATGCAAGCTCTCCAAGCGGATTTTTCGGAGGTAGGTTTGCCTCCAGCCATCTCCATGCCGCTTCAAGGTTACTACCATCCTCGTTGGCCCAAACTGGTGACCGATTCGACCGACGTTGTCAACAGACTGCGGGGCGATCCATCCAAGCAAAACCCGCCCACCAACTCCCTGGCAGCAAACGCGACCAAAACAGCCTCAGGCGGTGTCGTTGCCATCGTGGTCAACAGCGCAGTCTTTACTTCCGACGATACGAACTGGCTAGACCACATGATTGAAGCCCTTGAAAAACGGGGCATGCAGGCCTTCGCCTTCTTTGGACCCAGGCAAAACGCCAACCTGGTTTACGACATGACTCGGAATCCAAACGAACCCAATCGATCGATAGCCAGCGTGCTCATCAATGCGGCGCTGGTTTTCAAGCCGAACGAACGCAAAGCAGAGTTGGACCGAATCGGAATTCCTGTTTTGCAAACGCTCCCGTCGCTTGCGATGAATCAAGAGCAATGGCAAGCCAGCGCCGAAGGCTTAGCGCTGTCCGATATTTCCTATTACTACACTTCGAGCGAATTAGCGGGCATGATTGATCCTTTGCTGATATCCGCGCGAGACTCCAAGTCAGGTAGCCTCCAACCGATAGACTCTCAAATAGATGCGGTCGCAGCCAAAGCAGTTTCCTTATTTCAAATGCAACACTCGCCTCCCGCCGATCGCCAACTCGCCGTGATGGTTTACAACTACCCTCAAGGTGAGAACAACTTCGGTGCATCATTTCTTAACGTCCCAAAAAGTCTTCAGAATATTTTCTCTGCGTTAAAGAGCTCTGGCTACGAAACCGATACGGTGGACGCAGACTCGATTACCATTCAGTTGAGGCAGACGCTCCGTGCCTTTTACCGGCCTGATTCGATGAGTTCGCTGCTGGAACAGGATCTTGCGGCGACTTTTCCCTTGGCCAAGTACCTCGCATGGTTTCGGCAACTTCCCCGTGAGACTCAAGAACGAATTGAAGCGTATTGGGGTCCCCCAGAAGCTTCGTCGTTTTCGAACCGAGAATTGCAGCCAAGTCAGACTGACGATGCCATGCAATTTGTTGTTCCGCGGGTTGTATTTGGCAGGGTGGTGGTAATGCCGCAACCACTGCGGCACCCAGTCAACGCTAGCGTCGATTCGGAAAAAAAGAAAATCCGAATACAACACAAATCCAAAGTTCCGCTGAGCCACCAGTACCTCGCCACCTATCTCTGGATTCGCAATGAGTGGCATGCTCATGCGGTAATTCATCTTGGTACACACGGAACGTTGGAATGGAGTCCGGGCAAGGAACGGGGGTTGGCTACGCTCGACGATCCCTATCTCGCCTTGGGCGATCTACCTAATATCTACCCATACATCATGGATAATCTAGGGGAAGCAATCACTGCCAAGCGCCGCGGTCGCGCAACCATTTTGAGCCATTTGACTCCGATGTTTTCACCTGCTGGGTTTCGACCTGGATTACACGAAATGCATGATCTCATGCACGATTGGGAAACGGTCGCACCAGGGCCCGTTCGAAAAGAAGTGGAGTCGCGATTGCTGGCCTATTTCGTAGAACACCAACTCCATCGAGATTTGAATTGGACCGAATCTGAAATTGCCTCCAACTTCGAGGGCTTCCTAGAACTTTTGCACCCATATCTCGATGATATCGCGCAATCCGCCCAGCCTCAAGGTCTGGCGGCCTTCGGTGAAGTGCCTAGTCCAGAGAGACGTTTCGGCATGATCATGCAAATGCTTCGCAAACCCATGATTGAAGCCCTGGGTGAAGACATCGATGAAGTCTTTCTGTTGGATGCCGAGAAAGTGATGAAGTCGCGTCCGGCACGTTGGCTTCAAGTTGCATTGCAGGATTCTGTTGCAGCCAGCAAACTGGATCTCCGCAAGCAGGATGTGTTGAACAACTCGAGCAAGTCTTCGGTCCCAAACCGCGCAGAGGCAAAGGTCTTAGATCCTGACGTTTTACTCTCGCTTGCGAAACGCGCACAACAACTCGAAATCTCCCTATCGAAAAACGACGAGCTTGAAAGTCTAATGGCGGCTTTGAACGGTCAACACATCGCTTCCAGTTATGGAGGAGATCCCGTGCGTAATCCGGAGAGCCTACCTACCGGCAAAAATCTCTATGGCTTTGATCCTAGCCGAGTTCCAACCCGTCAAGCATGGGATATCGGCGTTGCGGCTTTTGATGCATGGGTCAAGGAGTACAAGGAATCGCACGAGGACAAGTGGCCTGAGAAAATTGCCTACTCACTTTGGGCAGGTGAGACCATGCGGCACCAGGGCATCATGGAGGCTCAAGTACTCTTCGCGATGGGAATCAAACCGACTTGGGATGACAGCGGACGAGTCAACGGCCTGGAAACCCTTACGAGCAACGATCTCGGGCGACCTCGCGTGGATGTGCTCCTCAGTGTCACGGGTTCGTATCGAGATCAATTCCCATTGGTTATGCAGTGGATAGATCAAGCTGTTCAGCAAACGGCTAGGCTTGAGGAATCCGAAAACTTTGTCGCTAGCCACACCAAGGTATTAGAGGAGTCTTTCCGATCGCAAGGAATGTCCGAGAGCGATGCGAAAAAATTCGCCACCGTTCGCGTTTTTTCGAATGAGGCAGGCGGATACGGAACTGGATTGAGTGATGCGACTTTAGCAACGGATGTTTGGCAGAATGACTCCAAGCAGGACGCGGCCCAAGAAATGTCACAGTTGTTTGTCCAACGGATGGGACATGCGTTTGGGACCGGTCTCAATGGCGTTGCGGCGGGCCAAGTATTTGCTGAGCACTTGAAGCAAGTAGATGCGGCAATACTGTCTCGTACTTCGCATACCTATGGTGTTCTCACCAGCGATGATCCGTTCCAGTACCTCGGTGGCTTGTCCCTTGCGATAAGGGAGTTGACAGGAAAAGCACCCTCGCTGTTCGTCCAAAATCTGCGGGACGAAAGCGAAGTATCGACCGATCGTGCAAGTGTTTCGCTCGCAAAGGAAGTCAACTCTCGCTACCTGCATCCTCAGTGGATCAAAGCCCAACAAGCAGAGGGATATAGCGGTACTTTACAAGTCCTCAAGTCCGTGCAGTTCCTTTGGGGATGGCAGGTAACTGCACCGGAGACCATTCGCCAAGATCAATGGCAATCGTTCCATGATGTCTACTTGCGGGACCGGTATGGATTAGGAACACAAAAATGGATGCGAGAGAACAATGAGGCGGCCCTGGCACAAATGCTAGAACGCATGCTCGATGCCGTCCGTTTGGACTATTGGCAACCGGATGCGGAAACGCGTCAAGAACTGGTTCGTACTTATCGCGAAGCTGCGAATCGCTCCAATCTCATTGAACGCAATATAGCAGTAACGCGATTCGCGGAAATGGAGTCAATCAAGTGGACGGCGGATGCGAAATCAAGTGACACTTTCACCCAAAGTATGCCCGAATCCTCGGCTTCCATGGAGGCATTCATTCCCTCGCTGACGAAATTTACTGCGGAGGATCCCCAATCTGCGACCCGTGTGTCTGGCCTCAAGTTGGAAGTCGCCCCTCAGAACAGGCTCAATTTCAACTTGAGATACCAGTGGTTGCCATGGGGAATCATTCCGTTGTTCCTCCTAATGGGTGCTTGGCGGGCCGCGCGACGTATTCGTTGATAGGTGAGTGGTAGCCCGATAGCTTGTCGTTTACTTACCAGGCGAAGCGACTTTGCTACTAGCTGCTCGCTCCTCATATTCGTCCGGATGCCTAGCTACCTCATCAACTGTGGAAATGTCGTACTCCTGCAGGATCGGACTAGCCAGCAACCTAGCAGAGACCACTTCCACAGGTTGGACTAAGGCGGGATTCTGGGCTAGCACATCAACTGTGAATAGGTCGTCGACTGCAGGAGAACGTGCTAACGATAAAAGTCGATCCAGTGTACCGTAATCGATTTTGAATTATCCTCGAGAAATACTGTCGGCAAATCCATTTCGAAGTATCCATCCTTAAGCGGAATGGACTTGGCTGGCTTTCGATCACTGCCAATCATTCGAATCTCCATCCCGTAGGGACTTTTAGCGTCTAGCGGCAACTCTTCCTTGCCGTTCTTCCACAATCGCACCTTGCTGTCCTGACTCGAAACGGAAGCTTCGAGTTTCATTTTGTCGTTCGTGACCTGGAAGTTCTCCAGGCCTTTTAGATGCAGTCGTAGCACCACAGTGTCTGGCCACTTTGCTTTCATCCGCTCGATGACCGCTTGGCTAACCCCGAATGGACTTTGAACCGAAATCACCACTTTGTCCTTTTCGGCTTTCACCACAACTTTGTCGTTTTCCCGCTTCGTCGTGATCTTGAACGGTGGCGTATCATCGGCAGTGGTGATCGTCACTACAACGGACAGAACCAGCAAACCGGAAATAATCAAATGCTGCATGATTACCTATTAATGATCCGCCGGAAAGTCAAATTGATCCGCTCAGCGATGTTCATATCGGTCTTCGGAACTTCATGTTGCGAGAAATGTTGCTTCGTTCCAGCCATGATGATCAGTGTTCCACTGCAAGCCGGAAATGTTCTGGTTTCATCATGACCCCAACGAAGTTACCAGCCATTTTTAAAATTCTTTCTCAAATTTCTTGCGTCGTGACTGCAATGATGGTAAAAACAACCTTAATGCTACCTTTCGTGATGCGAATTCCCTGTAATGCGTGTCCGTCTTAATTCATATCAACTTTTGATTCGTATTTAGTAATCTATTTTTGGCGACCCAAAAAAACGTCTACTTATTTCCAATTAGCTTCTTAACTTCGTGCTTTTCAAATTTCAAAAAGGGAGAATTAAAGGATGCGATCGAATCGTGAATCCGGTTTTACACTTGTCGAACTCTTGGTCGTAATTGCGATCATCGGAATTTTAGTCGGGTTGTTATTGCCCGCTGTTCAGGCTGCTCGCGAGGCGGCACGGCGTATGCAGTGTACCAACAACCTGAAACAACTCGGAATTGCAATGCATAATCACCATGACACTCTCAAACGCCTGCCGCAATTGAACGAGACAAATGGAGCCAATCGAAACGCCAATCCAGACGGAAACGAGAACCGAAATAGCGGTTTGATGCGCATCTTGCCTTATATGGAACAAAGCGCGATTTACAATATTTTGTCCCAGCCGGGAACTTACCTTCAGGGAACGACAGTTAAAAACACCTTGCCATTCGGACCCGTTCGGGATCGCAACTATGCTCCTTACCGAGCCCAAGTCCCAGGCTTTCTATGTCCCTCCAATCCTCCTGGAACATTCATTTGGAATGATGATGGGAAGCGCAGCTACGCCTGCTCCGTCGGAGACTCCATCACGAACAACCATTCGAACGCAGAGAATCGCGGACCGTTTGGCAGATCGATCAAAACCGGTCTGAGTTCGCTTACCGATGGTACGAGCAACACGATCCTCATGGCCGAACGTGCCATTGGCTCGGGCGATAAACGAAGTGCCAAAGGCTACTTTGCTAACAACGTCGCTGGCCTCAATGTTTCGCCGATTAACTGCTTAGTCAAGGCCAGCGCAGGCAGATATTTTCCGACTGCGTCCGTCATGGAGGCCAGGGCTGTTGGAGTTCAATGGTACGACGGATATCCTGCATTCACCGGTGTATGTACGATTTTGCCACCCAATAGCGCCTCTTGCAGCAATGAGAACTGGGGGGATGCATGGGGTGTTTTTAGCGCTAGCAGTTTTCATACAGGCGGGGTTAATATTCTAATGGCTGATGGCTCGGTGCACTTCGTTAGCGACTCAATCGATACTGGCAACCTGACAGTTGCACCACCGACTAGCGGTGTCAGCCCCTATGGGGTTTGGGGAGCATTGGGATCTATGGGTGGTGGCGAAGTCGCCTCACTTCCTAACTAATTGGATGCAGAATTAGTTCTGTGGCGTTCACTTTGAACCCTAGACGCTAGCCTCGGGCTTCGTACCAAGCGACATAACTAGCGAATTCAGGCCCGGGGTTAGCGCCCACCGGTTCACGAAATCGCAAAAAGAGCAGCATTGGGTTATCGCCGTGCCGCTAACGAATCTCAATCTTATCGCCTGACATGACCGCACAGGTTGCTTGCGGAGATGTTATCCCCACCTTTTTACCGAAAGAGTCTCATGATTTGCAAGGTCCCTCTTATCCGTTTGGCCCTTCTATATCTCACCACCTGTCTGATCGGTCTGATGGCGTTGACCGGCTGTGGTGCCAGTAAGGTTTCGACTGTCTCCGCAACCGGCACCGTGATGCATAAAGGAAATCCCCTCGAAGGTGCCTCCGTTACGCTTAGCCGAGGAGGGCGGGATATAACCACAGGAGAGATTGCCATCGGTAAGACCGACGTTGAGGGACGCTTTTCGTTGACTACTTACATTGGTCCGCAGACAGAGTTAAAGGGTGCCGTGATTGGAAAGTACGATGTAACCATCTCGAAATACATTATTCCACCCGGAATGACAGAAGCCCAATACAAGGCATTGGTCGCTGAAGTTGATAAAATTTCCGCATCCGGTGCCATGATGCCTCCCGGCCAACAATTACCCGATTTGGTCGAGATGCTTCCCACCAAGTACTCTGGCATCGGAAAGAGTGAACTATCGGCTGAAGTCACAGCCAAAGGACCGAACGACTTCCCGTTCGACTTAAAGTAAGCGTTCCGCCTCCTATGATTTTGTCTACTTCGACTGCGATACGACCCAATGTCCTTGTCTCCCGATCAGCGATATTCTTCGTTCTGATGTGTTTGCATTGGATGGATTCACCGTTTGCGATCGCAGACGACCCAGATCGAAAAGCACTTGAGTTTTTTGAATCCAAGATCCGTCCTGTTTTGGTACAAGAGTGCTACGGTTGCCACTCGCAAGAAGCTGACAAGAAAGGGAAGCTACGCGGTTCGTTGCTTCTGGATTCTCGCGATGGGGCAAAGAAAGGCGGAGATACCGGGCCAGCGGTTGTACCCAGCGAAGTCGACAAGAGCCTAATGATCAGCGCAATCCGTCATCAAGACTTTGAGATGCCGCCCAAAGGCAAGCTATCGGATGCAATCATTGCGGACTTCGAGAAATGGATTGCAAGCGGGGCTGTCGATCCACGCGAAAGCAAAGCGGTTGCGCCAGCTCGAGTGATCGATTGGGAACAAGGAAGAACGCACTGGGCATTTCAACCCCTTTTAAAGCAAGTTCCACTCCCTAAATTAGTTCATACAGCACTTTCCAATCCCATCGATCAATTCATTCGTCGAGAACAAGTTGCCAAGGGATTAAACCAAAATGCAATCGCCGATAAGCGCACGCTGATTCGTCGGGCCTGGATCGATCTGCTTGGTTTGCCTCCCTCGCCCGATGAAATGGCGACCTGGATGACTCGCTTGACACCTAGTGGCGATTCAACCTATGCGGGCGTCGACCAGCGTGCATGGTGGCAGTTGATCGACCACCTACTCGATAGTCCTCGCTATGGAGAACGCTGGGCAAGGCACTGGATGGATGTTGCTCGCTTTGCCGAATCGCACGGGTACGAACAAGACTACGATCGCCCCAACGCATATTACTATCGGGATTTTCTCATTCGCGCTTTTAATTCCGACATGCCTTACGACCAATTCGTTCGTTGGCAGTTGGCTGGCGACGAACTGGCACCGGAGGATCCGTTGGCTTGGATGGCGACCGGCTTTCTCGGCGCTGGAGCGTTTCCGACTCAGCTCACCGAAACGGAATTCGAGTCAGCCCGCTACGATGAATTGGATGATATGGTCGCGACGACAGGAGTTACCTTTCTTGGATTATCGGTCGGCTGTGCCCGATGTCATGACCATAAATTCGATCCGATTACATCGAAGGAATACTATGGCCTTGTGTCGACGTTCGCATCGGTAATCCGCTGCGAAAAAGCGTTCGATCTCTCCCCAGATTCCAATCGTGCGATTCGCAATTCTCATGAAGAATCCCTTGCTGACCTGCGGCGACAATTGAACGAACTGGATAACGGTTTGCCCCGGCGATTGGTAGATTGGATCAAAACCGTTCGCGATGAATCGGAATGGCGAAATGAGTGGTCGACGCTGTCAGGAAAGTTGGAGTCGATCGGTAAAACGAAATTTGTCCCTCAGTCAGATGGTAGCTTTCTCGCGACAGGAAGGCCGCCAGCCATGGACAAGGTCACTGTCCTCGTTGAGATGAAAGATACGCTTCAGTTCGCAGGCATTCGAGTCGAAGCACTTAGCGATGAATCGCTACCGAACCGTGGGCCAGGTCGAGCGGACAATGGGAACTTTGTACTCAGCAACATCGAAGTGTTCGTTGACACTCCCGAAAAACCCGATTCGGTGCCGATTCCATTGGTAAAGGCGATCGCGACGCATCAGCAGAATGAAGCGTCTCTATCCGTTCAATCGTCGATCGATTCGGATCCAATCAGCGGATGGGCCGTCGATGGCCAGATTGGGCGAGATCAGGCGGCAGCCTTCTTTTCGGACCAAGTGAGATCGATCGAGAAGGGCAGCAAACTCCGTTGTGTCTTGTCCTTCCAGCATTCCAACCCAAAACATGCAATTGGAAAATTCCGATTGTCTTTGACATCCAACTCCGATGCACGTGTCCAGGTTGGACTCTCTGGACCGTCACCGGAGTTGGTGAAGCGACTGGGGCAGTTGCGCGAGAGGGTAATGCAATTGCCACAGGGGGAATCGGGGTCCGTCACCGCATTGATTCAAAAAATTGGCGAATCACCCGAGGATTGGAAGGAAACGATTCTTTGGTTTAGTCAGAAGCAGTCCGATTGGCGTGAGTTGATGGAGAAGATAGAAAAGAATGAAAAGGCTGGCCCGCCGGTCAAGCTGACGACGATCCAAATTGCAAGCGAAGGATTACGGCCGATGAAGCATCATGCGGACGACCGGGGCTATCCTCATTTTTATCCGCAGGTCCACGTTCTCAGGCGAGGCGATGTCCATCAAAAAGGCGATGTCGCTTCTTCCGGACCGCTCATCGTGCTGGCCTCCAAAAGTCAGCCAATCGATTGGGCCCCAAAAGATGCGGATCGTAAGGCCTCGGTGCCTTCGTTTCGACGATCGCGATTAGCCGACTGGATCACCGATCCTGACCAAGGATCGGGTGCCTTGACGGCGCGTGTTATGCTAAATCGCCTTTGGCAGCATCATTTTGGTCGAGGCATCGTCGGTACGCCGAACGACTTCGGCACTTCTGGAGACAGACCATCCCATCCTGAACTGCTCGAATGGCTCGCCAAAGAACTGATCGATGGTGATTGGAAACTCAAGAGGATGCATCGCTTGATCATGACGAGTAACACGTATATGCAATCGAGTGCCGCGACACGCCCCGAAGCGGAACCGGTAAATGCGAACCCACAACTTATTGATCCAGAGAATCGAACATGGTGGCGGCGTTATCCTCGTCGATTAGAAGCCGAAGCGCTTCGCGATGCGCTGTTGTCTACCTCGGGGTTGTTGGATGTCTCAATGTATGGTCCGGGAACTTTGGATGAAAACATGCGACGGCGCAGTGTCTACTTCTTTATCAAGCGGAGCCAGTTGATCCCATCGATGATGCTGTTCGATTGGCCGGAGCATCTGGTCAGTATTGGCCAGCGCTCGTCGACGACCATCGCTCCACAGGCTTTAATGTTGATGAATGGGAAATTGGGCAGGCAGTCGGCCGAAGCGATCGCTGCAAAAATGGTTTCTCAGACTTCGGCTATCGACATCGATGTGCGTTCTGCAATTACCAAGGCTTACCAAATTGCATACCAGCGAGACGCATCCCCTATCGAGCACCACGTTGGAGAGCAGTTTCTAGGCCAGTTTGTGATCACCCGTTCTACAACTCCATCGAACCCTGGCGAGCCAACGGGTCCGATGAAGGCGTCGGATATACCGCTTGATTGCTGGGCTGATTACTGCCAGGCCCTATTGAGCGCCAACGAATTTATCTTTGTTGATTGATTAGGAGAACGAATCATGTTTACACGACGTGCGATGCTGAGGCAGGCGGGCGGTGGTTTCGGAATGATTGGCTTGCTCAATTTGCTCCACGACCAGGGGCTGATCATCCCCGAGTCGATTGCTGGCGCAAGCGAACAGAGTGGGCTGGGCGAGCGAGCACTCAATCCCCTTGCGGCTCAACCATCGCATTTCCAGCCAAAAGCTAAGCGTGTGATTTGGATTTTTGTAAACGGTGGTCCAAGTCAAGTTGATACGTGGGACTACAAACCGGCTCTCACGCAGTATCACGACAAGAGCATCAAGGAGTTTGCACCCGATTTTACGAACACGACCGGCTTTTTTAAGAACGCAGTCGGCAACCTGATGAAATCACCTTTCCATTTTACCCCTCGCGGAGAATGCGGGAAAATGGTGTCGTCCATTTTTCCGAAGCTTGGCGAGCATGTGGACAAGATGACATTTATACATTCGGGGTATACCGAATCCAATAATCACTCACCAGCGCTTTTTGCTATGAATACGGGAATGGCACGCATGGGGTTTCCATGTGCTGGATCTTGGGTCACGTATGGTTTAGGGAGTGAAAATCGCAATTTGCCTGGCTTTGTGGTGATGAGCGATCCTAAGGGGCGTGGACTACCCAAAGGCCATGCCGCAAACTGGAGCGCTGGTTTCTTGCCGGGTGTCTATCAAGGAACCTATCTGAGGCCGACCGGACAAGCGATCGATAATCTCGTGCCACCATCAAACTTGAATGAGCGAGTTCAACGAACACAGCTTGATTTACTCAAGCAACTTAACAATGCGCACTTGCTACTGCACCCTCATGAAAACGACATGGCATCTCGAATCGAATCGTTTGAATTGGCTTATCGTATGCAGTCGGTTGCACCAGAAATACTGGATGTGGAGAAAGAATCGGCATCGATTCAGCAGCTCTACGGAATCGGGCAAGAGCGTTGCGACCATTTTGCAAGACAGTGTTTGATGGCTCGGCGTCTAGTGGAATCTGGAGTCCGGTTTGTCCAAATCTACTCGGGAGGAATGGAAAACCAACGGTCATGGGATGGGCATAACGATATCGAAGGCAACCACCAACAGTTTGCGGATGAGACCGACCAGCCGGTAGCGGGCTTACTTACGGATTTGGCTCAAAGAGGCTTACTATCCGATACGTTGGTAATTTGGTGCGGCGAGTTCGGGCGATTGCCGATCGCACAAACGGGCGCAAAGCCAGGAAGAGACCACAATCCACACTGTTTTTCGGCATGGATGGCAGGTGGTGGAGTGAAGGGGGGCTTTACCTATGGAGAGTCCGATGAAATAGGATACAAAGCCGCGATCGATCGAATGCATTTGAACGATTTTCATGCGACCATTTTGCACCTTCTAGGACTGGACCACACCAAACTCACTTACCGTTACAACGGGCGTAATTTCCGATTGACCGACGTTGCTGGCGACGTCATTCACAAGATTATTGTTTAGTGTTGGTAATAGCGATAGCGACAACTGTCTCTCCCCGCCTGGCGGCAAGTACAAATCCCCAGCCACATGAAAACGCTAGCTTTATATTCAACTGAATTCTGCGATAACTAGAATTCCCCAGATCTGTTCGGCCTAAGCTCTCAAAGCGTATACCGAATGCAACCGCTACGAACGGACGAGTTCCTGTCAAGGGCCGAGAACATCCTGATGTTCGGCAGGCCAGGCTCGGGAAGACATTATTGTGGAGCGCATTGGGGGAACAACTCGTTCGCCAAGGCCACACGGTATGCTTCGCTCCGTGCGTGAAACTAGTCCAGCACTTGCTACTGGCCAAGCGAGACCTGAGACTGCCTCAGTTGCTTACGAAACTTGGTCGATTCTTAGCATTGATTATCGACGACTTGGGCTATGTTCAGCAGAGCCGGGAGGAGATGGAAGTGCTCTTCACGTTGATCGCGGAGTGGCCTGAAGGACATCAATCACAAACCTCTCAAACAATAGAGTATACCGACTACTTCCAGCAGCCCATGGGACAGAAACGGTCTTGACCCTGTTCGAGGCACTTCACTCGCGGAACTTTGGCGATAAGAATCGTTTTGAATTGGCACGAATCCAAATGACGCCAACGACGCTCTTCTCCATGATCAAAACAAGACAGGGAGCAGCCACATTCAGGACAGTAAAACTTGACGCCACGAGGGTGCTCGACAGACACTCGGATCTCACCCTCTTTCAAATCCAACTTTACGTCTGCGACCTGCCAAGGTGTATCAAGGCACAGAATTGTCTGGTAAAGTTCTTTGTCTTGCATTCCGAAATTTCCAAAACCAGGATTCTACCAAATCCACGGTAAAGCCGGATGGACCATTTTGTCGCCCTTTATAGCCTATGCATGAAGGAGCCTCGAGACGACTTGTCGCTCCCAATAACTCTTGCGGCCGATTCGAGTCTTATCAACGTTTTCGAGCGCCAGCCAAGCCAAGGACCTTAGTTTGCTAACTTCTACGTCGAATCCTCTATAGTTATCGGCGACGAAGAGCCATTTATGGTGGTAGATGTACGGATCCTGGAGCTGTTTCCTTTTCTTGATGGTTCCATCGTTCTTTACTATGAACAAGTCACCGACAATGGGTTCGTCTGCGAAGTCGAAATCGGGAGAGTCAATAAATGAGCTTGTTTGTGTCGCCATCATGTACTTTACGATTGCATATTTGAAATCGGCTGGAATTTGCAATTTGGCTCTAGAAACCGCATACGGCAGCACGTCTTGATAGTCGCGATGCACGTAAATCGCTCCTCCGATTTCCTTGCCTACTCCAAATTTTCTAGATCGTTTCGGCAAACTAGCCATTGAGGTGATTCCTAACTTGTGTCCTGAAACGGCAGTCTACTAGAAAACACTGCTTGCGTTTACTAAAGCGAAATCCAGAGGAGCAATGCCCCGGCAACAATCGAAGTTCGGACGGCACTTGAGATTATCAACATAACCACCTAGACTGAACGAGCTAGGAAATAATGCCACGATGCGTATGTTAAGCTTTTAGGGCAGGATCCGGAAGTCTCGGGTCAAGGTATCGATTTTCAC
>CAMDKL010000046.1 GCA_945900945.1 Pirellula staleyi DSM 6068
AGTCAATACACTTCGGTGTACGAGCGCGTTCAGGCGGAGAAAGCGAGTCGCAAGGATAAGGCTCGAGCGAAAGTTCGCAGGCGACAGGTGTCGCGAAGCCGTTCACCCGTTGCATCGGACGGAGGGCAAGCGGCTTACGTTCGCGGTGATGACTGGCTGACGCCGGTAACGGTCGACGAGCGTTCGGCAGCTTATCGTGGCGCCATGCCGAGCAAGACTGGCAAGCGGGCTAGTGACAAAGGATTTCTGGGTATAAGTTTCGAGTTGTATTTGAAGCTGTTGGATTGGACTGGCAGGCAGATACGCCGCGACAATAAGAAGGGCCGGATCCCAAGCGATTTGGCACCCATCCTGGAACGAGTTGGACTATCAGGCGAATTGTGGTGCGATTTAGTCAAGCGATTCGGTAAGATCTTCAAACGTGTCGCCGGGACACCGGAGTCACTTGCTCAGGAAGCGATACGTCGAGGGCAGAGCGGCTACCGCACGGGCGGTTCGCCCCTACCAGCGTGACGTAAGTCCTCCGCCAATTGCTTTTCAGCCACCGTTGTTTGGTTGAATGAAATCGACAGGTGGAGTTTCGTTGCCTGATTCTAGGCACTGGCGTCCGGGAAGGGCGATTTCTTGTTGCGGAATTCGTCGTAGAGCTCTGTTCCGATCGTTGGAGATGTATTTAGGAATAGAATTTTCCAATCGATTCCGGCCTCGGTAAGATGGATGGCCCGTGTGTTTTGTGTTTTTAACAAGCGTGTCTAATTAGCCGAATCTCCGGTGCATGCACAAAAAAGTGGCCTACGCTGCCTTCGTTTTTTTACCGTTTTTCTTTGGAGCGTTGTTGGCAGGCTTATCCATGACGGTCGGTTCCGCTTGTTGGGCACTCCATCGGTCGTAGAGTTTTTGCAACTCTACAACGCGTCCCGCTTCACTCGTTGCTAAATCTTTCGATTCACCAATGTCCTCGGCTATGTTGTAGAGTTCGGGCTTTCCACTGCCTCCTTTGGATACTACGAGTTTCCAGTCACCATGACGAACGGCCCACTGTTCACCAAAACGCCAAAACATCGTTTCGTGTGGTGACGTCGTTTTCTTTCCAGACAAGTACGGAACTAAATCTAATCCATCGATGCCCGCAGTCGATTCGATGGGAGTTCCTGCAGCAGCCAAGCAGGTTGGCATCACATCGAGGTTCATGACCGGCAATTCATAAATCTTGCCTGCTGGGAGGGTTCCTTTCCATTGAACAAAGAACGGGACGCGAGGGCCACCCTCAAATGTAGTCATTTTGAAACCACGGAGAACACCGTTATTTGAAGTCGTCGATTGGGTCGGACCACCGTTATCGCCAATGAAGAACACTACCGTATTGTTTTCCTGACCAAGGGCACGAATCTTGGCGAGCACGGTTCCGACGGCATCATCCATAGCAGACATCATTGCTGCAAACGTCCTTCGCTTTTCATCTGTGATCGAAGTGAATCGATCGAGATATTTTTTAGGTGCTTGCAACGGGGCGTGTTGCGCATTGAACGGCAAGTAGAGAAACCATGGTTTGTCTTGATTCCGGTCTAGCCAATCGACTGCTCGTTCAGCATACTTATCGGTCGTGTAAAAATCGATTTCATCAATAGCTTTCACTTCGCCGGAGACTCGCGAATCGATGAATTTTGTCGGGTGAAAAAAGGGCGTGTTAGCCAGTGTTCCGTAGAATTCATCAAATCCGCGTTTGGTTGGATGATAGTCAGACGAGTCGCCCAAATGCCATTTGCCGATAGCGGCTGTCGCATAGCCAAGTTTCTTCAGTCTGTCGGCAATCGTCGTTTCCTTTAGGGACAAACCACTTGTACGACAGATCGCGTTGAACTCGTGTCCGAACCGAGTCGGATACTTGCCCGTCATTAAACCGGCTCGGGACGGACTGCAATAGGTCGCAGCCACGTACCCTTGGGTGCATTGCAGACCATTCTTGGCAATGGAGTCAATATGAGGCGTTGGAATGTCTTTGCAACCTTGGACGCCGGTTTCTCCAAAACCAAGATCGTCGGCATAGATGATCAGAATATTGGCACGCGGCGTTTCTGCGGCGAAGCCCGAAATCGGAAGTAACAGGAGGCAAATAAAGCAGGAAGCGGTTAAGAATCGCATGGGAACACCTTGGTTTTGACTTTTGTTTTTAGCGTTGAAGATGCACTAGCTTAGCAGTTGGTTGACCGAATTTGAAGCTAGCAGTTTCGAGAAATCGCTCCGACATTTGGCTAAGTTGCTTTCATTTCAGCGTGTTCGACGTTATTTTTGTAGGCAGAATTTGATTCGATTTCCGCTCCTAACCAAGGTGTAGTTCTATGGCCTCCGTGATTGCCCATTCGTTGCTTCCAGAAGTTCAGCAGTTTCTCGAGAGCGGAGTCAAGAAAGGTTTTGTCGGCGGCAAAGAGGTCGAGGCATCTAATAGCGAGACGTTCTTTACTAAAGATCCTGGGTCCGGTGCTACTCTTGCCGAAGTAGTCGCATTGCAGGCCAATGATGTGGATCTCGCAATCGATGCTGCCAACCTCGCATTCAAAAAGCAAGCTTGGGCTCGCCTTGCTCCCAATGATCGTAGCGCCATGCTACATCGTTTGGCAGATGGCATTGAAAAGCACAAAGCGATCATTGGACAAATCGAAGCGTTGGATGCTGGCAAACTCGAGGCTCACGCTCAAGGAGATGTGCAGAACTGCGCCGACACGTTGCGCTACTTTGCTGACTTGTATCAGCATGCGAGAATGCGGACGACATTGGCAGTTAAGGGCCATGATGCTTGGACAAGCCGACAGCCATGGGGAGCCTGTGGATTCATCTTTCCGTGGAACTTTCCATTCCTGTTGATTGGCTGGGGGATCGCGCCAGCCTTGGCAGCCGGAAATACCGTTGTCATCAAACCCGCCGAGGATACGCCGTTGTCCACTATCTATTTGGCGCACCTTGCTCAAGAAGTGGGCATCCCTGACGGTGTCATCAATGTTGTTCCTGGATATGGCACAGTTGCTGGCGCAGCTCTCGCCGCAAGTGGTAAGATCAAACGCATGTCGTTCACGGGATCGCCAGAAGTAGGCCGATTGGTAGGCGAAGCGTGTGGCCGCAATTTGGTTCCAGTCAAACTGGAACTTGGAGGTAAAGGAGCTGCCGTTGTTTTCGACGATGTGGATATCGAGCAAACTGCACAAAAACTGGTCGGGGCCATTACGTTCCACACCGGCCAAGTCTGCTGCGATGCTACCCGGTGGTTTGTACACAAAAAGATATACGATCGCTTCGTGGGTGAATGTGTCGATCGACTCAAAGCCGTTCAAATTGGATATCAAATGGACAGCAATACTCAGATGGGGCCAGTCGTTAGTGCCAAGCAACGTCAGCGAGTTTTGAACTACCTAACCAAAGGAAAAGCGGAGGGAGCTGAATGCATACTCGAAGGGGGCATTGCGGAAGTGGAAGGATTTGAGGGCCACTATGTTAAACCCGCATTACTGGCTGGTTCGATCGACAACGTTGCCGCCCGCGAAGAAATATTTGGGCCGGTTGCATTCTTGAGTCCATTCGATTCAGAAGAGCAGGCTGTCGAAATGGTCAACCACACCGACTATGGGCTTGCTAACAGTGTTTGGACAAGTGACCTAAATCGTGCCGCTCGAATCGCTGAAGGCATGTGTGCGGGAAATAGCTGGATCAATGCCCATAACGTTTTCCCTCATGGTGTTCCTTACGCGGGCATCAACAAGAGTGGTATGGGAGGAGGCGTCAATTCGATCGAGACATTGTTTGATTATCTGCGAAGCATATCGGTTGTTCGGCCCCTTTAGTTTCAAGTCGGTACGGCTGTTCGCACGTAGGTCCGGCTGTCCTCAGCCGGACATCCTGAATAAGTTTTGCCGTCGCCATGTCAGCCTGAGGACAGGCTGACCTACGTGAAGAGTCAGCCTGAGGACAGGCTGACCTACGTGTTTTGTGCTTTCAATCATTTTGAATCTTGAATCCAACCAGGTTAGTTTGGGTTATACTAGTTGACGCACACGTCGAAATCCATAATGCATCTCAGCCTGAAAGAGGGTTGAGCAGCGTGATCGCCTTGCCCGCCTTACCCCCGCCTCAATTTGTCGTTTATGCCCTTGATGTTTCTTCGATTAATTTGCTTTTGTGCAATTTCCTTTTCAATCATCGTGGGCTGTGGGTCTGCTTTTGCTCAAGCAATGCCGGACTTTGCAAAGACCGGCTTGCCTTTTCTTGAGAAACATTGTTTGGAATGCCATTCCAAAAGTGACGCCAAAGCTGAACTTCAGCTGGATAGTTTTCAATCTTCCAACTCCATCGTCAAGCAAAGGAAAACATGGGAGAACGTTTTGCGAATGGTTTCGAGTGGCGAAATGCCTCCTGAAGATCAAACGAGGCCGACTCCAATCGAAACAGAGTCGTTTGCGCAGCTCGTTCGGGACATCTTTCTCCAATTCGATCGGAATGCGAAACCAGATCCAGGTCGAGTCACCATGCGGCGATTGAATCGAGTCGAGTATCGCAACACGATTCGAGACCTGATCGGAGTCGATTTCGATCCCACCGAAGACTTTCCGTCGGACGATATTGGGCATGGATTCGATAACATTGGTGACGTCCTGACACTATCGCCTGTATTGATGGAACGCTATTTGGCCGCTTCTGCAGGGATTGTTCAAAGAGCGATTTTACCTGAACCTCCCCCGGTACCAAAACGCCATCTATCGACGCGGCACGCCGAGCCAGCATCGGGCGACGTGGAAAAGAAGCTGATGGATGGAAAGTTTCGACGCATGACATCGGATGCGAAGGAAGCGATCGAAACGGGACCGCTTAATACGGAATATAAGTGGGAGGACGATGCGGAGTATGTCTTTCGAACTCGCGTGTATGGTAAGAGCGAAGCAGGCCAAACGATTCGTTTGGCATTAATGATTCAAGGGAAATCTTTGGAAAAAGGGGCTTCCGGCGCGGAGCTTGCTTTGTGGGTGGGTGAATTCAAACGGCCAACCAAAATCCTCAAAGTCTACGAGGTGACTGCAACCAAAGCGGATGACGCCAACGTGTTTCAAGTTTCCGTACCAAGGATGCCAGGTCGCGACCGTATGCTGGTTGCTATCGAGAAACCAACCCATGAGCAACTGCCCGTTCAAGTTTTTGTCGAGTACTTAGCTTTAGACGGTCCGCTTGATACTCGGCCTGCATCGCATCGTCGTTTGCTCGCCGTTTCACCAGACAAATCTTCTGGCGAGCAAACGCAAGAGGTGTTATCGCGTTTTCTGCGAAGAGCCTATCGACGGCCTCCCGTTGAGTTGGAATTGGCACGTATAACCCGTTTCGTTGAAAAGGAGATGTCGAGTGGTCAAAATTGGGAAGCGGCAATTCAGATGGCAATCCAAGCGACCCTCTGCTCGCCCAAGTTCCTGTTTCGCGTGGAATTAGATGATCGACCAGAAGGTAGCGAGAGCAGTAAGCTTGATGAATTTCAGTTAGCTTCGCGCCTTTCGTATTTCCTATGGGGCACGATGCCAGACGAACCTTTGTTGGAACTGGCTGCCAACCATCAACTTACAAACAGTCTTGGTCCGCAAATCAGGCGAATGTTAGCCGATTCGAAATCCAACACATTGGTCGAACAGTTTGCAGTCCAGTGGCTGCAGATCCAAAGGCTGAGTACTTTTTCTCCAGATGCAAAGCTGTTTCCTAGTTTCGATGAGACGCTAAGAAAGGCCATGCTAAAAGAGACGGAGATGTTCTTCGAGTCAGTCATGAAGGAAGATCGGAGCATTCTGGATTTGCTCGATGCGGACTATACGTTTCTGAATGAGTCGCTAGCGCGACATTATGGGATCGCCGATACAAATGGAAATCGCGTTGGACAAGTCGCAACGCAGCCAAAGGGAGAACCGTTCCGCAGCGAGAAATTTCAACGGGTCATACTTCAAGACAAACAACGTGGTGGATTATTGACGCAGGCCAGTATTCTTACAGTTACTTCCAATCCTACTCGGACATCACCTGTGAAACGGGGGCGATGGGTGCTTGAACAAATCCTTGGCGCACCACCTCCGCCACCGCCACCTAATGTCCCTGAACTGCCCGAAGGTGGCAACGCCGACGTAGGTGGAACGCTCAAAGAACGATTGGAAAACCACCGCACGAACCCAAGCTGTGCGAATTGCCATGCTAAAATGGATCCCATTGGATTTGCACTCGAAAACTACAATGCTATTGGAGGCTTTCGATCCAAGGACGGCGAGTTCGACATTGACCCGTCCGGTGAATTTTCGGATGGTAGGGAATTACGAGGCCCCGATGGACTCAAGTCGGTTCTTCGGGAAAAGCAGGTTGAGTTTGTTCGATGTTTGGTCGAAAAGCTCTTAATCTATGCACTTGGACGCGGTCTCGAGTACTATGATCGACCGTCGGTCGAACGCATCGTGGAACAACTAGCAAAAAATGACTATCGATTTTCGGTACTTGTAACCGAAATTGTCAGTAGCGATCCGTTTCGATTCCGCCGTAGTGCGAGTGATACCGAGTCAGAAGGAAACTGAAAACATGTCGACAAATCCTAGAAAACTATCGCGACGAACCCTCTTGCGCGGAGTCGGAGTATCGCTTTCACTGCCATGGCTTGAAGCGATGGGTCCGTCTGGTGCTTGGGGTAACGCACGTGAAGGTGCAGCATCGGCTCCAAACCGAATGGCGTTTTTGTATGTTCCGAACGGCAAAAACATGACGCAATGGACACCATCCAAGGAAGGCGTTGATTATGAATTGCCAGCTACGTTACAGCCACTCGCTTCGGTCAAAGACAAGCTGCTTGTTCTATCTGGATTAACGGCCGACAAAGCAAGACCACACGGTGATGGCGGCGGCGATCATGCTCGGGCGTTGTCTGCTTTCCTGACCGGCACGCAAGCTCGCAAGACCGACGGAACGGACATTCGAGCCGGCGTGTCTGTGGATCAACTCGCGGCGGCAAGAGTCGGAGATTTGACTCGTCTCCAATCACTCGAAGTAGGTTGCGAGCAAGGAGCGATGGCAGGCAACTGCGATTCGGGATACAGCTGCGTTTATTCGTCGACCATGTCCTGGCGTTCCGCAACGCAACCCCTGCCCAAAGAAGTCAATCCGAAGCTTGTTTTTGAACGACTATTTGGATCTACACCCGATGCTCAGCGGGCGGAGCGAGACGCACGTCGAAAGAGCATTCTCGATTTTGTACGGGAGGACTCACAAGACTTGTCGGGGAAGCTTGGCAAAAGCGATGTTCGCAAGCTGGACGAGTATCTGTCTTCCATTCGCGATATCGAAGCTCGGATTAATAGTGCGGAAAAGATGCCGCCGATCGTCGTTCCAACCATCGCTGCTCCGACTTCGATTCCGGCCGCGTACGATGAGCATATTCGGTTGATGTGCGACTTGATTGTGTTGGGTTTTCAAGCGGATGTGACCCGGATTGCAACCTTTGTCTTGGCCAATGAGGGGAGCAACAAGCCGTATCCGTTTATCGATGTTCCCGAGGGACATCACGACCTATCGCACCATGGAAACGATCAAGCCAAGCTTAGCAAAATTGCGCAGATCAACACATTCCACACGAAGCAGCTTGCTTATTTGCTTGAGAAGCTAGACTCGGTTTCCGAAGGGGATGGAACGCTTTTGGATCATTCGATGATCGCTTACGGCAGCGGCAATTCCGACGGCAACGCTCACAATCACGACGACTTGCCGATCCTATTGGCTGGTGGTGGTTGTGGAACGATCAAAACGGGACGCCACATTCGTTACAATAAAGACACACCGCTGAACAATCTCTGGCTGTCCATGCTCAATCGCATGCAGATTGATATCGCGCAGTTAGGTGACAGCACCGGAAGTTTAACAAAGCTCGATGGCTGATTTTGGCAGGGTAAACCTTCGGTGACGGATCCTAAAAATTTCTCGTGGCGCAATAGACGCTTGAGCTTTGCAAATGCCTTTCGGGGTATTCAAGACATGTTGATCACACAGCATAACGCTTGGGTTCACGCAATTGTCATGTTGATCGCTTGTGCGACTGGTATCGCGTTTCGGATATCGAACATGGAATGGTGCTGTCTCGTTTTATGCTTCATGGCCGTTCTGACGACAGAGGCTTTGAATACCGCATTGGAGTTGTTGACGGATCTCGCCTCTCCTGAATTTCACCCGCTCGCCGGCAGAGCCAAGGATGTAGCAGCGGGAGCAGTTCTAATCGCGGCAATCGGTTCGGTAATCGTGGGAGGAATCGTTTTTGTGCCGCATGTGTGGAAGTTGGCAACTCGAAATTAGAATGTTACAGGTCGTTCGCGTCGATCCAAAGTACGGTCGAAGGGTTCTGAAACTCTACCGCAAACACAAGGCAGGTTAAGAAACATTCTGCCAGCATTCGGTTAATCGTTCACTGTAACAACAATCGACTCGATTGCAGCGTGGCCCGACTTGCGAAAAGGTCGTGGAAGTGGTTGTGCAATCCCTTTCTCATCGATCGTGCGGCAACGAAAAATGTATTCGCCCGCAGAGACTCCTGGAAGAACAACGGCCCAATGCGCATTGGTGAATCGAATGGGCCAACTCTTGGGTAGGCCATTTTCGTCAAAGCCATGCGTTTTCGCGGGCACTTTGTTGTCGGTTAGGCCAGTCCAAATTGTTGGGGCAGGCAGTAACTCGGCATCACTCCAAGGTCCGAGTGTAAAATGGGGATCATCCACTGGCCTTGAAACGGTCTTCGATTCCATTGAGACTTGGACCTTGGACAATCCGGCAATACCGACCTGGGCATAGCCTGATACAGGGATCGGTTCACCGGACTTTACTTGTTTCGGAATCGAAAGCGTTGCGGCAAATGTTTTCAGTGAACTATCTACGTCGTTATTTTGCTCGGCATACGTATCGTTTGCATGTGCTAGATTTGTCAAAACGAGATGCGATAGCCACTTAATCGATTTGAAACCGTAAGCGTCCGGTACGACGATTCGCACTGGCCCGCCACGTTCTGAATCCAGCCACTGGCCATTTAGTTTGTAACATAAAATGACGGGCGGCAAATCGAATGGGTCCTCAAATACGCGACCGATGGGGAGCGAACTGCGAAACATTTGTTTGGGATCATCGTTGTGGTATCCATAGTAGAAAACGCGGCGAAGGTTTTCGGTCGGTTGCGTTAGCCATATCACTTCACGCAGCGGCACTCCTTCCCACAGTCCCATCCCAAGTGGGCAACCGACATTCAAACAAGTCATGACTTTTGGGAATCGAACCGCGTGCTTTTCTCCTAGCTTTAGGAGCGCGTCGAAATCAAAAGCGGTATCACTTGCATTTGTCAATGGTTTGCCAAGCGTGGCAGGAAAATCGGGATCCGAGATGACCTCTAGTTTCCACGTATCGCGGGTCAGACCGACCTCGCGTTTCTTATCCTCAGCTAACGAATGGGGGAGCGGCTTGCCTCGCGAAACATCGCGAAAGTCTTCCGGTGGCGTAAAGTAGGGCTCTCGTTTCGCGCCCGCTTTATCCGGTTTCTGTTTTTTAATTGGTTTTGCAACTTTCTCATCGTCCGCAAATGCGTGCATGACCCACTGGGTTGCCGACAATCCGCAAATCCCGAGTTGTAAAAAATATCGACGCGCTAAACGAAAGTGCTCATCGACGAATTCATGTTGGTCCATGCTGATATTCCTGAACAAAAAACTAAATCGCTGGCTTCTCGCATTCTATCGCGTTTCGATTACTCCATCGCGTTTCGATTGTACAGTAGTAAAAAAAAGTGGCAGGAGTCATTGTTTTGAAATTCGGCTTGCCTAGGCTTTAGCCTGTCGCTCTCCTTATAGGATGTCCGGCTGAGGACAGCCGGACCTACGTGAGAGGGGCGATCCATCAGTGTGCTCGATTGAGCCAGTATTCAAAGAACCGATAGATCTGCTCGTTGGACTCCTCGGTGGGCGTATGTTTCTCGCGGTTGGTCATGGCAACGCGATCGTCGAAACCGAGCAGACGATTTACTGCAATGGAATGATTTAGAACCGCCCATCGCTTAGGCGGATCTTCTTCGCCTCCGGAGACCAGAAACGGTCGAGGAGCCATAAGGGCGTGCAGCTCGTGCAAATCACGACCTGTTTCCATCAACGTCTTGTAGGCGCCCGTTCGAGGACTATCCTCCCGGACTAGGCCCGGTTTGCGAGTAACGGTTGAGTCCAAACCGAGATACCACGGCTCTTGATAGTTAATACTCTCGCGTTTCTCATCGAAAACAATTCCAGGGTCGGACCACGCCGCACAGGCATATTTGTCCCACAGGCAAGAACCGAACATCGCCCACTTCCCACCATACGAATGCCCCACAATACCGATACGTGTGGCGTCCACCTCGGGCATCGACGCGAGCGTGTTCCAAGCATTGGCTGCAATGCAACCAAGATAGGAGAGTGGTTGGCATTTCGCTTGTTCGCTCATAACGGGTTTACGAGCATCGCCACCAGGTGAACCGATTGCAAGACCTACAAAACCACGCAATGCGAGTTGCCATGCGAAGTCCCGATGCTGGTTTTTGCTAAGACCAATACTCGTTTCGGCATCATAGTACGGCACAAACACGGCGGGAAAAGGCCCTGGACCTTTCGGTATGAGCACATAGCCATTGCTAGTTTGATCTGGAGCGATTTGAACGCGGATTCGGCGTTGCGTGATGTCTCCTCGGGCCGTTGAATCAAGAACAGCCATTTCCGGACGATCAACGATCGATGGCCATGGTCCCATTATGCGATGCCAGTCGGTCAGGGTTTCGCCACGCCGTCTTTGCCAATCCTCCGGCGACTTGACAATACTACCATCGTTGAAAAGCAACGGCGATCGCAGATCCGCAAGCCTGTTTGCGAAATCAGTCGGCACTTGTGCAAACGGAACGTCCCCTTGAGCCCTTGAAAAAGCGCCCGTCGCGACGACTGCAGCACCAACGCCTAGTTGCCCGAAAAATTTTCGTCTGCTGGTTTGGTGTTTCATGATATTAGAACGACAAATCGTCGGCCTTTCGATAGATGAGACTTCCAACAATAAAACCGACAACCAAGTGGCAGCGAAATATCATAGCAGCAGTGAAAACACAAACGACCCCGATTGCAAATGTCAATTTAGCTCGAAAGCAAGCGAAATGGGTAATGCATCGTAGAATTGCTTTTTGATTTCAGGTATTTTAGATAACACTATCTGGACTGTATTCTTCATTCTGGTGAAATGACTCCCATGGCTCGCCGTTTTCGTCCCGACTATTTATGCTCCTGCGCACTAACCGCTCAACGCTCGATCTGGTTGGTTGCAGGCTGGGCAACCTTGAGTATATCGTTATTATCTGCCGAAGAAAAAGTCGTGCCTGTCTTCGTAGACGGTGAATCCCAGGTCGTGCCGGGCTTTAAGGATTCCAAAGATTGGATTCGCCACGACCTTTGGGTCGAGACGGAATTTGATTCCGACGGCGATGGAAAACTAGATCGCATGCATGTCGACGTCACTCGGCCCAAACAAACGGATACTGAGGGCCTAAAGCTTCCGGTCCTATACGAGTCGAGTCCGTATTTTGCTGGTACGGGCTCGACGGACCCTAAACACTTTTGGAATCCTCGGCATGCGTTAGGAATTAGTCCACCGAAACATGATGACCCGCCCGCTTTTAGCGCCAAGTCGAAACGGCCGGTTATCTCGAATTCTCTAACCACGCAGTGGGTGCCTCGTGGCTTTATCGTCGTCCATTCGTCCTCGCCCGGCACAGGACTGTCTCAGGGTTGCCCAACTGTCGGTGGTGGCAATGAATCATTGGCACCCAAGGCTGTAATCGATTGGCTTTGTAGTCGAGCAAAAGGATTTACTGAAATCGACGGCACGGAACCAGTAAATGCATTTTGGTCCACTGGAAAAGTTGGAATGACGGGCACTTCGTACAACGGAACTCTTCCGCTTGCCGCAGCCACTACCGGCGTTGCAGGGCTCGAGGCAATCATACCGATCGCGCCGAATACATCGTATTATCATTACTATCGGTCGAACGGCCTCGTGCGCCACCCTGGCGGATACATGGGCGAAGACATCGACGTTCTTTACAATTTCATTCATAGTGGAAATGAAAGTCACCGCGATCATTGTGACTGCGAAGTACGTGACAAAGAGATGGCGAATGGACAAGATCGTATCACCGGTGATTACAACGATTTTTGGTCGGGAAGAGACTATCTCAACGCTATGGGCCCAATGCATGCAGCCTTGCTGATGTCGCATGGTTTCAACGACTGGAATGTTGTCCCCGAACATAGCGTCCGCATATACGAAGCTGCGAAGGCGAAAGGACTACCTGTTCAATTCTATTGTCATCAAGGAGGCCACGGTGGCGAACCGCCGCTGAAGATGATGAATCGTTGGTTTACAAGGTACCTTCACGGAGTGGACAACGGCGTCGAGAAAGATCCGCGATCGTGGATTGTTCGAGAAACCGATAAACGAACTGACCCCACGGCGTATGGGGATTATCCGCATCCCGACGCTCAGTCCGTGTCCTTGTATCTGACTAAGGGCGGAAACGATCGAGGCGGATTGTCGACAACGCCACAGTCTGAGTCAGAATGCGAAACAATCGTCGATGACGCTTCCATGCTCGGGGCAAAATTGGCACAAGCAGAGTCCTCCAAAAATCGATTGCTGTTCGAAACCCCCGAACTTATTGAACCGCTACATATCTCGGGCTATGCAAAGATCAGAATCCGATTGGCATCGAGCAAGCCAGCAGCCAATCTAACGGTTTGGTTGGTTTCGCTTCCGTGGATTGAGGACTCCAAGGGTAGGATTACGGACAACCTGATTACGCGGGGTTGGGCTGACCCTCAAAACCACCGATCGTTAACGGAGAGCGAACCACTTATTCCCAATCAGTTTTATGACGTGACTTTCTCACTTCAACCAGACGATCAAATCATTCCGGTTGGCGAAAAAATTGGTCTCATGATCTTTTCGAGCGATAGGGAGTTTACGTTGCTGCCTGAACCAGGAACGGAACTCACAGTCAAACTCAAAGAGACTCTGTTGGAGTTACCCGTTGTGGGAGGAAAGACCGCCTACCTAAAAGCTGTGGCTAGGTAGTGGCCGATCGCGCCGCGATTGTGCTGCTCAATGCTTCACGGCAAAGTCGGCCAACACGGTGGCGACGGTGCGGGGGGCAAAGCGGAGCAGCAGATTTAGACTTTTATAGAGGATACCGGGCACAACGAGCGTTTTTCCTCGCAGCACACCTGCGATGCCTGCTCTGGCAACGCTCCTGCGATTCAGCATTAGCATCCGCACTAGGAAGGTCGGTTTCTGGCCAGCGGTGTCGAAGAATTCGGAATCAAAAAAACCGGGACAGAGCGCACAAACACGTACCTGATGACTTCGTAAACCGTGATTCAGCGCTTGGGAAAATGCCAAGACGTAAGCTTTTGTTCCGGAATAGACTGCGTAATCAGGCGTGGGCTGGATGGCGGAAAACGAAGCAACATTAAGAATGTAGCCGCCTCCCGCCTGCGCCATCTGTTCGGCGAACAGTCGTGTTAACGTGGTCAACGACGTGAGGTTTACTTGGATCATCGATTGAATGTCTGGGAGCGACTGCGAATGGAAGGCTCCAAAATGTCCCAGGCCTGCGTTGTTGACCAGCAACCTGACTGGCAAAGAAAGTACTCGGAACTTGTCGAAAAGTTGCTGAGCACCGTCAGGATTGCCGAGATCAGCTACGAGCACTTCGACGTGAATCGAAAAGCGTGCTGTAAGTTCACTTTTCAATTCCTCTAGCCGATCTCGTCGGCGAGCCGTCAGAATCAAGTCGTAGCCACGATCGGCCAATTCGCTTGCAAAATCGGCGCCTATTCCACTGCTTGCGCCCGTTACGAGGGCCCATCCGAGTTTGGACGACATGTTTTCGGCTCCGCAATAATCGTGTTTAAACAATTGACACAAATCTATCGATTATACTAAAACAAGTTTTTTCGGTAGCTGGTTTGCCTCAATAACCGCGTGGTGCGGTACGCGGCAGGGATTGTTCTAAAACGCCAACTTCATCCATGTTGAAAAGGATTGCGATCACCGGCAGTTCGGGGTACTTGGGAACCAAGTTGATTGAGTACGCGCGCGCGGAGTTTCCTGGAGTTCAGATTCTGGGACTTGACATCAAACCGCCGACTAAAACTGCCGTGGATGTGTTTGTGCAAGCCGATATTCGCAGCCCAGAAGTGACACTCGCCTTGCGAGCTTTCTCGCCGGACACGGTCATTCACGCTGCATTTGTGTTTCAACCTATGCACGACGACGGCTTAATGCGGTCTATTAATGTCGACGGCTGTCGAAATCTTCTGTCGGCGGTGGCCGAACTTCAGCCGACTCGCTGCCATCTGGTTTCCAGTGCCACCGCATATGGGGCCTGGCCGGACAATGCAATTCCCATCCCAGAAGATTGGCCAGTACGCGGCAGACCAGAATTTCGTTACTCGGCCGACAAAGCAGAGGTCGAAAAAATTGTCTTACAGTTTGCAATCGAGCAGCCATCGGTGGAGGTGAGTTGGACTCGACCTGCGGTCATCGTCGGTCCTAACATGGACAACTATGTTCGACGATTTATTTTTGGGATGCCATTACTCGTGCGATTGGATGGCTGTGACACACCGTTGCAATTTGTTCACGAGGACGATGTAACATCAGCGATCTTTACCATCTTAAAGCGCAACGGACGCGGGTCATTCAATGTGGGGCCGAACGATTGGTTGACTTCTTCTGACATTGCAAAAGCTACGCAACGGCGAGTGATTTCGTTACCGTTTTGGTTGGCTCGTTATATGACGAGAGTGGCTTGGTGGTTACGTCTTCCGGTACACGAATTTCCGTGTGGTTTTTTGTATTTTTGCCGCTACCCGTGGGTCGTTCAGTCTGATCGTCTAACATCTGAATTGGGGTTTTGCTTTCAATATAGTTGCCGCGAAACTTTGGATTTGTTCCTGGCGAATCCTACGCAGCAAAAACAAAACACGAAAGCTGCTCGCCAATGATTTGGCCGTTGCAATTGACCGTGATGGAGCAACTGCTGCTCGCCGAGGATCGCCCGTCGTATCCGTGGATATTTTTCTTGCGACTTCGATTTTCCGGCCTATTGAATGAGTTGGTCGCTCGAACCGCGATGCTAGCCGTGTTGCCTCGACACCCGCTGCTCAATTCGGTCATTCGGAACAAAAGTTGGGGGCGAGCGGAATGGGTGGCGGCAGAAAACCAAGTTCCGGATTTTCAATCTGTCGAGCGAGCGACGGGCGACGATTTTCCCACGTGCTCGTTTTTGGATTTGACCAAGGAGATTGGACTGCGCGTGCGATTTGTAACGTGCGGCGAGAAAACTGAAGTCGTCTTGCAAATGCATCACGCCGTTTGCGATGGTTTGGGAGCTCTCAGTTTCATCAACGATTGGCTGATCGCTTATGCACTTGAAATCGGCGTGGACCCCATCGCTATTTCGTTTCCAAAACGTAACGAACAGAGGTTGCGATTGCGCGGCAAGTTTGGGCTAACATTCTGGAAGATTTTACGCATGTCGCGAAAGCAAATCCTCGGCCTGCAGGGCGTACGCGATTTTCTCAAAAATAAACCGACACCGCTAATTCCATTCGCTGCACGAGCGCCGAGCAAAACGGTGCCAAATCAATACCCTGCCATCCTGACGCACAATTTATCCAGCGAGGAGACCACTCGTCTAGCACAGGCCAGCAAACATCAAGGCGTTACTGTAAATGATTTACTGATCCAGAGTTTGTTGGTGGGGATCGGCAAATGGCAACGTCAAAACGGGTTTTATGATCCGAATCGCTGCCTCAGGATAATGATTCCGATGAGTCTCCGGAGTCAAGAGGACTACGAAACTCCGGCCTCAAACATAGTCAGCTCGATTTTTGTAGATCGATGCGGAGCGGACAGTGATGATCCAAAGCGATTGTTGCAATCGATCCACGATCAAATGCAGACCATTAAGCAGAATGCGTTAGGGTTCACTTTTATCTTTTCATTGCACTGTCGACACAGGTTGCCCGGTGGAGTAGCCAAGGCAGTACGCAGCGAACAGTGTACGATCTCCAGCATCCTCACCAATCTCGGCCCGATATTACGCCATTCACCACTGCCGAGGGACGAGCAAGGCAGACTATTGCTCGGTGATTTGGCGCTGGAACAGTTCGATTTTGCCGCTCCGCTGCGGCCCTATCTGTGTGCGTCCTTTGCCGTGGCCACCTATGCCAATCGACTTGGGATTGGCATGCAGTATGACCCAATCGCGATGAGCGAGTCACATGCGCGGGATCTATTGGCCAGTTTTGTGCGGCAAATAGTCTAATTCACATCGATGGGCAGAATAGGAGCACCTGTACATAAGTAAACTGGCATAACCATCACCCGTCGACACAGACGGAGAAACGAGCATGGATTTACAAGATTTACAGGATGATCGTCGATCCGACTACCAGTCCGGAGAAATCACTGAGAAAATCATCGGTGGTGCATTCGAAGCCATCAGGCTGCAAAGGCGATCGCTCCCGAGCACCAGGCCCAGATTATTAACACCCTAAAGGCAACTGGAATCGAGGTCGGCCTGCTGATCCATTTTGGCAATCCGAAACTTGAAACCAAACGATTCACACGACACAGGTGAATCTAACAGCGAATTGAAATCATCCTGTGCATCCTGTCTATCGATGTTACTTTGTTCTTTAACCTATCGGCTTGCAGTTAGTGTTCATCAGCGGTTTCCCGAGTTCTCCCTGTAACTAAGACCTGAAAGGATGGCGACGCAGCGGATGACTGATTCTGCCTATTTCTTTGCAGGTTGGCGCTTCGCAGAGAAATCGATCTCACCTTCGTTGCCATCCAAGTCGTATTGGATCCTACCCTTCATGACGTGACCATAAGGGCGCCCCGAGTAATCTGCTCGGATCTTGCGACCATCGATTGTTGCCTCAATCCGAAACGCTAGTTTGTTGTCGCGGATCTTCATTCCGGTTGCATCGACGACGGTTCCTTCGGCTACAGTGTATTTTCCTTGCAATGCTTCGCCCATTTTCGTGAGGACGATGCGTGGCTCGAGTTTGTTCCCGTCGGCATCGATTACAATATCCCACTGGCCAACGACGTCATCCCATTGGACGGATCGTTTGGGCGTCCAAGGATACTCATCGGTGCCAGCCTCGGTGGTTACGGTCACTGTTCCGTCGAGATCATCTTGTTTGATCTTGCCAGTAAAGGCGAGCGAGACGGATTGATCCTTTATCTTGTACTCCACCGAGAAAGAAAGTTGATTGTCCTTCAGCACGACCTCCTGGACATCAATGGGTTTTTCCGGTTGACCGCGAAATGTGCCTGTTACTTTCCCGCTGTCGAGATTGAGCAATACCGCATCTTCTCGCGTCTTGCCATCCATCTCGTACTTCCATCGCCACGATCCTGAAGGATCTGTTGCCGAGTTTTGGGCCGCCGCGATTGAAGCGGTTGAACAAATGAGAATCAACGAAAGGATCTTCAAAACAGGAGAAGAATACGTCATGTTGGACTTCCTGAATAAGAGATACTGAGGGAACTTACGGGTGGTTTGGCATCGAACCGATTTACGGATCGGTATGTCGGTAAGTCGGTAAGTCGGTATTGTATCGTTTTTTTTTGCCGAGAAAACAACATTCTATAATCTGTCGCTACGCCTCGAAACGTATTTTTAGAATCACCGTCGTGCTTCCTTGGCCAAGTTGCATGCGTGGTTCGCAAGTTGGTCTTCGCACGCTACAATCGGCAGACCCTGTTTGGTATTCTAAGTCGCGGGATAGGCTGCCAGCCTTTTTATACCCCACAAGACGTTCCATATCGCTCCCCTGCCAGCAGCCTTTCCAACGTAACTCTATTCGATCGCTTTTTCCATGAGTCATCCCAACAGTTCTGCAGCCAATCTACCAGAGCCCTCCGTCACTCCCATCCAAGGATTGCACTGCGGTCATTACTTCTATCGCTGGAAACGAGAAGTGCTCTCGAGTATGGGTAAAACAGCCGTGCACGAAGCCAATGCTGATTTTGCCGCAGCGATCGCACCCCAGTCGACGGCTCGCCCCGAGCGGATTCAGTCGTTCATCGTCAGTGGACACAAAGCCGATTTCGCGACAATCATGATGGATCCAGATCCATTGCGAATCGATCGAGTGCATCAGCGAATCATGAGCTCAGCGTTGGGTGCCGCGATTGAACCGGTCTATTCGTTCGTTTCCATGTCGGAGATCAGCGAATACTTGCCTAGCAAAGAACAATACGGAGCAAAGCTTATTCGAACCGGAGAAGATCCGCAGTCGCCCACCTACCAAGCCAAAGTGGCTTCGTATGAAAAGCGGATTCCGATGATGCATGCACAGCGGCTTGCTCCCGAGTTTCCAAACTGGCCAGCCATGTGTTTTTATCCGATGAACAAAGTTCGGAACGTCGGAGCCAATTGGTTTCTTGAGCCGTTTTCGGCGAGAACCGACATGATGGCCGAGCATGCGCAAAGCGGCATGGCCTTTGCCGGTCGTGTTACGCAATTGGTAACCGCATCGGTCGGACTAGACGACTGGGAATGGGGAGTCACACTCTGGGCCCGCAATCCGCAGTTCTTGAAAGATATTGTGTACACGATGCGATTCGATTCCGCGAGCGCACGTTTTGGCCAGTTCGGCACATTTTACACAGGGTACTTGGCAACGGGACCAGCGATCCTAGAGCACTGTATGGTGTAGAGTCCAGTTGCATTCACGTTGACGCTCAAATCGCTATCGAAGACCACGCATGGCAGTTCGTTGATCGCAGTTCTTGCTCGTTTCAATTTGTTGATTTCACCAGAAGTTTGGCTAAAGTTTCGGCCGTCAGCAGAGCACTATCGTTGGGCAGGGTCAGTCCAAGCTGAGGCCGGCCCGTTTCATCCCGGTCCACGCTTTCTTCCAGTCTCATGGGCTGAAGATGGAACACCCGAGTGATGACGCGATGCATTTGATCTCGCAAATCGAGCATGACGCGACAAATGCCCTTATTGCCAAATTGGCTTGCCAACAATAGATGAAAGCCCGCGTCCAATTCGACCCACTGAGCTACTTCAACGGATTTCCAATTTTGTCCTTGAAGTGCAGGACAATTTCGCAACTCGGCAATCTGAGCTTCTGTTATTCGTTTCGCCAAGCCTCGAACAACATGGGTCTCCGGCGCGGTGCGAATTTCATATTGATCCGCAATAGCTCCGCCGAAGAAATGGTCCATCGCTTTTGGCAAGGAACGATCGCTGGTGCCCACGTTGGACATGGTGAAACCTATCGACACCCAGAAAGTGTCATCTGGTGGGCAAGAGGTGGCGAGCTCCATGGCAAGAGCCCATCGAGAATCGCTTTCCTCCGTAAGATCTTGGAAGAAGGGCCACTGAGCGCATGGGAACCGATCGACAAATGGCAAGACTATCGTACCGCAGGCAAGAAGGGTGAATTCTACTTCGTCTATTTTGGCAAAGAGACGCCAAGCGAATGGAAACTCAATTTGCCGTTCGCTTGCGGTGCCTTTAGCAACCCAGCTCTTTTTCAATTCGCGATAATCTCTGGCGGTCAAGCGTCAACTGGGCCAATTGTCCCACAGGTTGCTAGCTTTCAGATCGGGAAGCCGCTCAATGTGACGGCGTGAATTGTTCAGGGGAGAGATTGACCACGAAGACACGAAGATACAAAGTAATGCATCTCTAATTTTGTACCTTTGTGGTTCCCAATTGAGCATGTGAGAAGCGGATAGCCGAGAACGACAAAATCGTCACGCGATACATGGAAGACCAGGAATTTGGTAGCGAGGCGGATATTCATCGAATGAATTTCCGCACTCCAATTGCCTACCTTCGAGCAAACGTTCTCTTGAGCAATTGGCTAATGGATCGAACCCCTTCGTTTCGCAATAGGCCAGCTCGGTAGATGCGGCCAGCCAAGGTTACGATACCATAGGTGGATGCAATCATCACGATCGCGGCCAGTGGCGGTTGCCAGAATGGAACGGTCGTTCCAGACGCCAGTCGCAACACCATCATCATGGGACAAGACGGCGGGAAAAAACTCAAAGTTGTGGAGACGATTCCGTTGGGCTCTCGAACGGCAATAAACCACACCATCATCGGTGCCATCAACACTAACCACACCGGCAGCAACAAAGTCTGTGCTTCTTTTAGTTCATTGACTGATGCGCCGACTGTTAGGAAAATCGAACTGAAGAAGAGAACTCCGAGCAGTTGAAATAAAAGGAACCATGGCAATACGGACAGAGGTATCTTGTCCGCTAATCCTTGGTAGTTGAGAAAGAACAGACCGCCGGAGCCGTAGAGCACGAAGATGACAAGCGAACCAGCAACGTTACCGAGCAGCTTGCCACCCATCAGCTGCGAAGGGGTAACCGAGCCCAAGAGGACCTCGGAGATGCGAAGGCTTTTTTCTTCCATAGCACTTTCCAGCATCGGCTGGGCGGCCATGAGGATGACCATGAACATCAACATCATCACACCAAACGGCAGGAACATGTTGACCAGCGAGTCCATCACAGAATGATCGTCCGACTTACCCACATCGGACGCTTTGATGGGCACGCTAGGCAGCAACTCAACCCTTGCATCGATCTGAGCAAAAATCTTTGGGTCGATTTTATCCAATCCAAATTGTTCCATTCGTATTTCTCGCAGTCGCTGGCTGATGAGCGTACTGAGCCAAGCCCGAGCGCCACTCATCAACGCATCTTGACTGAAAAACTTGGCCTTCGGATTCGGTATGTGCGTTTCGTCTTCGGTCGATCCCTCGGGCGGGAAATCCTGTTTCGGATCGAGAAACGAATTCGGGATCTCGACCAACGCATAGATATCGCCGCTTCGAATTTGGTCGTTGAATTCCAACCGTTGAGCGTCCGAAAGTTCGTTGGGTACTGCAACAAACTCCCAGTTATCCGCTTTTTGGTCCATGAAGGAGTGGCGTGAGTCGATTTTGCTTTTTTGGGTTCCGATCGGTTCGGTTGGCATTGATCGGATCGACTCATTGCGCTGCGTTGCTGCTTTTTCGATGATTGCAAATAGCTGTCCTGTCCCATCGGCGACGGCGATTTTTTGCGTTTTTCCGCCTGTGACTCGGTTGAGTACAGGCATCGCCAATAGGCTTCCAAACATCAGAATCGGCATCATGACGAGCGTAAACAGAAAAGCTTTGGTCCCGACCATGGCCACATACTCGCGGTGCGCAATAACCCAGAGTTTGAACATGGTTCTATTGGTTCGACGTGACGAATTGGTGAAATGGATCCATAATGGATTTTTGATTTCATCACTGTAGCAAGTGGCGATAATTTCGGGGGCCTTTTGGAAGGCTCAAGATGAAAGGTGTTCTTAAAGTGCACGAAACACTGATTTCCCCTGCGGAACGCGCTCCTTTCATTGCCGATCCCCAACAGATTCGCCGGAAACTAGATCAGTTTTCGTTCGCAAGGCAGGAGGCGATTCGAGAGTTAGACGGAAATCAAAACGGAAAACCATAGGATCTCATCAACGACCAAGGTGGCTCGGTCGCAAATATCGTAAGTGTTTGCCTGCGAATCTTTGCCCTGGCGACGCTTGACGAGGCGACGCATCGTCGCTTTTTGGTCCTGGACGAACAAGATTGCTGGCTGCGTGCAGATCTGGTTCCCAAACTAGTAAAAATCATTCACGACGGTAGCCGGACTCTTGGTTTTCAAGTCCTGATGATCAGTCACCACGAGCGGCACCTTTTCGAGCAATACGCCGACAAAATCATTGAGTTGCAATGGCGAGACGGCAAAGTAGTCACGGTGGATACGACATCTGGGCCAACGCAAGCCGATTGAAACCGCAAAAGCCTATTGCCATGGCTCCGACGGCTGACACAGGGGCGGCTCGGGCCACTCCGCTGCTTTATTCGCAATGCAGCTTGTCTAAATTGGCTGATTGGGTACACTTCTAAAGCGATTGCACCACTCCTTTGGGTCAATTTACTGTATTTATGTTAGCAAACACGTGATTCCCATGGAACTCAAGACCCAATCCAACGACGAGCCGACCCGGCCTGTGGACCAGCTTGTTTTGAATTTACTAAGACGGCAGGCTGGGCTGTCCGTTACCGACTTGATGGAACGTCTCGAAGTCACCGCGACGGCCATTCGGCAGCGGCTTGATCGACTTGAGGAATCCGGTTTGATAGAGCGTCGCAAGCAAGGCGTTGGTCGAGGCAGGCCTTCGTTCAATTACTTCTTGACCGCCAAGGGAGCTCAACAAGCGGGGGTGACCTACAGCGACTTGGCAATTGCGTTGTGGAACGAGATTAAAATGATCGAGTCCCCCGAGGTAAAAGCGACGTTGATTGAGCGGGTATCTCAGCGCATGGGGGGTTCTTTTCGGGAACTTTTGGCAGACGGTCCGCTCGAGGATCGAATGCAGTTGATGGCAGGTCTTTTGACGAATCGCAAGATTCCAACTTGTATGACCAGCGGCATTGGATTGCCGATCCTCGAGGTTCAAGCTTGCCCCTACCCAGACTTAGTGGGGCACGAGCAAGATCGCAGCGTGTGCAACATGGAAACGAAAGTGCTAAGCACTGCGTTGGGACAGGAAATGGAGTTGTCTCAGTGTCGCCTGGATGGCCATAGTTGTTGCCAGTTCAAACCGACTGTTACCGTAGCAGGTGCGGCGAGTTGATCGTCCAGCATCGATATTAGATTTCTATTTTACTACCATTTTTCAAATTGAGCTTGGATCGAAAGAACAGATGTCACACAAACTCCGAATCGAAAATTTGCATGTCGCTGTCGACGGAAAACCGATTCTTCGCGGCGTTAATTTGGAAATAAAGTTTGGCGAAACACACGCTCTCATGGGCCCAAACGGTTCGGGTAAGAGCACGCTCGGCTTAGCAATCGCGGGCCATCCCAATTACGAAATTACTGAGGGAGCGATCTATCTTGACGATCAAAATATCACGGAGTGGGAAGCCGACCAGCGGGCACGCGCCGGAATCTTCATGGCTTTCCAGCGTCCCATCGCTATTCCAGGTGTAAAGACGGCAGATTTCCTTCGTCATGCCACTACGAATGTTCGACGTCCCGACCGCAAGGAAGGCGAAGACTTGATTCCCATGCGGGAGTTTCGCAAAGAGCTCAAATCCAAGATGGAACAACTCAAAATGGATTCGGAGTTCGCTCGCCGTTACGTCAACGACGGTTTCTCCGGTGGTGAAATGAAGCGGGCTGAGATTTTGACGATGGCGATGTTGTTGCCGAAATTTTCTATTCTCGACGAAACCGATAGTGGTCTTGATGCGGATGCTGTGAAGCTGGCCAGCGCATCGATTGCAGAAATTGGACGCGACAAGATGGGTCTGCTGATCATCACGCACCACGACAAGCTCCTCGAGCACAACAAACCTCAGTTCACGCATGTCATGCTCGGAGGTCGAATTGTGGAGACTGGAGGACCTGAACTCGCTCGCGAACTGCACGATCACGGTTACGAACGGATCCGAAAAACATACCCAGACGCCGAAGCGGCCAACCAGGAATTGCTCGGCAAAGAAGAAGCGGTTGCTATCTAGCAAACCATCCTTGAAACAATCTCAGCAAAACCTAAACAACCCAAAGAAAACCACATAATGTCAACCGATATTGCATCCAATGAATCCGTAGGCGAAATAAACAAATACAATTTTCGCACCGAAAGTAAAGCTGTTTTCAAAGCGAGAAAAGGGGTCGACGCCGAGATCGTCAATCAGATTTCGGAAATGAAGAACGAGCCGGAATGGATGCGAGACTATCGCCTCAAGGGCCTTGAGATTTTCCAGTCCAAGCCTATGCCGAAGTGGGGCGGTGCCATCGACATCAATTTTCAAGATATTTTTTATTACTTGAAACCGACCGACAAGCAGGGCAAGACTTGGGATGAAGTTCCGCAAGAGATCAAAGACACTTTCGACAAGCTTGGAATTCCTGAGGCGGAGAAAAAATTCTTGTCGGGAGTGAAGGCTCAGTTCGAAAGCGAAGTGGTCTACGGTTCGCTCAAACAAGATCTCGCCGACCAAGGCGTTATCTTTACGGACACCGACTCGGCCGTACGCGATTATCCCGAACTCGTCAAAGAGTATTTTGGGACGATCATCCCATCGACCGACAACAAGTTCGCGGCGTTGAACTCGGCGGTTTGGTCCGGTGGTTCGTTTATCTACGTTCCCAAGGGAGTCAAGATTGAGTTTCCTCTGCAAGCGTATTTCCGCATCAACGCAGAGAACATGGGGCAATTCGAACGAACGCTCATTATCGTCGACGAAGGTGCTTCGGTTCACTATGTGGAGGGCTGCACGGCGCCGATGTACACGTCCGAGTCACTGCACTCGGCTGTCGTAGAAATCATTTGCAAACGTGGAAGTCGTTGCCGCTATACGACCATTCAGAATTGGGCCAACAATATTTACAACCTGGTCACCAAGCGAGCGGTTGCGTATGCAGACGCGACTATGGAGTGGGTGGACGGAAACTTGGGCAGCAAGCTCACCATGAAGTATCCTTCCGTCTATATGCTTGAACCAGGCGCTCACGGCGAAATTCTCTCCATAGCGTTTGCCGCAAAAGGACAGCATCAAGATGCCGGTGCAAAACTCGTGCATTGCGCTCCTAACACAACGGGGCAGATCATCAGTAAATCCATTTCGAAGGGTGGTGGCCGAGCAAGTTATCGTGGTCTGGTACGCGTCGAAAAGGGTGCCAAGAATTCAAAGTGCAGCGTTGTATGTGATGCATTGATTTTGGACTCCAAGAGCCGCAGCGATACCTATCCGTACATCGAAATCCTTGAAAAGGACGTAAGCGTCGGTCACGAAGCAAGCGTGTCCCGCATCGGCGAAGAGCAAATGTTCTATTTGATGAGTCGGGGTATGAGCGAAGCTGAGGCCAGCACCATGATCGTTAGCGGATTTATCGAGCCGCTCGTAAAAGAGTTGCCCATGGAATATGCGGTTGAAATGAACCGTCTGATTCAACTTCAGATGGAAGGGTCGGTGGGCTAAATGTCGTCTGCTGTTGCTCGCAACGAAACTGCTGGATTTGATCAAGCTGGCTTCGATCAGTTTATCGATCGACGCATCGATCCTGTTTGGATTACCCAAGCTCGCAAAGACGCTTGGAGCGCGTTTGCATCGATGGGATGGCCAAATCCACGCGATGAAAATTGGCTTCGGTCCGATCTTCGGGGCTTCAAACTAGCCAAATACAACCCCACCGATGAAACCGCAACGCAATCCGTTGCCAACGCACCGGTTCGATTGCTGGAGGGTGTCGATGTGGCGGGTTTGATCCGTTGCGAAAACGGAATGGTGACCTCGGAATCGCTGGACCCGAAATACGCAGCCAAAGGAGTCGTATTCGGTTCTTTGAGCCGCTGTGCCCGCGACCATGCTGAGTTGGTGAAAAAACACCTTCATGCTCAGATCAATATCAATACCGATCGGTTCGCAGCGTTGCAGGCTGCGATGTGGACGGACGGTTACTTTTTGTATGTGCCAAAGAACGTCGTTATCGACAAGCCGCTGCACATTCACGCCGCGATGGGGGACGGCGACGTCGACCTTTCGCATTCCTTGGTGGTCTTAGACGACGGAGCCGAGGCTACTGTACTGTTTGAGTCCAGTAGCGAGACTCCAAATGCCGGCGGTTTTCATTGCGGTGGCGTTGAGCTTGTCGTACAAGCTCGGGCCAATTTGCGCTTCGTTGGACTTCAAGATTGGGGCAGCAACACTTGGCACTTTGCACACAAACGAGCTAGTGTTGGTCAAGATGCAAACATCCAATGGACGATTGCCGCAGTTGGCTCCAAGTTTGCCCAAGTGGACCAACGTGTCGCGCTGGTTGGCAAAGGGGCCAATAGCCATGTGAACGGCGTATTGTTTACTCGCGATCGCCAACATCTCACCTTCAATACACTTCAGCGGCATTCAGCGTCGCACTGCACCAGCGACTTCCTTTACAAGGCGGTACTCCAGGACCGATCGCGTACGGTTTGGCGTGGAATGATCAAAGTAGATGAAGGTGCGGACAAGACGGATGGTTATCAGCGGAACGATAATTTGCTGTTAAGCGACAACGCCCGAGCCGATTCCATTCCAGGTCTCGAGATCAAAGCGGACGATGTTCGATGCACGCACGGTAGTACCAGTGGACGGGTGGACGAGGAACTGATTTTTTACGCACGTTCACGCGGTTTTACTCGGCAAGAAGCGATTCGTATGATCGTCACCGGTTTTTTTCAGCAAATTTTCGATCGCATATCGATCGAAAGTGTTCGCGAGGCTCTCGGAGCTGCAATCGCTCGCCAAGTTCGCCAATACGATTAGAAAGTTACGTGCTGAAAAATGACCGCAAATTTGAGTAAAAACAAGTTTGAATTCGCTTGCAAGTTAAGCGAGTTGAAACCGAATCTAGCCAAAGCCATTGAAGTGAGCGATAGGTTTGTCGTCTTGGTGATGTTGGATGGTGGCAAGATTTTTTGCGTGGAAGACCTCTGCACGCATGACGGTGGGACACTTGGTGACGGAGAATTGGACGGAAACTGTTTGGTATGTCCAAGGCATGGAGCCAAGTTCGACGTCAGAACGGGTGACGCGATTTGCATGCCTGCCACGGAGGGAACGCTGTCGCATGAAGTGCGAATCGAGAATGATGAAATTTTCATTCAATTGAAGGACAACTAGTGTAGCTCGGCTCTCCGAGCCGAGACCAACGGCACGGAGCAACGGCACGGAGTGCCGTTCTACACTGTGCCGTTCTAAATTATGCCGTTCTAAATTATGCAAAAATAAACCATGAGCTAGAGATAAAATGCCAATCACTGAAGATCACGTACGAGAGCAACTCAAACTGGTTATTGACCCGGAACTGTTCGTGAACATAGTCGACCTTGGGTTGATTTATGTCGTCGACATACAACCGGGCGACGAGGGCAAAGAAAGTGTCAACGTCGAAATGACCTTGACCAGCCCGATGTGCCCGGCCGGTCCTCAACTAGTCGCCAACAGCCGTCAGGTGATCGAAGCCATCGAAGGAGTTGGAGCGGTCGACATCAAGGTTGTGATGGATCCGCCATGGACTCAGGATAGAATGACAGAAGACGCCAGAGACCAACTCGGAATTTTTTAAAACACGTATCGCAGCCGTCCACGTAGGTCAGCCTGTACTCAGGCTGACACAACACGTAGGTCAGCCTGTCCTCAGGCTGACACAACACTTTCTAACCCAAGGTTCATGTCCGGCTGAGGACAGCCGGATCTACGTGAATCGCACTAAAATGGACACTGAAATCAATTATCCCGACCTTTCGGAACTGCAAGAGGAACTGAACGATTTGGAAACGTCCGAAGAGCGAATCCAGTTTCTGATCGAACTGGGGCAATCGCTTCCTCCGTTCCCTGAAGAGTTTTGCACCGAAGAATTTAGGGTGATGGGTTGTCAAAGTATGGTATGGATCGTGCCTAACTGGGGCGGCGAGGTGTACCACTTTTTGGCGTCAAGCGATGCGCCGATGGTCCGAGGCTTGGTTGCCGTTTTGATGTCTGCTTATTCAGGAAAATCTCCTGGTGAGATCACTGCATTTCCAATCGAAAAGGTGCTCGATAGTCTGCATTTAAAATCGTTTCTTTCGCCGCTTCGAAGCAACGGATTGCATTCGATGATCAAACGGATTCGTCTTTACGCTGAATCCATGCAAGAATTATCGAGTCCGACATCTCGCGACGACGCGTCGGCAAATGCCCCTCCCTTCCAAGACCATGGGCCGCTTCTGGCCAGAATGGAACCGATCCGGGCCGACTTTCCGATCCTCCAGCGGCAGAATCGCGATGGCGTCTCGATCGCTTATTTGGATAATGCGGCATCATCGCAACGGCCCCAATCGGTTATCGATACGCTGACTGGCGTTTTTTCAGAACACTACGCAAACGTTCATCGTTCGGGGCATGAATGGGCAGTTCAGACGACAGAACGGGTCGAAGCTAGCCGAGAGTCAGTGCGACGGTTTATCAATGCGGCCAAAACAGAAGAGGTGATTTTTACCTCCGGTGCGACAGCCTCGGTTAATCTTATCGCTCATGCCTGGGGCGATGCCAACGTCGGTCGCGGCGACGAGATCCTGCTTACTGAGATGGAACACCATTCCAACATTGTTCCATGGCAGCAGCTTTGCGAGCGTAGGGGCTGTAAGATACGTTGGGTGCCGATTCGAACCGACTACCAATTGGATATCGATCGATTCGAAGGGTTGCTTTCACCACAGACAAAGCTTGTATCGTTTACTGCCGTTTCAAATGTTTTAGGAACAATCAATCCGGTGAAGCAGCTTGTTCAGTTAGCGCATCGAGTCGGCGCTGTGGTCGTCGTCGATGCGGCCCAAGCAACGCCTCATGGTGCGATTAACGTTCGGAACTGGGATGCCGACTTCGTAGTCTTCAGTGGTCACAAAATGCTCGCATCGACAGGGGTTGGTGTTTGCTATGGAAAGCAATCGATATTCGAGAACATGCCCGCTTGGCTAGGTGGCGGCAGCATGATCAAGTCGGTAACGTTCGATGGTTTTTCGTTAGCGGATTTGCCCCATAAATTCGAAGCCGGTACTCCTGCGATTGCAGAGATCATAACGATGAAACCTGCAATCGAATATCTAGAAGCAATTGGTCACGATCGGTTGATGGAACACGAGCGTTTGCTGACAAGGCAAGCGATGGACGGGCTCAGTAAGATCGCTGGCATTCGCATCTTTTCACCCCCGCTCGAATCCAAGAGCGGTGTGATTTCGTTTTCGGTCGATGGCATACACGGCGAAGCGATTGCAAGTGTATTGGATGGACGCGGTGTTGCGATTCGCGTTGGGCATCATTGTGCGATGCCGCTGCATAGTCGGCTGGGAGTCTCGGTTACCTGCCGAGCGAGTTTTTACTTGTACAACACGCCGGATGAGGTAAGTCGATTGGTGGATTCTGTCGAGCACGCCGTAAGGATTTTGAAGTAGTGCAGGCTGCTAGCCTTTTTATACCCCACAACTTAATAATTCGACTCCTGCGAGCTTGTCTCGCAGGTGAGAGAGTTTGGTAACCAGATCGGGCTTACCAATAATCCCCTCAAACTTGCTGGCCGCCGGAGGCGGCCAGCAAGTTTGAAAATAGGGGGTATGCACGCAGTAGGGTAATATGCTGGTTACCAAACTTTGCTCTCCTGCCAAGCAAGCTGGCAGGAGAGCAGTATCAAACGATTTGTGGGGTAAAAAAGGGCTGGCAGCCTGTCCTACTATTTGTTCCAGATACCGGCATCTTGCAATTGCTTGGTGGCTTGCTCGGCCCAGCCTCGATTGGCGGCAGGCGAAGCGGGGCTCGGGTGCAAGATCTTACAAACCGTCGTTGATTGGAGCTTTGCATGGTTGTTGCAGACTCGCTTGAGACAGTCTTGGGCATAGGCTCCAATGCCGACCGCGAACTCGGGCTTGAGCAACAAAAGGGACTTCTGCAAATGCTGGTCGCACTTGGCATCCAGGTCTTTCCTCTCGGACGCAGGTAGTTTGTCCGGAGTGACGTTGCGAGCACCGTCGTCCATGAATACAAGCGGGCAATAATTGGAAACGAAATGCTCTGCAAAGAAATCCTTTGCGATTGGATAGCGCGATGAAAAAAGCCCCCACAATCGTTTGCCAGAGACTTCACTACGAGTACAAGCAAAGCCTTCGATGGGTCTTTTCGGATGTTCGCGGTCAGGTTTGCCGATCTTCGTCTCAATCCTGAGGTAGTTTCGGACGGCATCGATCTCGCCGAACGGAACGCCGGTTTGAGCCATCCCCCAAGGGCCAGGATTCATTCCAAGAAGAAAGACCCGGCAGAAAGAGCCGGCGTACAGGCTCAAGTATTTTTCTTGAGCGGACCAAGCATAGTGGAGCGGGTTATAAACCCAAGAAACCGGTGCTGAGAATTGGAGTAGATCCAGGTCGGATCGAAGTTGCTTTGCGGCTGCAATGAAACCTTGCGTAGTCTTGTTCATGAAACCATTGTAGAAAAACAAAAACACCCTGCCAATTGGCACGGTGTTCATTGTGTCTTTTGAGAGTGCTCTTTTTTAGGAGCAACTAGAACGTAAAGAGCATGTCGCCACCGATTGCTGCTTGGCTCGACGCATTGTTCTCGTTGAATCCGAATCGTTGACGATCCCAGACCCAACGGCATTCTGGCCGAAACATCAAGTTCGCATTGACCCTGTAATTTACGTTGGTGGTGAAATTGAAGTTATCGTCGTTTTGAACGTTGTTGAAACCTGCACCGCCGAAGTTGAACCACTCAAATCGGTTTCCGAGCGATACGCAATCGTTCACCTTGTAAATCAAGTAGTTGATGTTGCCAAACGTGTTGCGCTGTGTTCCGCCTGCATTGTTACGTGTGTACATCCAGTCAGTTTGCGAAATGTACGTCAACTCATCGGTTACGGCTGCAGTCAGGATCACGCTCTGAATATTTCCATTTTCACCATTTGCTTTAGTGAATGTTCCCAAAGTCGTGGTGTAAATCAAAGTGAAGGTGTCGTTCAACTTCTTCTTGAAGCCGCCGAGGTACGCATCGCCGTTATCTTCGAAGCCGCTGTCCCACCCCATGACATAGCCGTTGTACAGCTGGGTATCTGCATCCACATTGTATGTGGTCAAGGCCCCCGTGTGTGTAAACGGTTCAGCGTTGTAAAACGTGAATTGACGGCTATAGAAGTGGTTGCCAGTGGCCTGAACGACTTCGTTTCCAACGATGGTGAAGAAGTGTCCAACTTTGACACTCAAATCACCCATTGCAACTTCACCGTACAACTGAGGCATGGCATGGCCGTAACCGTTGCTCGCGCCACCAACTCCGGAAACTCCATTGTCCCAGCCATTATCCCAACTGTTGTTGGTCAGACCAAACGCTTGAGTATCAGGAGCGTCAGTACCATAGATGTAGTCGACGCGTGCCCCGAAGCCAAGGCCTTCGCTGCCGTCGGCAATTTTCTCGGCATACAACCACTGTTGGCCGAGTTGCACTTGGTCTTTGTAGTTATTGAAGCTGTTCGGATTGTTTTTGTGGTAATATCCAACGCTCGTCCAACCGCCAATATTGAAACCTGCGACTGGGCTTGGTGCCAATTTCAATGGTTCCCCGATGCAGCAATTGCCACCGAGGAGGCCGAGGCCTAGCAGTCCGCCGGATCCGCATCCGCTACCGCTACCGCCACATCCGCCGTCACAAGCACCGTTGCCGCAACTGCAGTTTCCAAGGCTGTCGCAGCTGCTGCCTTTGCCTTTGCCGTTGCAAATGTCGGAAACATCGCAAGCTGGACTTTTGTCGCAGCAAGCGGAAGCGGAAGCGTTACTTGCGGAAGTGATGGGTGCTGGAGCTTGAGTTGCTGCTCCGTCTTGGTAATAACTGTAATAGGACGCTGGGTAATATCGGGGAGCAGTTCGGTTAGATTGACCGAAGGCCGTTCCCGCACAGCAAGCGCTTGCAATCATTGCAGTCAGCGCGAATTTGCTCATTTTCATGGTTCTGGAACTCCTATCCTGAACAAGGGTGGAACGCAAAAGCGTTTTTGAAACGGCCTAAACACATAAGGGCCATTCATGTTTCGTAGCGCTCATGGATGGAAGGAGAGGCATCATGCCCCCGGTTGAGAGATTCCCGACTGTCCATCCATGAACACTAGTCACAAGAAGTTATCGGAGAAGAGCTGAGTAAAAAATCACGAGAACAACACGAGCTAGAGGGACTATTTACAATGGTTTAGAACAAACTTGGTACTTTATGCGGGATAGGAGAAGATTTCCGCTTCCTTTTCCAATGAGCAAGGCAGGTTTGCGTTTAGCTTTGCCGATTGCGTATACTATCCAGGATTATTCATTAGCACGAGTCATGATTCTCGTAACGTATTTACTACGTTGCAAGTTATGTCATCTTGTCGAAAAGCAGTCTGTTTATCGTAACCCGATGCGTAAGCGAGGGATTTGAATGGAATCCCTCGCTTACGCGTCGGGCTATGAATAGTCCGGCCCAGCACCTACACAGGTGGCTTAATACCGCTGAGAAATTTATGAAAACGGGAAAACAGGGCTCCATGCGGGAATTCGACTATCAACTTCGTCCACGAATCATTTTCGGTTCTCATGTTATCGCGCGATTGGGGCAACTGGCGAGGGAAATCGGATGTTCACGGGCCCTCGTCGTTAGCGACCCGGGCGTTGTAAAAGCAGGTCTTTTTTCATCCGGAGAAGAAAGTCTCCTAGAAGCTGGAATTCAGGTAACGGGCTTCCACGATTTGACAGAAAATCCGACGAATTTGAATGTCGACCTAGGGCTGCAATTCGCAAAAGAATTCCGACCGGACCTGCTCATCGGACTCGGTGGTGGTTCGAGCATGGACTGCGCCAAGGGAATCAATTTCGTTTATTCGTGTGGCGGCAGGATCCACGATTTTTGGGGGGTCGGCAAAGCGACGCAAAATATGCTACCGATGATCGCGGTCCCAACGACTGCTGGAACAGGCAGCGAGACGCAGTCCTTTGCCTTGATTAGTGACGCAGAGACCCATGTAAAAATGGCTTGCGGTGATCCGCGTGCCGCCTGCCGAATTGCCATACTCGATCCGACGCTGACACTAACACAACCAACTTCGGTCACCGCGTTGACAGGAATTGATGCGATAACGCATGCCTTGGAAACGTTTGTCTGCAAAAAACGAAATCCGATTTCGGAATGTTATTCACGCGAGGCGTGGCAATTGCTTTCGCAAGGATTTCCACAGGTTTTAGAAACCCCGGGTGAAATCGAAGGCAGGGGTCGAATGCAGCTCGGAGCTTGCTTTGCAGGAATGGCAATCGAGGCTTCGATGTTGGGTGCAGCTCATGCACTTGCTAACCCACTCACGGCCACGTTGGGCGTTGCGCACGGTCAAGCCGTCGGACTCATGATGCCACATGTCATTCGATTCAATAGCCATTCCGTTGAAGAAAGTTATGTCGAACTAGCTAAGCTATTGCCCAAGGGTATAGGAGCCGGGATTGGGCCGTCCGCTTCTGAAATCATTGCGAAGGTCTTTACGAAGTGGATGCAACAAGCCTCGTTGGCAACTTCGCTCAAAGGCCTTCCACAGTGGCCAGAAGCGTTAACAGAAGACCGCAAGCAGACGATTGCGTTCCTTCGCGAGCTCGCCAGTTCTGCCTCAAAACAGTGGACTGCCTCGTTCAATCCAAGAGAGGTTACCGAGTCCGATATGCTTGCGATTTATCAGGCTGCACTATAGCCCCGTCCCCTAACGCTTGGTTGGAACTCTCACTCTTGGCACCAAAGGTATTTCTTCGGAAGGACGTTTCTTCATCTCTTTTCGAACGATCGCCTTTCCCATTGATGCCTCGTTAAAGTTGGACGGGACGACTTGCGAGCTATTGCTCGACGCAGACTCAGTCGCCTCGAACTGAAGGTTTGGCCCATTTAGTTTTAAAGGCGAATGTCTTGATGGCTTCTGTGGCTTGATGGGTGTCGATTCCTCCTCTGCCACTTGATCGGAGGGCGCAAGCCTTAGGACCTTGGTGGAAAGCTGACGATCGCTAGTCAGAAGAATCCCTTCCATTTTCTGTCGTGTTCCTCTGAAACTCGCATCATCTTTGAACGGATCCATAAGGACATCGGGAAGCTTTGATTCAGAGGGAGTTATTGGATTCGTTTTCTGTGGAGGCTTCGAATCGGGAGCCCATGCAGGGGGCGGGTCTGATAGATCGGTGAGTTCAGGCGTAACCTTTAGAGGTTCGACAGGAACACGTTCGACGGGAAGGTTTTGCGCTGTCGGATCAGTGGCAGGAGTGTTGGGCGTCCTGGAGAGAGGGTCAGTGTGACCAGGAGCGATTATGTGTTTGTCGCAAATCGAATCGGTTGCGAATCGGTTCGGATCGTCGGGGAATGGACGATCCGTTCCGGTTTCCAACGGAGAAAATCGAAAGGGTGAGGATGCATTCGACGGCTGAATAGAATTGAATTCGCATCCACAGCTTGGACTTTGCGTCGCGTTGCAGCCACACGTTTGGCTTGAGTTGTAACGGCTTCTCACGGCTTGATCGTACTGTCCGCTACTGGCGGTTTTTGCTTTCGCTTCAAGGCGATCCCCCATCTTATCAAAGTGGCTTAGAAGCTGTTCGCCAAGCGATAGCCTAGGTACACACTTGCGGTACCATTGCTCCGGTCCAGGCCTTTTTTCGGCTTCGCATCCACACTTCGGCGACTTCAACCCGGCGCATCGATCACATGACTGACCGTGTACTGGCCCTGCTACAAATGCGGGTCCGGCGCTTATCCCTAGTCCAACTATGATTTGTGCGAGCAATCGAGCGTAGGTAGCTCTCGTTGGCTTCATTGGGAGATTGGCTGGGGTTAGCATGAATGCAGGTTCCTTTGACAAGTCTTGGGTCTACACATTGAATATTTGTTGACGGGAGAGTTTCACCACACCGAAATGTTCATCGAACCGTTACGCTCGGAATCCGCAGAGCTTTCGCTAAAAACCGAAAAGTCGACCCAGGCTGCCTGAGTTACCAAGCTGGATGTGAAATAACAGAATTGTGGCCCAACAGATCCGCCTGCGGGGAGGAGGTTTCGTCAGCGGACAGATCTGCGGCCCCGCCTCCGCCCTCACAATCCGCATAAACCAATAGATCGTGCGTCGTCTTGGGAAAAAGAACGCGATTGAGTCAACTCTACCGACTCGACTCAAACGCGCGGGTAGACTTTTGGGGGCAGGAAAGTACTGCTGGCTGTACCGATATTACGCTTGATAAAAACCCAGGGGTTGAGAATGGCCAAAGCTGAAATTGCTGGAGAACAGATTGTGGCATTGGAACGACGTCGAGGAAGCCGGCGGATCGTGGAAGCATCCGAGCTACAGGTTCGAGCTGTCATCGCCGAAGAAAAGAAGCGAAATAAAACTCAACGGCGTCGTCAAATTGACCCCACTACCTGCGAACGCGATTATTCTGGCGATGAAGTTGAATTCATGCAGGCCATGGATGCGTATAAACGAAAAAATGGTCGCATGTTCCCCACTTGCAGCGAGATTTTGGAGGTCATTCGAGACCTCGGCTATGTGAGGCAATTGAACCATGAAGCGCCCCAGGTATCGTCCGATACCGCCGTCGAAACCGCCTACGCCTAGCCTGATGACCCGCTCGGACATCTGAATTCCAACCGGAAAACTTCAACTAGTCAGCATTTTGTACTGCTGGTTGTGTGTGTTTTCCCAGCTCGGAATCTGAAACCGTTGACCTGGATTTGCCTCCGTCTACAATGCCAGAGCTCGGAACGGCCCCTCGGGGCCTCCCGCGCAGGTATTTTCTACGAGGTATTTTGCTTGTTGACCGCCAGGTCCGGGACACAAAAAACGATGACGAAGCGATGGCTAGCAGCTCTCCCTGTTTATAACGAGGCGGGTTACGTCAACCATGTTCTCGATGAAGTGTTGAAATACGCTCCCGATGTTTTGGCAGTCAATGACGGTTCCAACGATGGAACGGGTAAGCTTCTCGATCAACGCTCGGACATTAGTGTCATCCACCATGACAAGAATCATGGATACGGAGCTGCGCTTAGAACGGCTTTTCAATACGCGATCGACGAGGGATACGAAATTATTGTGACCCTAGATTGCGATGGGCAACATCAACCCAAACGAATCCCGCAATTCGTTTCGGCTTGCAAGAACGTGGACATTGTTTCTGGATCACGCTATTTGAAAAAGTACGATGGCGATAGCGTTCCTCCTGCTCAACGACTCCTCATTAATAAGCAGATCACCAAAACGATCAATGATCTATTCCATTGGAATCTCACCGATACTTTTTGCGGTTTCAAGGCTTATCGGATCGAAGCCGTTGCAAAACTGGATATCACGGTGGATGGCTACGCAATGCCATTGGAGCTTTGGACGCAAGCTGCGATGCTCGGGATGCGAATATTAGAGGTGCCAGTTCCATTGATCTACTTGGATGAGAAGCGATCCTTTGGTGGTGCCCTCGATGACGGCAGTCTACGGTTGACGTATTACAACAAGGTTATCGACCAAAGTATCAAGGCGATGCTTGATCGAGGATACGCGTTACCGATTGAGGCTACACCATTTTGCGTGGAGTGCCCGTAGAGTGTCAAGCTCGGCGCCTGCTGTCCAGTCTTCGCTCAAAGTCCCAAAAGAAAACAATCGCTTTCTGTGCTGGCCAAATGCGAACGATTCCAAGAAATTGCTTCATCGTAATCAAGCAATCCTGCATCAACCTAGTCTGCCGATTTGGTTTTGCCAATTGCGCAGTCTGGCGCGCGAACAAGCGTTGAGTGCGTCGAAAAAGTATATGTTAGGCTACGCACCGATTCTCGCTCAGTCGATTTCGATAGCGGATTTGGACAACACACGCTTGGTGGTTGGCGGCCATCAGCCAGAATTGTTCCATCCTGGAGTCTGGTTCAAGAACTTCTTGCTCTCGGAGATTGGAAAGCGAACGAACTCGGTCGGCTTGCAAGTGATTATAGATCAGGATGTCGCTCGGTCTGACTCGTTGAGGGTTCCAACGTGCTCGAGTCTGGCTGAGCGGACCGTTCCAGAATACTCGCAACGAACTATGATGCTGCCATTTCGAGCGGAATCGCAGCCCCGGATGCCTTGGCATGCGACAGGGACCGCTCCCATGAATCCAGCCCCTTGGATCAAAACCATTGAAAATGTTGATCAATCGATGACAGCCTGCGGGCTAGCTCAACCCCTCCTCCTAAGTCGCGTTAAAACTCTCCAGCAATGCATTTTGACAACCAAAAATATTGGAGATGCCTTTTCGCAATTTCGTCATAGGATCGAGATGGAAAATGGGATATTGAATATAGAAGTTCCCATCGGCCATTTGTGCAACGAATCTGCATTTGGGTTCTTTGTCCTGCATTGTGTTCGCAACGCGGAGTCACTTTGGGATTCCTACAACAGTTGCCGAGACACGTATCGCTCGCGGCACAAGATTCGAAATCAAGCGCAGCCGGTTTTAGAACTGCAGAGGCGGGATGACTGGCTTGAATTGCCATTTTGGATTTATCGCTTGGGTGGTGAAGCGGTTGTTGAGCGCAAACGGCTTTGGGTCTGCAAACAGCACGATCAGTTGCTCTTAAGCGATCACGCCGAAGCAAATTTGAGAACGGTCTCGGTCGAGCTACCGTTCGATGAGCAAGGGCTTGCGATGACTTGGAATGAGATACAGCAAAGGGGCATTTGTATTCGACCGAGAGCTTTGATGACAACGATGTACTTGCGATGCTTTATAGCCGATCTATTCGT
>CAMDKL010000047.1 GCA_945900945.1 Pirellula staleyi DSM 6068
AAACCGCGAGCACGGTTTATTGATTAGCCATTGGGCGTTGGCCTGGTCGGTATTGCGAGTTTCCTTGATTGCGCAACTTTTGTTCCGTGAGCGACCCCAGCCAACTCGTGCCGCTTGGTGAACAAGGTTGGTAAGCTAGAAGAAGCGACCGACCGATTCGAAAGACCCCCTGTGACCTTGCGTCACGGGTGAATCAGGTTCATTAGCTAACGAGCCTTGCGCTCCAGTCGGACAAGCCGACCGGGGACGAGTGGAGTGGGGACGAGAGAACTACGTACCAAACGTTTGGCGAGCGACACCGGGAGGCTCGCGCCGCTCCGCTACTTTGTTAGCGTACGGCTGCCCCTTCGCATGCTTTTAATACTCGCATCATATTACCCGACATGATTTTGTGAATATCGGCTTCTGAATATCCCTTTCTCAATAACAGCTCCGTGATTGCGGGATACTTCGAGACGTCCTCGAGTCCTTTTGGCAGCATATCCACGCCATCGAAGTCGCCACCCAAGCCAACATGGTCAATGCCTGCAGTCTTGACGACGTGATCGATGTGCTCGGCTACGATAGCAATGCTGCCTGGAATGGTTGGATGGTTGGCTTTCCATTTCAACATCGCATTCTTGCCTGCATCGGTATCGCTGCCGAACTCCTTGTCGATTGCACGCCGAGCACCAAACATGTCTTTGAGGTTCTTTGCTGACTCTGGGACAACGAATCCAGAAAAGAAATTGATCATTACCAGACCCCCGTTTTGCTTAACGCGGAGCAGAATGTCGTCTGGAACATTTCGGGGATGATCTGCGATCGTCATTGCGGATGAATGCGAAAAAAGTATGGGCGCCTTGGTGATATTCAGAGCGTCGGACATCGTTGCAGGTGAGACGTGCGAAAGGTCCACCAGCATTCCCATCCGATTCATTTCCCGAACGACCTCTTCGCCGAACGGGGAGAGCCCATCGCTCCGCGATGTATCGGTGGCTGCGTCGGCCCAATCAAGCGTGTCGCCGTGCGTTAGCGTCATGTATCGTGCTCCTCTCGAAAACAACTCCTTTAATTTGCCGAGCGAGTTCTCGATCGAGTGCCCACCTTCAACACCAATGAGCGAAGCGATCTTTCCCGACTTTCGGATTCGCTCGACGTCGCTCGAGGAGAGTGCGATTTCAAATACTTCCGGATACTTTCTCACCATCGAATAAACACAATCTATCTGCTCCATGGTGGTTTGGAATGCAGTTCCGGCCTGTCGAGTCTTTGAGGGGACGTAGACAGACCAAAACTGAGCGCCCACGTTTCCAACTCGCAAACGCGGGATATCGGTGTGTAGCTTGGGTTCGTTCCAAAGATCTATTTTTTCGAAACGAATGTCATTGCGTTCACGAGCAGCCCAGGGCAAATCATTGTGCCCATCCCAGACGAATCCGCTCTCATGAATCTTGCGGGCCTTTTCCGAAATCTCAACCGGAGTCTCATCTCCACAGCACGAAATGGCCAAGCCAAAAACGGTGAGGGCATACGTTTGAAAAACAGTCCATACGGCAAAAATTAAAAATCGATTCATGGTTATAATGGGTTGCAAAAGTGGCACTATCTTTCATCTAGATTGTCTAATCTTATCCGAAGTCTTTTCGTATTTGAAGCCGATCCCATTGTCGCTCCCTACTTCACGCAAGGATGCATAGGCGAAAAAAAACGGAATTGCAGATTACCGCTGCGGGAACGTCACGTCACGAACTGCTAAGTTTCGTGCGATCTTTTATTGTCGCCTTTCGCTCCGCGCAAGAATGGATAAACGCTACTTTCGCTGAGCGAATGGCGACAAATGTTCTCCCCACGATGCGAAGCGAGATGACCTCGACAGTATCGCAACACCAGGAAATCTTAAAAAATTAAGGGTTCGTTCAAGGTGAGCTAGATGGGCCCAGGAATTGCGATGCACCAACCAAAAGATGTTAAATCAGCTGAATGGCTAGTCGCTTGCCTGTAGCTTTTTTAATAATTTAATCGTTATTCGCGGCTATTCGCCGATAGTCGATACGATAAGTTAGGTAAGGGCAACGATGACAAACACGAAAGCAATCGACAATGTTCGAGAGACAAATTCCATGAAAACGATTCTGGTATACGACAAGCCCATGTGTTGTTCGACGGGTATTTGCGGCCCACAGGTCGATCCAAAATTGCCGCAGTTTGCTGCTGATCTAAACTGGCTCAAATCGCAAGGGCATCAGCTAACTCGCTTTAACTTGGCCCAACAACCCATGGCCTTCATTGAAAACAAAGATGTTCACCAGCTTTTGGGGAGCGAGGGAACAGATTGTTTGCCACTGATTCTAGTCGATGGCAAAATCGTTAGCCGCAAAGAGTACCCATCGCGAGAAGTGATGGCGAGCTGGGTCGACATAGGTGCATCAAAACAATTGCTACCCGTTGCTAAGTCCGGTGGATGCTGTGGTTCAACAGATTGTTGTTAGTTCCACATAGTTGTCGATTTATAATGCAATGGCCATTTCATGAGATTCCTGGAACATACCACACGCAGCCTATTTTTCACTGGCAAAGGTGGTGTCGGCAAAACGTCCGTGGCATGCGCCGCCGCCGTTCAGCTTGCTGATACAGGCAAGAAGGTTTTGCTCGTGTCGACGGACCCAGCGTCCAATCTCGATGAAGTGCTCGGTACTCCGCTTGGGCATCACCCGACGGTCGTTCCCTCGGTTCCCGGACTCTCAGCGATGAACCTCGATCCGGAGAAGTCAGCAGCTGAATATCGTGAAAGAATGGTGGGCCCGTACCGAGGTAGGTTGCCTGCCGCGGCGGTCGCTAGTATGGAGGAGCAATTCTCAGGCTCTTGTACATTAGAAATTGCCGCGTTCGACGAGTTTTCACGGCTCTTGGGTGATGCATCAGCCACAAGCGAATTTGACCATGTAATATTTGATACGGCACCAACGGGGCACACTTTGCGATTATTGACCTTGCCGTCTGCCTGGGCAGGCTTCATTGAGAAGAACACGACAGGCACATCGTGCCTCGGACCACTTGCAGGTTTGCAATCGCAACAAATGCTCTATCAAGATACGGTCAAAGCACTCGGCGATCCGCTGGTAACAACGCTTGTTCTCGTTGCTCGTGCCGAAGGATCGGCGTTGCGAGAAGCGGCTCGAACGAGCAAGGAGTTAGCAGGTCTTGGCGTACAGAATCAGCATCTGGTTGTCAACGGAGTCTTTATTGCAACAGAACCAAGCGATCGCTACGCGTTGGCTATGCAAAAGCGAGGAGAAACCGCGATGGACTTGATCCCTCGTGAGATCGAGAACTTGCCAAGAACGATCATCCCCTTGAGCGGTGGTGGAGTCCTTGGCATCGATGCACTTCGGACATTGGGGATCCAGCCAGCAAGTGGCTTGGGATTACAGCCTGCGGTAGACATCTCACCGTCTGGAAGCCTAAGCCACATTGAGACTCCATTAAAACTTGGAAAACTGATCGATGATTTGGCCAAAAAGAAACACGGTGTGATCCTTGCAATGGGCAAGGGAGGCGTTGGAAAAACCACGGTGGCGGCTGCAGTTGCCGTGGCCTTGGCTGAGCGAGGTTTCACCGTCCACCTTTCCACGACCGATCCTGCGGCCCACATCGCAGCTGCGGTGGCTGGTGTAACGATTGCAAATCTGTCTGTCAGCCGAATCGATCCAGTCGCTGAGACAGCCAAGTACTCGGCAAAGGTTATGAGCAACGCAGGTGAACGCTTGGATGAACAAGGGAAATCGCTGCTTGCCGAAGATCTGCGTTCGCCCTGCACGGAAGAGATCGCGGTGTTTCTCGCATTTGCGGATGCAGTTGCCGAAGGCATTGATGGATTTGTGGTGCTCGATACGGCTCCTACAGGTCACACTGTTTTGCTCCTTGATTCAGCCCTAGCGTATCATCGTGAAGTAACGCGTCAATCGAATCGAATGCCCGAAGCCGTAGTGCAGCTCTTGCCAAGGTTGCGTGATCCGGACTTTACGCGAGTCCTGATCGTCACGCTGCCCGAAGCGACTCCCGTACACGAAGCGGCTTCGTTGCAACGTGACCTCCGACGAGCCGCGATCGAGCCATACGCATGGGTCATCAATCAATGTTTGTCGCCGCTGTCGATTCACGATCCACTATTGCGAGAACGTCAATTGCACGAGCAAACTTACATTCGCGAAGTCATGGAACAACAGTCGCGTCGTACAGTTCTCATTCCATGGCAAATCGATCCTCCGGTTGGCAAAATAGGGCTTGAACACCTTCGTCAGAAATGAAACACCAGCCCGTGAGTTTTTCTAAAAAGCCGCCGCTGCCTCGATCTGTTTGGATCTTGAGCTTTGTTTCGTTCTTGGCGGACGTGTCCGGCGAGATGATGTACCCGCTGCTACCCCTCTTTACTCATCAGCGTACTGGCTCCTCAAAGACGCAATTCGGCGCTATGGAGGGTGCTGCTATCCTTATTGTATCGATGATGTCCGCATACGCTGGTTTTCGAAGTGATCGCAAAGGAAAAGGTGGAAGGCGGGTGCGATGGATTCGATTGGGTTACGGCCTACCTGTTATCGGCAAGGCGATTGTAGCCCTGGCAACAATATGACCAATTGTGGACTTGGGACGGATTCTATGCTCTAACGGGTGTGACAACCCTGATTGCAAGTCTTCTCACAGAAATTGTCTGGGATCAATTCGGTCCGACCCAAGCGATGCTAATGGGCGCAGTCTTTGTAATCTTGGCAATGCTCGCACTTGCAATTCTTAGTCAATTTGTTGACTTTGAAAAATCGCGACATTAATCGACATATTGTCAACGTTCTGAAGACAAATGGTGAGGCTGTTTTTGGTAAGGCGTCTAACCGTTTATCAATCGCCTCAATCCGACTGAAGTATTCCAAACTTAGTGCCCGAAACAACTGAAAGGGCTTCGAATCCACTGGAGGGGGATTTTTAAATTCCGTAAATATTTTGCTAGCATTGAAGCATTGGTCGCCTGTCAGTAAGGTCGATACATTGAAGAGTACTTTTTTTCGCTCGCAAGCGGTCAGCGCCACCAAGCGAATGCCAATTCTGCTAGCGTTTGTCTTTGCCTTGTTCGGCGTTCAGGTTTTGCATTCGCAGACCGACGAGTGGGCCGAGTTCCAGGAGCTTAAAAAGCGAGTCGATGAGCTGGAGAGTGCGCACACGTTCGCTGCTGAAGTAGCCAAAAAAACGCCAGCCGAATTATGCGAGAACTCCGATGCGAAGTGGGATGGCAAGCAGTCGAAAGAGGTCTCCTCTAAGCAATGGGCCGTCAAAATGGGCGGGCTCGTTCAAATGGACTATATCAATTGGGCCCAGGCAGATCCAGCGATTCCTAACACGAATGACTACTTTCAATTTCGTCGCCTTCGATTGGTAGCGGATGGAAAGGGTTATGGAGCCTGTGATTTCCGTCTACAATTGGCACTCGAACCGGATCCGTCCGGCGACAGTTTGCCTGGCGGTGCGATATCCTCCCAAGTCAAAGATGCGTACCTTTCCATGAACGAAATCCCTTGGTTTGGGCGCATTCGCATTGGCAACTTCTTCGTTCCCTTTAGTTTGGAACAGGTCACGAACGATTCCAATAACATCTTTTTAGAGCGTTCTATCCCTACTCAAGGTGTCTTTACTGCCGACCGCGAAGTTGGTCTCGCAATTTACAATTGCAACGATACCAAGAGCCTAACATGGTCAAGTGGTGTCTTTTTTGATAGCATTAGCGACGCGACGCCGGTAAGAATTGACGATAACCAGGGCTGCCGTGTTAGCGGTCGTTTGACTTGGTTGCCATATTACGATGAGCCGAGCGATGGCCGCTATCTCATCCATACGGGCATAGGCGTTTTGTACACCCATGATCAAGACAAACGGGTCGTGTTTCGGTCCCGACCTCAAATTCGCGAAGGGCCGCGTATCATCAATAGCGATCTTTTGCTTGCCGACCAATATACAACTGGAAACATAGAGTCCGCAATTGTCATGGGAAAAATCACGGTACAGGGGGAAGCGTTCCTTTCCACAGTCAACAATTTAGATGGTTCATCCAACCATGTGAGCGGTGCGTACCTTCACGCTAGTTTCTTCCTGACTGGTGAGAATCGGGTCTTTGAACGGTTTGGACAACATGGGGCACAGTTTGTTCGCAATGTCCCATTCAACAACTTTTCACTTACTCCTGGCGGAGTTGGGTGGGGTGCCTGGGAAGCTAAATCGAGATGGTCGAATCTAGACCTAAATAACCTAAACGAAGGCCAGTACAACGATTTTACGTTTGGATTTAATTGGTACTGGAACGATCGAGTTCGAATGATGTTGGATTGGATTCATCCGATAACAAGCCAGCAGACTGTATTTGGGGCCACCCATTCCGATATCCTTGCAAGTCGATTTGACTTCAATTGGTAACTGCCAATCTATGCCAAAGAACCGTTTGGATACTTTCTGAAGCCTTGACGGAAGTTTATTCGACACATCTAGTGAGATCTCAGTTAGATTCTAATTCGAAAAGTTACATTTTCTATCGGGGGTTTGCATGTCTCATTTCCGTCGTCCGGCGTTCACGCTTGTTGAATTGCTAGTCGTGATAGCGATTATCGGTATCCTAGTTGGATTATTGCTACCAGCAGTTCAGGCGGCTCGCGAGGCGGCGCGGCGAATGCAGTGTAGCAACAATACTAAGCAGATTTCATTGTCGCCTCACAATTACGAATTTGCCCATAAAAAGTTTCCACCGGGAGCGATCTCGGATCACCCAAGGCGTTATTTTAGCTCGTTGATGGACTTTGAAGTCGAGACTAAGAAAAACACATTAGAGATTGTTGTAGAAGAAAAACAACAGTTTTTTGGACACTTCTCGGTGGCGTCGACTAATGGGCCAAGGGGAACGTCCACGTACGCCAGCCGTCACGTACGTCAGCCTGTCCTCAGACTGACACACCAAGCTACGTTATTAAGGCAGTTTTATTTCAAATACCAACGAACTACAAGCCCGACGCGCAAGCGAGGGAATGGATAGCCAGGTTCAGCCACGCTTTCCCTCGCTTGCGCTGCGGGCTTGTACCATATGTGCAACTTTAAAACTTGCTCGGCAATGCTCGATGTCCGGCTGAGGACAGCCGGACCTAAGTGAAATCACTACGACGAAAAACGATTGCGTATCCGCAATTGTAGATCCGCAGTGAGCACCTCAAGCTGTTCCAAACTCATCGCAAGCAAGTCGGACTCCCGACTGACGGGCAATTGCATAATGGATTGGAGAGACCGAATATGCCCAGTCCTTTCCTCCATTTTCCCCTCTAGTTTTCCTTCCAGTTTTCCTTCCAGTTTTCCTTCCAGCTTTGCTTCGGCTCGAGAAGCGTTGATTGCCCATTGTTGGTCGCGAATGGCTTTTTCTCGTGCGTCGTACATGGCTTTATCCTCGGTAACAAGGGCGATTTGTGTGATGGTTTGAGTTGCCTGTTGAATTGCTTTTTGTGGGAACAGCCTTAGCAATTCCTGCGATTCGTATTCGTGGGCATGAAGTAGCCAGTACAGCCAGCAGTCAAGCATGCTGGCGGTTGCTAATTCCGTCTCACGTAGATTATACCGTCCAAGCTCCAGCGTGTGAATTTCCAAAGTTCCATCGAGCGTTCTACCTGACTCTTGGTCGGTAAGCCGGAAGGCATGATGCACTTTTTCCGCATCTTTCCAAAGAATCCCGTCGATGAGGCAGATTGAAAACGCTGGTTTTAGTTCAGAATAATCGTCGCCAGCGTTAAGTTGACCAGCATAAATCTCGCATCCGTAGAATACGATCCGCTGGACCAATCCATGAAAGATGGTCAGTTGCATTTCGATATCGTAGATGGCTCCCGATTGGTCGACCGCCTTGACATCGAGGATCGACAGTTTGTCGTCTTGGAAGTCCTGCAGGTTGTAGGGGTTTACGATTGTGACATCCGCGATCGGTGACCGAAGGCTAAGAATTGCATTGAGAAGACTAATCAATGCCAGCTTGTTCGCAGGCGTACCAAAGATCTTTTTGTAGGCAAAATCATTGATCGGACGGATACCAATTGGCATTGTGGAATCTTCAAAAAATCGGCCAGGGGAGAGGTCCACGTACGTCAGCCTGCACGTACGTCAGCCTGTCCTCAGGCTGACACGCCAAGCTACGTTATTAAAGCGATTTTGTTTCAAATACCAACAAACTACAAGCCCGACGCGTAAGCGAGGGAATGGATAGTCAGGTTCCGCAACGATTTCCTTCGCTTGCGCTGCGGGCTTGTACCAAATGCGCAACTTTAAAACTTGCTCGGCAATGCTCGATGTCCGGCTGAGGACAGCCGGACCTACGTGAAATCACGGCAGAGACTGCCGGGACACTATCTAGTTTGTCAAATCGTGAACGACCGAGATCTGCTGCAATGTGCCAGCAGTTGCGTCTTGAACGCGAATCGTCGCTTGAATAGACGGAAGACGGTATGGAATCTGCGGCGTCGCCTCTTTGTCACTTGCGTCATCACCGATACCATCGTTACCGACGTCGAGTGCCCCTTGAGTCACAGAGAAACCAAATCGCCGGCGCCCTTGTTGCCAAATAAGCCCGTTAGCGGATCTACCAAGTGCCTCTCCATCGAATTCATACGCAGTTGTAAAAGTATCGAATGCTGGCTGATACAATTGATGAACTGTCGTGTCAACGTAAGCACCAGAGTCGTATAGTGACGTGGCAGGTATCAGTCCATTCGATGTGGCGTTCAAATCCAATAAGCTCAAACTAGATGGAAAGAATTTGACGATGTTAGAAAGCTGCGCGGCGGTAAGCCCCGTCATGCTAACTCCTCCTGCTGAGTCGGGATGAATCGAATTATACACCTTGCTCCCCCAGCCAACGTCGACGAACGTACCGTTTCCCGATTGAATCTCAAATGCCGCGCCACCCTTCGCTATGTTCACGAGCTGAATCGCATACCCAGGATCGGACGGGGCAAGCGATAAATCGTCCGTCCCTGGCCAACCAGCTTCGGCAGGGACGTTAGTGACCCCCCAGTTTCCGTCCGAACCTGGATGAGCAAGTTGTTTTACCGATGTGTCGAAGCCTTTCACATCGAACGCAATAACGTTGGATGCGACGATTTCCTCGAGCAATGGCACATTGCTATAGCCCCCAGTAGCGTTAACGACTGGTTTGGTTCGCATAAAACAGGAGGGAAGAAACCCTCGGTCGCGAAACGAAGCTAACGCTGGGTTCATTCCAATATTGGCGAATACTGGATTCGTCATTAAGAGATATGCGTCAGATGTACTTGACGGGACTATGGTGCTATGAAACTCCGTACTCAATGCCAGAGCTGGTATTGTCGTGCCGCTGAATCCACCAGAACTCACTGGGAAACCATAATGCGCAAACCTATTCTCTGGCAATTGCAGGGACTCGATCGAATTCGTCGCAACCGAAACAAACGTACCACCACTTACTAGTGAAACCGGAGCTGGTCGGACACTCAAGTCACATCGCTGGTAGGGATACTGCATCATAAACCGGAATGTATTCACCGTAGAAAGAGATGGTTGACTAGGTTGCATGGTCAAGTAATCACCACCGCTACCTCCATTTTGAACCGCCGTTCCGATCATGGCCTCGGTCGGCGTGATGTTCATATCCGGACGAATCAATAGCACTCGTCGACACAAAGCGACTCGATCCGGCATTCCATCTGTATCAAGAACACCATCCCCATTGTGATCCACCACCCCAGGTGCAACGTCGAATACCATGTTGTCCGGGTTGTTAGGGTCGATGGAATTATCTTCGTTGAGTGGCATCACAAACCAGACGATCTCTGCATATTCAGACGAAATTGTGACATCCGTTTGCCAAGCCGTCGTCCAGTTAAAACCAGACGGAAGTGCGCCACCTTTATTGACAGCGTTGATCATCAACAACGCCCAAGGCACTTTGCCGCGGAACACTTGTCCTGGCTTGGCTTTGGCAGTGAACATCAAAATATCGTCAATGTCACCCCATTTACTAGCCGACAATCGTCCCTCTACATAGACGTCTGGGTTCGTCGTTGGCAAATGATTGAACAATGCCGCAGTCGCATCCGAAATCGGTCCGTCGTAATACTTGAAATAACCAGCGGACAAGAGGGCCGATTGGGGAGTCGAACTATCGGTCGTGCGTCCCTCGAGGTCGCTTCGAAGCAGTTGGTTCAGTCCACGCAGTTGATCGCTCAATATCAGTTTGGCTCGTCCCTCGCTAACGGTTTGGCTCAGCGACTTAAATCCTTGCGCAAGTGCCAGCATCATCAGAAGCGTGATCGTGGTAGCGATCATCACCTCGATTAATGTTAAGCCGAAGCGAGCGAATGTAGGCGGCTGGCTATTTGTACCACTTCGCATCAACCGTAATCTTTTAGTGTGACTTCTCATGTTGGAAAATCCTTTACGGTAGCTTGCGTTGCATGAGGATAGTCCGGTCGGTGTTAAGATCCTCGCCGGGCTTGAATCCGACTGGAATCGTTCGGTCGATGATAAAGAACTGGCGTTCTCGTTCAGGCAAGCCTGTATCTCCGATGTACTCATTGCCAAAACCAGAGATCGGATCGTACTCGTAAAGACTGACCGTCACCCAAACAGCGAAAACATTCGACTGATTGGTAACAAGATTTGGAAGTCGCATAGCCCGTTGCATGCGAACAAAGGGTTGCGTCGCTTCAAGCTCATCGCCTATTTGAATTGCCGGAGTTGCTTGAAAAAGCATCGACCTGTCAGCAGTATTACTTTGAAGTGTTCCCTGATCAATGGTATTCGTGGTCGGATCGAGAGAACGAAGTAAAGACGTTTCCACCCCGTATCGGCTACGCATCTTTTGATTGGCCATCGGATTAGCGAGCGCAGGAGCCAAATTCGATGACATGGCTGGTCGGTAGGCACCCACAAATCGGGTCGGAAAGTTTGCGTCCAGAGCAGGGTGTACAACTGCCCCGTTAAAAAAAGCATTACCGGTCGCAGTTGCATAACCCTGACGCGACGTAGAAAAATTCGTAGCAAGTGAGTCGAGCACGCTGCCTCTTTCACCAGCCAAATAGTTATGCTCGATCGCCTTGAGCGCTCGGCTATGCCCAGCGCTATCGAACGCGATCGTATTCAAATTGATCTTGCCCCCAGCTACGTAACTCGGCTTCATATTATACGGTGCGAGCAAAGATGGACCTCGCGAGGTCGCTGGTTCACTATGTGCAGGATCGCTGCTTTCAGGTCGTGTATATCCAGCCGGTAAAAACGAATCCAAAAAGCGAGCAGCGACAAAATCTACAGCTCCCGGCGTCGGCCAGGCTGGAGGCGGAAGAGTAATCGTAGAAAGTCCGAGCATCGTATCCGGACGGTAAAATTTATTTGCATCGATAAACGGCGGTTGTGTTTCGACGAATTCAAGCAAAAGCGGCCAATCGGCAAGCCGCGTCGATGTGGAAGGTACCGGCAGATCCTCAGGTTTTGCCCAATAGCTATTTAAGCTTGTTTGTGCGGCCGGCGCCAGCATCGCGTCGTCATGCCGCAAGTTAACGTTCCACGCATTGGTGGTTTGATAGCTTGGAACAAAACCGTTCATTTCTCGGTCCTGAACGGTCGTCCCGGCTGAGTGATGGAGGCCGAATAGACCTGGTCCGGTTAACGGCACCATCATCAACTCGTATGGCGAAGCAAAGGGACGATTAAACCACGTCACGCCGGCCAATCCCAATGGTGCACCTTGGAACGCCACTGGCGCCGTTGTATCGTATCTGGGTGGTCCAAAACCATCAAACTGTGTCCAGTTTGAATTCGTTGTGTCGTTCATTTCCGCCGGAGTCGGCAGAGACCCACCAGTAAAATATCCGGCATTGCAATAACCGAGGGTCGTCGCGCTATTTCCAACATTCCCAGTATACCCAGTTTTCTCATATCCCAATTGGTAGGGAAAGTAAGGTTCAGGATTTACGGGAGGCGTAATTCCCGCTACGACGATTGTCGGTGGCAAACTAGTTTGTAACGCCGTCGTTCGCAATGGCTCCGTCATCGGAGAATGATAACTCACACCTTTACGTGAGACTTTATTAGCTGCCGCAAGTGGAGACAAAACACCATTTTTGTACCGAGCCTGAAATTGAATCGGATTCCGCGGAGCAATATCCTTGGGATCGGAACCAGGAACGGGAGGGTCGCTAGGGGTGGCAGGAGGGAGGGGAGCCTCTCCGTTAAAGACCGTCAAATCAATCGACATCCAATCCACGGTAATGTACGGATTGGTAACAGGATCATACGCAAAATCTGGATCAGCCAATCGTTGTAAATAGGCGGCACGAACGTTTTCGTATGTACCCGTCTTAAGTTTATTCGGTAACATTTCGTTGGAATAGTCGAACGGCGTGTCAGGAAGTTTATCTAAAGTTCCAGTACTAACATCGATCCAACTGTCGGGTGGCAAAGCGGCTGTTCCTGGGTCCGTAGCGTTGAACCTGGAGGTAGGAACATTTGCGGGGAGCCAAACCGACTGCCCATCGACTGGAGCCGGCAACGAAATGTTGATTCCAATTCCGCCGGGAAATGCCGTCCGCCAATTGTTTGCAGTGGGTGCTGGTGTACTGCAAATCAAGGATTGAGGGGTCTTGATTCGACTTAGCCAAGGCTGATTCGCACTGACGTTATTGATCAAGGTTGTGTTTATGGAGCTTCCAGCAAAGCTGATTCCTTGATAAGACGGTGAAAGAATGGGACGAACCGTTGAAGTAGGATTGCTCATCAGTACCTTGGTGAGTACCGGTGGATATGCAACACCGGTTAACTGATTGTGGGTGAGCGAACCTATGCTGGTTTGAGCGCGAGGACCAATCACTAGGTAAGAACCACCAGCCAGAAATGCTCCGGTCGTTGAAGCCATGTAAACGCTCTCTGCCTCTCGTCCTGCGGTTCGAGTCGCTAGCAAAATGTCAGGAATAGCCGGAGGAAATGGAATAGCTGGAACAGATAGTTGGTGGTTTGCGAACCAAATAAAACGTTCAAATCCATTTCCATTGGGCGACGGTATGGGCGGCACTGGATTTTGTTTAGCCAAATCATACTGTAGATCCGTTCCAATATACTGCTCGATGAATTGCAAAGGAGTATTTGTGTTGGCAAGATCGCTCGCGCCTGCTAGAACCGTGTCCGAAGTCTGTCCACCCGGAACCTTCTCTGTACTCCTTTGATGCGTCACAGTTTCAAATGTTCTAGTCGTGTTATTGGTTTTTTTCAATTTATCTTGAGGATGATCGGTACTGTTAACAGGGTACATCTCAGAAATAGCAATGCGCCATATAGGCTGCCTACCCCAAGTTGGAATAAACGGGGCAAGCTTATCTAATTGCAATTGATTATTGTTGTAAAGACTTGAGGGAGCGCCCGGCACAAGAGCATTGGCTCCCGCAGCGGTTCGGGGGTTGTACAACTCGATAAATAGAGATGCGAGTGGGAATCGCCATTGATCGAGATCGGGGTCGCCACCGGCACCACAGGTCTTTCCGGACGTATCCATATCGGTATCGCGAAGCATTTTGTCATGCATTGCCAGCGTTTCGGTCATCAGCAGTTCTGGCATCTCCATCCCCCAGACTACGCCCACGTATTGTTTGTTATTAGCGTGCTCAATGCGGTCAGGAGCCCAATAGGCGTACTTGTCTGGCAATCCAGTTGGACCAGGTAAATTTGGTTTACTACCAAAATTTGCAGCTAGTCCCTTGTTTGAGCCAAATGGGAGAATATCGAATTCAAAGCGAGTCATGGCAGCATCTGAATCTCGGAAATCGACAACGTTAACTGCCCATTGCGCAATCGCAGTCGCACGAATCCGAGCACGACTCAACGCATTAGCTGACGTTTCCATTCCCGGGAAATCGTAACTTCGTGGAATGATTAACTGAGCCAAACAGTATAGATTTCGTGCAAGGATTTGTCGCGATCCTAATCTACGTCGAGTCTCACTACGGAACGGAGTGGCATTTTCGGCTATTGTGGCACCTGTCTTGCGAGCATTAGGCTTGATTTCTCTAGAGTAAGCTCCGTTTGTTAGCGTATATCCAAGGGCTGGGAATCGCTCCTGCTGAGCCAAATACTCCAGCTCATTTGGCTCATCAATTTGACCGTCAAAATCATCGTCGTAGCCATCTCCGAATGGTCGATTCAGATCCATTCTCAAGCCTTTAGCAAAATCGACCGGGAACAATTCTGCAAGTGTCGCGTATGGAATTTCATGATCGTCAGTCGCGGCTTGCGGAAAGGATTGGTTGCGATAACGTTGCGAATGGAGCATTCGAATGTACCGCAAGTAGCTCGGTGTCGCGGTACCGGGCGCTTGGCCCGCGATGGTAAGGTCCGTCGAAGTTGCTGCGATTTTCATGGCGGTTGCTAAATTGGGATAACGCAACTCACCGCTTCGAACCGTGACTTCGCGATTCACCGCATCCCTGATGTTGTACCCTGAAATCTGCGTTAGTTTGTCTCGCAATCGCGGTGGTAGTGACTGTGCGTCCTCATCAAAACGTCGCAGAATGGTCTCTAAATCGTGCAATCCGAGCGGATCATCCGATATGGGATTCTCCATCGCAGCCGATTCGTACTTGTCGTTGCGCGTCTCATCTGCGACCGCGTTGGTACCCGCGTTATAGGGATCACCATCCACAATCACGGGGTTTACAAAAGCAGGATTTCCATTGCGGTCATACGACATGCCGAACGTCCCACGGCGACTCATCGGAATCCCTATCCTTGGAAAAAATGAGGGTGAAATAATTTGGTGGAACTCGCGTTCGCTGAGGGCACTGAACGAGGGATCTGGATACACGGCCATACGTGGAATACCTGGCACCCGATCGTTTACGAAGGGGAAGATAATACGGGACGGAGCGTTGCGCCGAGCGCCTGTAAGTTCGTCAAAAAACGAAAACCGATTGGAGCCAACTGGGTTGGTGCTGAAATCGGGACCAGACATCAACAAATTGCCATTGCCTGCGAACAATGCCGTCAACGATATCTCTGCGGGACCATATCCAAATCCTTGAGGTATCATCTGATTCGGACGCTTGTAATACGCATTAGTTGTTACATCGAATCCCACGTTCAGTGCAGCGTTGTATCCGACGTTTCCTTGAACTCGGTCGCCTGACGTATTCAAATTGACTCGCCCATCTAAATCTTCAATCAATACCGCAGCCAATGGTCGCAAACGACGGCCATCGGGAGCAAAAACCACCTGCATTCCTGGATCTATCCAAACGCTATCTGCGATCCCATCACCGTCGTTGTCGACGTCCCATCCTCCTAAAATCTGCTCTTTCACCCATTTTTGAACATTGGCAGTGGTGTAGGACGAGAGGCGACTCACGTTGGTACCATCATTCAATCGGAATCCTGTATTCTTGCCTGGATAGCTCAATACTCTCGCCGACGACGCATCAATCAGCCGCACCAACTCTTGAAGGTCAGTTGGGGCCAGCGCAGTCGTGGCATCATACAAATTGGAAATGTAGTTCGCAACCGCCGGATCATGGTACGAAGGCTTAATAGTGTATTGTCCGCCAGCAAACGACTGGTGTGCCAACCATGGATCCTGGTAACCGGGGACGTCATATCCCTCATTGCTCGATCCGTTCAATGCGAACTGCATCGAAGCTGTCGGTAAAGTCCAGTTACGCGTTGTAACTCCGATTCCATCAACACCAATCGTTCCATCCGCTGGATTTACAGCCATGATATTTGGATCTTGCAGGAAGTCATAATGAGTCAATAGAGCCGGCGGAACCTTTCGACTGGTCTTGAGCAAGCGTTGGCTATCAATATTTCCGTATCCTGGGACGACTCCTAGGGGAGTACTCACTGGATCTATCACTCCGTTTACTGCAATATCTTCCAATCCTATCCCTGGACTATTAAAGGGAGCATCGTTGATCAGAAACTTGTAGCCGATCGTCGAACCGGTTGTGGTACTCTGGAAATAGAAGAGCGAAGAAATTCCAAAAGTACTAATCCACTTATTCACTGAGAGGCTTATTGATTTGGTGGAGCCATTGGTGTCAATATACTCCCCGGTGAACTCAGATCCAATCACTTCGTTGAGATCAATCAAGATCGAGTATTCGGTGTCTGTTGCTAACGGATCCGTATAGCCTTGATCAGACCAAAAAGTCTGATCGATATTAGGGTCTTGAGCCAGCCCGGATTGATTTCCACCACGGACGAAACCTACATACTTAAGAATTCTAAACGATTGTCCATTTAGCGGCCCCTCGAGTATGGTTATGATCCGAGAGTTGTACTCGTTTTCAAGATCGGAAAGTGGGCCGTTGAGTTGCGCATTTCGAGTTACCGAGAGTTTGACTAGATTAACGCCTATACCAAAAAATCGACGTGCAGAATTCGCAGAAAGGTACGGACCGAATTGAGCCCTGATAGGGTTCGGTCCAAACACGTCGCCGATCAAGCTCGTATTGTAGAAAGGGGACTTTTGGTTGTTGGTTCCACGGAGCGCATCTTTCAATACGTTGCGGGCCGTTCCCGTAATCGATAGATTGGAATTTCTAGCTCTGACCGCGAGCGCAAGGCTCCCTTGTCGAGACGAACCTGCGGTCACCACGTAGGTCACTGCCAGGAGCGTGAACATTGCGAGCATACCTAAGACAATGAGCAGAATGAGCCCTTGTTTTCGGTTGCGGCGGATGTGTTTTTTTCGTTGTGCCATTTTCATTTTCTCTCTCTCGCGGTTGTGTGTGTGAGAGTGGGAATACTCGACTGAATCGTTAATTGCTGACCCTGAGGGTCCGCTGATATACATTGATTACGTGGGGAATCAAGGTGACTGCCGTTGTGGAGGGTGGAATCGCTGGGAGCGCTGCTGATGAGGTGAATCCGCTAGCTTGGAAACTTGCGATTTCAGGGATGGTCCAGTCCCACGGTTGCCCCGCTACCCGCACAATGCGAGGGAATACTTCATCCCCTGCAACGCCGATGATACGATACCATTTATGGTGCTCACGGATCGGCAAAACTTGAGTGACTGGATTGTCAAAAACATATCGCGACATCATGACCCAATCCCCGGTCTTGATTTTCGCACTGACGTTTGGGCTCGCGTTCAGCTCGACATCGAATGTGCTCGAACTGCGATGCTCAGGTCCGAATGACAATACTTCACATAGCCGTTCGCCTTCCGGAACGAGTCCTTCGGCTGCGAAAGTCGGATAATCTGAAATCACAAGTTCCGTCGTGTTGCGTTTGCCAAAAACCACAACCGCAAGATCATACGACTCGGGATAAAATCGCATGGCAGGACGTTGTTGGTTCAACGGAGCATTTGGGTTTTCGTTATATGGTCCCAGCGGAAGAGTTGTCGGATCAACGACCGGTGTTGTCTCAGCGGGAGTCAACGTCGCTATCCAAGACTGCATCGAATCCGGTGCCATCGACTGAACAATCGCGTCACCTGGCAGTTGCGATGGCGAGAAACCTCGTAACGCACCTGAACTTCGATCATTCTCAGGAGCAATCTTTGACACGTCTCCGCCACTCACAGTCGCCATGCGAATAGCTCCAGGCAGACGCATCCATCCCCTGTACGGCGTCGCATAAGGAGTACTGGGGTCATGCATCGACACGCGAAAGAGCCTAGGGGTTGTCCCCGTTCCGCTTGCAAAGGGCGCAAACGGATTCATGCTTGCCGGATAGACTTCGTGATAATACGGAAAACGCGTTCTGCGGAAATTCCCCCAATCACGATCCATCAGCTTGGTACTCGCGGTCGTAGGAACCTGAAGCTGTTGAGCCCAAAACATGGGATCAAGACAAAAACCTGTTCCCATCGCTCGATTCTGTGCGACAGCAGCTCGGGTTTGTTGACCGGCTGGAGTAGCCGGAAACGACGACAACAAATCGTAATAGTATTTGTAAAGCGAATAAACGCGGCCGTTTGCCCGATCGCCTTCGTACAGTTTCGGAAGCGATTCGAAACTACTACGGTTTGAATCACCCACAGGGGAAACGGGTATTGTTCCCAACCCCAACGCTGCCGGCGGATTAATTGGATAGACATCTTCCACTAACTGCCATGGGGCATTCAATGTTGGAATCGATACTACATTCGAATTGAATACGGCCAATGCATTCTCGCCAGCCGCCAGCGCTTGAACGATTCTGTAACTGTCGGCTGCTTGACGACCAGCAAACGGAATCATCGCAGCAATGCCAATCAGGCCGAATAACATGATCGTCATAGCGAACAAGCATTCGACAACCGTTATGCCGCTTCGACGAGACTGGGATAGTTGTAGTTTCATATTGGAATCTTACTGCCCTGAAAGGGGAGCTCCATAGGTACCTTGCCGCGTCAATTCAAGTACGGATCCGACATCGGCGGATGCAGGAATTCCTTGAGTTGCAGGGGCGACACTGATCGCACCCGACTTGGGAGACAATCGTACAATGTACATACTTGGGTCTGTGAGGTTTTGCTTAGTGGTATTATCGAACACCGGCACGACGACTTGGTCGATCTTTCCGACATGCATGAAGAAATCATCCGCTGTTTCGACTGGGATCAGAGCACTCCCTAAAGAATTTGCATAGATGCGAGACATCCCTCCTTCTGGCGTAAACACGATGTAAACGGGACGAAGCTCTGAAGCATTGGGTGCGGACGCAGGTCCGTATAGCCATACTGAACTAAACCGCATCCTTTGATCACGCCCCGAAATATTTCCTTGAGACGAAAATCCACTTAGTGATAAATCAACACATGTCCCCTTAGGCAATTGAATGGCCGGACCATTGACCGAACGCGGTCTTGAAAAAACAGTGAAGCTCGTCATTGCGACAGGAGGGTTTCCCTCGACTTCGTTTGACGGTATCGCCTGTTCGAGATTTGCGATCACACCCGAGCTGCTAATCGTCGTGAACCATAGGACATCGTTGGTGGTATCGAAACTCACTTCAATAATCATGTGCCTGGAGCTGGATCTATTAAAGCTAACTTCATTGCCAGCCACGAAATAGGCTTTAAGTATTGAGTTTGTTACGCCCCCAGCAATGCTGAAATAATTACGAGCCTGTATTTCCGCCGGGGTCAAAGTCGGGCTATTGATACTTGGAGGAGGAGTGTTAGCTCCACTACTCCACGAAGCTGGCGCTCTCGCAAAAATGATGATCGATCCAGATAACATCGCATTGGTAACTGGCATAGGTTGCTCTGCCATGCTCATTCGAATGCATGCGTTGTAGGGCAAGAAATTGGTGTCGACCGGTGAACCTGATGGCAATGGATCTGTTGCGGTTGCAGATATTAAGCGTGCTGTTACCAAATCAGCATCATTGATCAAACCATCGCCATTAATGTCTGCTGGCTGCGATGACAATCGTTCAAAGACAACAGCGACAGGCAATCCGCTTCCAACCGCTCTCGCTCGTGCTGCCTCTAAGAAATTGCGAACCAACGTGGCCGCTTGCGTTCCTTTTCGATCTGTCAAAAGCGACTTGACCGTCGGCAAAACGAGCAGCGCCAGCAAAGACACGACCGCAAGCACCGTCAAAAGCTCAACTAAGGTTACGCCATTGCGTCTTCGTTGATTCATAGTGACACCGCCGTTCCGTCGAAGCTGCTAACGTTATCGCTGGCGTTGACCGCTGTTACGGGACGTCCATTTTCAAGATCGCTTGGAGAACCGCTAACAAATTCCCCCATCCGGATTCCAATGACTGACGGAAGACGAGGAAACCACGGGTCTGTGAATCTAGTAAGCCCATACGCCGACAATGTCCAAGGCGATTCCGCCGATGAATAAGAGGGCCTGTCATCGAACGTTCCAACGCTAATTGGCGGCGGCGGCGGCGGCGAAGGAGGAGGATAACGGTCTATTTCTCGAAATCTAATTCCAAAGAAACCGTCGGATCCCGCGCTGATTACCAACGGGGAGAGACCGGTGCCGGGTGTCTGAGCCGTATTCCAACCTGGATCCGTACTCAATCTATCGATGGGTTCCGAACTCACTGTGAGGCGGCCAAGTGAAACGAGCGTAGGGTCCAACATGTCAGGGTGATATCGAGAGGAGCCCGCAAAACCAGCCGGCCATCGAATCCATCGAATGGGTTTTCCAAAAGCATCTACAAACTCGTTCAGACCGTCGCCATCTGTATCCCTAATTTCTGACTTACCAAACAATTCAATCGCACTTGAACCGTTTAGATCGGAGCCCTCAACAATCAAATACAGAAGCTCGGCATTCGCATTCGTTTTGTCCCATTCATTAACCGGATTCCAGGCACTTGCCGACAAGCGAGTAATCAATGCTTTAGTCCGTGCTGTTAAGGTGCCTTTAACAAAAAACCCAGGTAGAGTGTTGGGATCCACGCTAAGCCCCGTCGCTATTGAACCAGCTAAACCAGGATTCGTCGTAAACGGGAAGCGACCCTCCAGATAACTCTCAAATTGAGCAGGGGTTTTTCCATTCTGCCAATAGGTTGTAAACTTGAGATCGTCTGGATGATCTGGCATTTCCATCCGAATAATATCTCGCAATGCCAATAACCTAGCCCTTTCACGCAACACCGAAGTCGTTGCGCTCGCCACTGTCAACGGAACCGCAGAGGAAGGAATCCCACCACCCGCAGGCGTTCGTAGTGCAACCGGATAGCTGTTGTATTCATCCATCCTCGAGTTGAGCACTTCGCTAATCTTTTGAATGGTGCCCCTTGTTTTAAGCACTGTCGATTCAAGAAGGGCACCTCGGTACGCGACTAGAAACATACCCGACATGAATCCAATGATCGAAATCACAACCAGCAACTCAACTAGCGTGAAGCCGATGCGCGTTTGATTTTTATTGTTTCGCATTGGAATGTCTCCGTGAATGATCATCAAACATATCAACTGAAATTTGGTTGATACCGTATTATTTATTAGCCGCAGGGCGTTAGCCCACGGTTGTAATCGTCACCACAACAGGACAGGACAGGAGGCTAACCCCCGTTGGCACTCACTCTTACCATTGCCGAAGGTTTCGGATTGCGTATTAGGCGACTTCGCCAGCGAATTCGGGCCCGGGGCTAGCGCCCACCGGTTCACCAAACCGCAAAGTGCGATCCGTTTGGCTAACGACTGTAGGTTAATCATTAATTTCCCTGTGGATAATCCAGACTAGCTCGCATTTTCACCGAGGGTTTTCGATTCGGTGAAGTTACTTGCGTTGTCGTATGCTGGACGCTCTACGATCCCAAAGTTTTCACTTAGTTCAAACTTCTTTGACGATGCTGCGTCAGGTGCCATTGTTTTTGTCGTTGGATTGTAAGTAAATGAGAGGCCCTTCGTAGTGAACCACTGCTGACCGATTGCCAATAGCCGCCCTCCGAATCTTCCATCCCCACCTGCCGTCTGGATTTGAAACGTTTTAGGGTTCTCAAAAACGGGATTTCCTGTTGCCGAAACTGACTCCAAAAACGGACGGACAGCACCCAAATCGCCTCGCGGGGAGCCGGCAGTCGTTACGGACGCAACGTTGGACGGCTGATAGCAGTTTAAAAACGTTCCATTGCTGGATGGAGAAAGATAGGTTCGGCTGTCGAAATAGGCGTACGGAGTTCCAGCGAATTTTGGGACGTTGTTGCGCGACATGAATACTGGGAACACATCACTCGTGGCACCCGCAAACATGGTTTCGTCATTGGACGCCCCGCTTCCGTCTAATGTCAATCGGCCAATGGGGAATTCAAAGTAGGAGTTGTCGCGAGAGCCGTTGTACTGATAACCCGTACCGACTTTGACAAACGGTCCACCCTTGCCCGTGAAAGGCCTTTGCGCATCTGTACTGAAGCCACCTAGAAAAAACACTAACGCTTCTGCAGGATCGATCTGCACACCATTGGCCGGGTTGATCAAGCTCAATTCCGAACTCAAAATATTTGGAAACGCCTTGCGGAAATGCCTCTCCGTCACCGTCCAGGAACTTCCGTCCGGTGGATAGTCACCAGTCTTGCTCCGGTAGTTTTCAATGGCGTCGCTGAGCGCTTGCACTTCAAACTTTACGGCGGATCGCTCGAAAGATGCGCGGACACCGAACACGGCTGGGACCGTGAGGCCGACGAGCACACCGATGATCGCGATGACCACTAGCAACTCGACTAGGGTGAACCCTCGTCGCAACCTGCTAGCTCCCGTCCGTTTCCAAGTCGAAATTGTTCGATTCATTTGCTCGTCCTCCACTATTTGGCTTTTGAGTTCTTTAGGCTTTATGAAAAGTCACTTTATATGAGCCTTAGGCGCTAGTCCACGGTCATGGTCGCAATGACAACCGTGGGCTAGCGCCCTGCGGCGCTCACTTTCGATTGTTCACGCTGCGTTTTAAGCAATTTCGCCAGCGAATTCAGGCCCGGGGCTAGCGCCCACCGGTTCACGAAATCGCAAAGCTAGTGCCATTGGGCTAGCGCCGTCGGCTCAGTTCTTTTCAGGATTGGCTGGAAGCCTGTCCCGCATTTTTTAACCGCTCAAGCTGGTGATCAACTGGACCAACGGCATGAACAATGAAATCACAATGAACCCGACCGCGACCCCTAGGAACACAATCAACATCGGCTCGATCAGTTTCGTCAAACCTTCTGTCATCACGCTCACTTCTTCGTCGTAGTTGTCCGCAATCTTATAAAGCATCGTATCGAGTTCGCCGGTCTCCTCGCCCACGTCGATCATGTTGACCACCAAGTCATCCATAACTCGCGATTTCATCTTCATGAGATAGATCAAGCTCGCGACTACAACTCCGGCTGCAATCGCACCCAATCCGACCACGATGAGTTCGCTACCATCCTTCACAGCCTTGCCCTTTTTCGCGACCGCTTTAACGATATTGCCCGCAGCGTCTTTCTTTGCATTCACCCCACGGCCCGACGTCAATGCGACCGACATGATCATGATCCCCGGAAACGCACCCGTCCAAGCCCAATAGAACAACGCCATCGGGTGGAAGCCCGGAACCGAATTGTCCTTCATCGGCTTCGAAATCACTTCGCCCTCGCGAATCGCTTCGATCACCTTGGTAAAGATCCGCTCAAACATCGCATTTCCCGAGGTTTCTCGCGTGATGTTGAGCGCTTCCAAAATCGGTACTCCAGATGTCACCAGCGTTCCTAACGTCCGCGTAGTACGCGCCAAAATATTCTTTTCAATCAAGCCGCCGAATAGCGGCACCTTAATGATAAATTGGTCGAAACCCATCCGCCCATGTTTGAACTTGCGAATAATCTTGCCCACCAGCGCACAGCAAATCGGCAACAGGAACATCAGCCAGTAGTAACTCACGACATACTCACTCATCGCCATGAGCAACTGCGTCATGGCCGGCAACTCGAGCTCGAACTCGTCGAACATCTTCTTAAACGTAGGGACGATAAAGAACATGATCCCGGCCAAAATCAAGATCGCGACCATCACAACCGCAGTCGGATAGATCATGGCTGCCTTGACTTTTCGCTTGAGCGACTCGGAACGTTCCAAGAACTCCGATAGCCGCTGCAAAATGGTTTCCAATGCACCACCGGCCTCGCCGGCCTTGACCATGTTTACATAGAGGCGGCTGAAGACCTTTGGGCTCTTGGACATCGACTCCGAAAGCGTAGAACCGGTTTCGATTTCATCGCAGACGTCCATCAACGCATTCTTGAGCCGGCCCGGCTTGTTGTTGTTTTCCAAAATCTTCAACGAACGAAGGATCGGCAAACCTGCGTCCTGAAGGATCGATAGCTGACGAGTGAAGGTGCAAATATGTTTGGTCTTGGCACCGCCCAGCGCGAACGGTCGTTTCCTCTTCTTGCCAATCTCCTTGGCCTGCACTCCTTTTTTTAGCGACAGCTTGGTTACGAAATAACCCATCTGCCGAATGGTATTCTGCGCCTCTTCTTCGGTCGCCGCGTCAATAACGTCCCGGATTTCTTGACCGGTGCGATCCATGGCTTCGAATTGGTATACAGGCATAATCGTTGTCCTCAGTGAATCAGTCGTCTGTTTGTCTTTGTTTGCAAACCTGAGCCGCAAGCGGCATCGCTAACGATTCAGGCCCGGGGCTAGCGCCCGCCGGTTCACGAAATCGAAAAGTGAGTGCCATTTGGCTATCGCCTTTTGGTTAAACATCCCGCGCCCTGGCGGGCCGTTAAACATAGCCAGTGTAGCTCGGCACTCCGTGCCGAGAAAAACGGCTCGGAGTGCCGTTCCACATTAGTGATCGTGGACGGTTTCCCGCACAATCTCTTCTGCGGTCGTAAAACCGTCGAATACGAATTGCTTGCCATAATCGCGAAGTGTGATCATGCCGTACGAAACCGCTTTCGTTCTTAGCTCATCCGAAGTCGCGTTTTGCATGATCATATCCCGCAATTCATCGTTCATAACCATGAGTTCGAACAACCCTATTCGGCCCTTATAGCCAGTGTTGTTGCAGCCATCGCAGCCCTTCCCTCGGTAGAACTTGTACTGACTACGGGTTTCTTCGGTCACGCCGAGATCGAGCAAAATCTCCATGGGAGGATCCGACTCCTCGCGGCACTTCGTGCAAATCCGCCGCACAAGCCGTTGAGCCAAAATCGCTTCGACCGTTGCAGTAATCAAGAACGTGGGAATCCCCATGTCCTTCATTCGAGTAATCGTGCTCGGTGCATCGTTGGTGTGCAACGTACTAAAGACCAAGTGACCTGTCAGTGAGGCTTGCACCGCAATCTCAGCTGTCTCCAAGTCCCGAATTTCACCGACCAAAATGATGTCTGGATCCTGTCGCAATATCGCTCGCAAACACGAAGCAAACGTAACGCCAATATCATGATCGATTGGGATCTGAACAATTCCATCGATGTCATACTCTACTGGATCCTCTGTCGTGATCAGCTTTTCCGATATCTCATTCATTTCCGATAGGGCCGAATACAACGTCGTCGTCTTGCCTGAACCCGTTGGCCCAGTTACCAGCACAATTCCATTGGGACGCTGCATGATCTTTCGGAAGCCTGCCATCGTCACTTCGTCCATACCCACCTTGGCCAGCGACAACGATACGACCGATCGGTCCAGGATTCGCATAACTACGCTCTCGCCAAACATGGTCGGCAGAACGCTGACTCGCAAGTCGATTTGGTGACCACCGACCATCAACTCAATTCGACCGTCCTGAGGCAGTCGTCGCTCAGCGATATCGAGATTTGCCATAACCTTGATTCGCGTCGTGATCGCAAATGCAAGGTGACGAGGTGGCGGTACCATTTCATAGAGCACCCCCTCCGCTTTGATCCGAATCTTGAACTCATCTTCAAAGGGCTCAAAGTGAATATCGCTCGCATGATCCTTGATCGCCAACAACATGACCAGGTTGAGCAGCTTGCGAACCGGAGCGCTATCCGCCAACGCTTCTGCACCGTCGAGACTAAACTTTTCGCCTTGCAATAAACTGGTTGCTGCTGCGAAAAGCTCCGTGTCCTCGGTCAGTTCCTTTACAATCTTTTCAACGCTCAAACTCTCGGACGAATAGAAACGCTCGATCGCGGTTTTAATTTCGCGCTCGGACGCAACCACCATCTCGATTTCAAAGCCGAGAAACGTCCTCAATTCGTCTTGAATGCTCAAATTCTGAGGATCGCATGTGGCGACTGTCAATCGGCGTCCGTCAAATTTCACCGGAATCACTCGGTAGAGCTGCGCCATGGTTTCGGTCAGCTTTTCAAGCAGATCTGGGGCGATCGGTGCATCACCCAACGTTACCACTTTCATGTTCATTTGCTCGCCGAGCGCTTGAGCTAGCTGCTCGTCGGTGATCAAGGTCATGTCTTCGGCCAATTTACCCAACAACGCACCAGGCTGCTGATGCTGCTCTTCAAGCAACAATTGCAATTGCTGATCGGTAATGAAACCCATGTCAACAAAAATTTGGCCTATGCGTCGCGTGCTCATGAATTCAATCCTCTGGTCAACTCTGTACCTGTCATCGCGACCATAACCGTGGGCTAACACCCTGCGGCTGATCCATCTGTCTAGCTTGCGAACCTTGGCTTCCTGCTAGACAAGCCAGCAGGGGAGCGAAATACGCCAAATCAATGGCCATCGTCTTCCGGTTTTTCTTCCTCTTCGACAATTCCATGCCGTGCATTCACGATGCGTTTGGCCAGTTCATCGGGGCGGTGTGCTTTCGCCAAAATGTCCTCAACCGTGACCTTGCCGTCCTTCCAATGATCGAAAAGCGCGTCGTCCATCAACTTCATGCCGAACTTGGAGCCCGTCTGAATTGCCGAGCCTATTCGGAATGTTTTGTTTTCGCGAATCAAATTTGCAATACCGGATGTGACGATGAGAATCTCATAGGCGGCAACCCGCCCGCCCCCAATCTTGGGAATGAGCGTCTGTGCGACCACTCCCAACAAACTTGTTGAAAGCTGCGTCCGAATTTGGTCCTGCAAATTTCCAGGAAATGCGTCGATCAAGCGATTCACCGTTCCCATAGCGCTGTTAGTGTGCAACGTACCGAAAACGATGTGCCCTGTTTCTGCCGCAGTGATCGCCGCAGAAATGGTGTCCAAGTCTCGCATTTCACCCACGAGAATAATGTCTGGGTCTTGTCGCAACGCACGCCGAATCGCTTCGGAGAAACTCGGCACGTCCACGCCAATCTCGCGCTGGTTGATCGTTGACTTTTTATGTTCGTGATAAAACTCGATCGGATCCTCGATCGTAATGATGTGGTGATCATGAGTCGTGTTGACGGAATCGATTAAACTCGCCAAAGTCGTAGTTTTTCCCGAGCCCGTTGGACCGGTAACCAATACCAATCCTCTCGGACGCAAACACAGTTTCATGACCGAATCAGGAATACCAAGCTGCTCAGGAGTCAGTTTGTCAACTGGAATCTGACGCAGCACCATTGAAATGAAACCGCGCTGCTTGAAAATCGAAACTCGGAATCTAGCCAGCGTTCCAAACGCGAACCCAAAGTCAGAACTGCCAGACTCCTGAAGCTCCCTTTGGCATCGTTCCGGCGCGATACTTTTCATCAACTGTACCGTGTCATCCGGTTCCAGAACTTTGGTCTCAAGCCGACGCATGCGACCATGCAAACGGAAAACCGGAGGTTGCCCAACGACTATATGTATGTCGCTAGCTCCCTGCTTTACACATGCCTGAAGAAGTTTGTCGATTAAGACTGTAGCCATGGTTTTGGTAAATTAGACGAGTTCAAAAGGAGGACAGTGGAAATAAAAATATTTCTCGTGCCGGAAAGATTATAGTCGACGAGACGGAGTGGATAAAACTTTATAACATTAATTCACACGATCTCAAAAAAGCAGCTCCCTTGTGAATATAGCGGATTAACGGAAAGTAGCAGACACACGCCGTGTGCCGTTGCGAACGCGTTCAAAACGCCTTCGAGGAATTCGTCAGTTTGCGGGTCGGTGAATTCCGTGATCCTTGGCTACAGGCGTACGGCACATGGAATGTGCCTGCTGCTTGATTAGCCGAGCACTTCCTTGATGACTTTCTCGATTGCGATAGGCTCCTGCTCGGTTTTCTTGGCTGTTTTGTAAACTTCGTCCATTGTGGTGATACCGTTGATCACTTTTCGAAGTCCATCGCAGTAAAGTGTTGTCATACCAGCTCTTATGGCTTCCGCTCGGAGAGTAGCCGACGATTGACCGGAGAACATTAGCTCACGTAGGCGACCGTTTACCACCATTAATTCGTAAATACCGATACGACCGCGATAAGTCTTCTTTTGGCAGTATGGACAACCCTTGCCCTTGGAAAATTTTGAAAACGGTACGATCTCTGGCGGCAAGCCTGCATCCTCCAAAACGGATTCGCTCAGGGTGATTGGGTACTTGCAACGGGTGCAAATCTTTCGAACCAAACGCTGTGCCATCACGGCGATAACGCTGCTGGCCACCATATAGCCTGGCACGCCCATGTCCGTCATGCGAGTGACGGCGCTGGGCGCATCGTTCGTGTGTAGCGTACTAAATACCAAGTGTCCAGTTAAGCTCGCTTGAATACCCATCTGTGCGGTTTCGGTATCCCGCATTTCACCTACGAGAATAATATTCGGTGCTTGCCGCAACATTGCACGAATAATGCGGGCAAAGTCGAGTCCGATATTGTGGCGAACTTCGACCTGGTTGATGCCCGGCAAGTAGTATTCGACGGGATCCTCGGCGGTAATAATCTTGCGGTCCGGACGATTGAGTGCATTCAAGGCAGCGTACAAAGTGGTTGTTTTGCCTGAGCCCGTTGGTCCCGTCACTAGAAGGATTCCGTTCGGTCTTTTGATCAAGCCGGTAAAAACCTTGAAATCGCGATCCCCCAATCCGAGCTGCTTCACCCCCACCTTGATGTTGTCTTTGTCCAGAAGTCGCATGACGGTCGACTGTCCGTGATTCGTAGGGATAACGCTGACGCGAAGATCCAGTTCCTTTTCACCCACGGTAATCGTGATTCGTCCGTCTTGAGCCCGGCGCCGTTCGGCAATATCCATGTTGGCCAAAATCTTGATACGCGAATTGATCGCACCGAGTAGTCTTCTGGGGGGGCTGTCTCGTTCAACCAAAGAACCGTCAATTCGATACCGGATCCGAACGCGATCCTCGAAAGGCTCAACGTGAATGTCTGACGCCCGAAGCTGCACTGCTTCCTGAATCATATATTGCACGAGCCGGACCACTGGAGCACTATTTTCGTCTGCAAACTCTTCGTTCTTGGTCTTGTCCTCCTCCGTTTCGGTAAAATCGATCTGTGTATCCGTGAACTCTTGTAGCATCGAGTCAGCCGATTCTCCTTCGACTTGGCCATAATATCTATTAATGGCTTCGCGAATTTGCTCTTCGGAAGCAAGTGCTGTCTCTACCTTTCGATTCAGAATAAACCTTAGTTTTTCAATAGTTTCGATATCGAAAGGATCTGAAACCAAGACTTTAATTGTTTCGTCCGCATCCGAAACGGGAATAATCTTGTTTTCGCGAGCGACCGACTCTGGAACCAACTGGATCACATGATCAGGAATTTTAATGGTGGTTAAGTCGACATATTCGAACTTGTAAAATTCAGCTAACGATTGAGTAACCTCCTCGCCTGTGGCATATCCGAGCTTGACGAGGCAACGGCCGACTGGCTTGTCCTCTTTGTTCGAGATTAACTTGGCCTCAGAGAGCTGATCGAGCGAAATCAGTCCGCGCTTCAGCATTAGGTCGGTAAATTCGCGCATTGGCTGGTCCAGGATGCTTTCAGCTAAAAGCGGGGTGAGAAGAAAAGAGTCGGAAATGCTGCGACTGGTCTTCTGGAGCCAATCCGACGTTCAATTATATCGCATGGGCCGAGCTGCAAACAAACACCTTTCCTAACTTTCGAGTCCTTTTACCAACAAAATAGAAAATGGGGATGAGCGCGGACCATGGGCTGACATGATTTGATCGTGAAATACCAAAAACGCGAAAAAAGAGACTCCGATAAATTTTTCGACCGCAAGGAAGGAAATCAGGATTTAATGTTGGCTTTGTCCAACTTAAAAATTGGGGTTGAATTGAGCCGCATGCGCTAGCTGCGATGTGATTATTTGCGACTAAAAGCGCGGCTAGCGCCTGCGGCTCAACCCAAAAATCTAATCTGGACAAAGCACTAGTTCGACTGTCCCAAATCTAGTTCGTTGACGCCACTCAGCTTGCCTGAGTGGTGAAGCGTTTGGCAACCAGAATTTAAAACTGCACCGATCTTGCCCAACTCCCTCAAACTGCTGCCTTAGGCAGCAGTTTGAGGGAGTTGGGGAGTCCTGGAGGTACCATTTTCTGGTTGCCAAACCTGCTCACCTTCGGCACGAGGCCGAAGGGGTCGATTTGGGACAGTCGGTCTAGTGTGGCACGCTCAACGCGATTGCGATGGGGGTGTTACTTTTCTGTCAGCGATCTGTAGCGACATCAACAGGTAACGTCATTTGGATAAGCGGCGTTGGCACTTGCTCGCTGGTCAGGTAATTCGATTTCGAGTCTTTTGAAAAGCAGACTGCTTCTGGCTGACGCATTCTAGGTAATGCAAAAAAAACAGGTTCTCGCTTGAACGATTCCGACCAATCCTCAACTCGTCCGTTGGCCGCAGTTCTTCGCGAAAACAGGAAGCCAGAGCCACAGCTTTGGCTCCAGCGATTTTCAGCCTTGCGATTGTTCTGCCGTCGCGATGTACTTAGAAAAGTCGAGGAGCATCCCCTGAGTCCTTGTGAGTCCAGAAGCAATTTTCGTGACGATTTTAAAGTATTAAACCGCTGCTCTCCCTAATTTCGGGATCGGCGAGAAATGTAATCTGTCGAGATGGATTTTTTATCTCCGCTCCCGATTGAGCAAGCAAACTTGGTAAAGGTCCGAATTGCTTTGCTGTCAACATCAGCGATACCACAAGGAATTCGCTGAGAAATTTCAGATATCTGCTTTTGATCATGAATTTTTAGTAAAACGCCAATGGATGGGATATTTGCGGTCCCCGTTTGAATCAACTCAAAAAAACAGGGATGGCAATGCGCTGCTAGTATCGTCGAATCAATGAGTATAGCCACCCGCAACTTTGCTTCTCAACGCGGTTAATCCAAAAATATGCAACAATAAGTCTCGCGTCTATTTTACACTTGGTAACGCATTTACAAGTGCACGTTTCTCATCTCCAAAACCCTCCTGGAAAATCCTGATGCTACGCAGCCATTTGATCCATCCTGCCATTTCGCGAATACTAGCAGAGGCTGGGCACCATGCGACCATCCTCATCGCCGATGGCAACTATCCTGCCTCCAGCAAACGAGGGCCAAGGAGTGAGTTGTTGTCCTTGAATCTGATGCCGGGTCTTGTGACGTGCAATCAAGTGCTCGAAGCGATTCTTTCCGCGATTTCGGTAGAGGTGATTCAAACGATGATGACGGAAACAAGCGGACCTTACGCGCTGGATGGCGACCCGCCTGTATGGGCTGAATATCGCGAAACGATTCGGAAAGCGGATATCAAGGTACCGTTAGAACCGATCGAAAAATGGGAGTTCTATAATCGTGTCTCAACCGAAGACCATGTCTTAACGGTGCAAACAGGTGATACACAGCGATATGCAAATATTTTGATCACGGTCGGCGTTCGAATATTTTAGTTGCAAGTATTAGGTGCTTACTTTCTACTGCTCGTCAGTCGCTGTACGATAGCGGTCAACGATTCCACGGCCTGATCAATTTCCTGCTCGAGCGTTTCAGCAGACAAACTAAATCGAATGCCACCTCGAATGATCGAGGGATCCAGACGCATCGCTTCCAGTACATGCGACGGTTGGCTTGAACCACTTGCGCATGCGGATCCCGTGCTACACGCAATTCCAGACATATCCAAGGCTAATTGAAGTGCTTGCCGATCCACTCCCGGAAATGCAATGCTCAACGTGTGAGGCAGGCGATCGGCCTGAGCCCCCACTGCAATCGCATTCGGAATCGCGGCAACTATTTTTTTTTGGAGACTGTCGCGAAGTCTTTTCATCGTGGCCACGCGATGGTTGAGATTCGAATTAGCATTGGCAACAGCCATTTCAAAGCCTCCCGAGAGGACCGGCATTTCCGTTCCAGGTCGAAAGCCTAATTGCTGGAATCCACCAAAGGTTTGTGGCGCTAGCTGAACTCCGTGCCGCAGCACCAAGGCTCCAATGCCGACCGGACCGTGAAGCTTGTGGGCGGTGATCGTCATCGCATCCACGTCCAAATCAGTGAAGTTCAATTCGGACTTCCCAAGCACTTGCACTGCGTCGGTGTGGATCAACACGCCTGATTTATGGCACATAGCAGCCGCGCGGGCCACCGGCTGCAATACGCCTGTTTCATTGTTGGCCAGCATGAGCGACACCAAAGCGATCGGTCCGCTCATCGATTGTGTTGCTAGCCATTCCTCAAGCTGATCCAGGCAGACGATCCCATCGCAGGAGCAAGGCAGGAATCGAATCTCGCGCCCCATGGAGCGGAGGTATTCGGCCGCTGCAAGTACGCTTGGGTGCTCGATGCTCGATACGACGATGGCACCTGGAATATTTTCCGAAAGGCCAAAGATCGCAAGGTTATTCGATTCGGTACCTCCGCTCGTAAACAATAGCTGATCGCTGGCCATACCTTGGTTCCGGCCACCGCACTGTTTCAGTATGGCTTCACGAGCTCGTTCAACAACCTGTCTGGCTTGTCGACCAGATGCGTGCTGGCTACTGGGATTGGCCAGTCGCATCCGCATCAGTTCTTGCATTCGCTCAACGACCATTGGGTCCATCAGGCTCGTTGCATTGTTATCTAGATAGATCAATGCGATTGCCCATTCCATTGCCAATACTCGGGAAGCTTGGCTTCGAAGCGCAATTCTGATTGCAAAGTGGGATGGACCAGTTCCAAGCTTCGGCAATGCAACGCGATACCCTCGGCAAACGATTCGTCGGAACCGTATTTCTTGTCGCCAAGGATCGCGCACCCGATCGCCTCCATTTGGGCACGTATTTGATGCTTACGACCGGAAATGAGATTTATTTCAAGTTCGAAGCCGAGCCTGTTTTGCCCAATACATCGATATTCGAGAATGGACAGTTTGCTCTCCGCTGTAGCCGCGGCGCTAACGCGTGTTTTGGAGTCTTCTTCTCTGCGCAATAGATGGTGTTCAAGCCGAGCGACAGGCTCCTTGGGACGATGACCAACGATTGCCCAGTAGGTCTTGCGGGTGGTATGGTCGCGGAATTGCTCACTCAAGCGGCTTGCGGCTTTGCTCGTCCGTGCAAAAGGCAAAACGCCGGTGACAGGTGCGTCCAATCGGCTCACAACGCCAATAAAAACCTTGCCTGGCTTATCGTACTTGGCTTTGAGGTAGGCCGCCGACCAATCGAACAAGCTATTTTGGCCTGGCAGGGCACCTTGGACAACCCAGTTGGCTGGTTTGTTTAAAACCAAAAGATGGTTGTCCTCAAAGAGAATCTGCATGGATTTATCCGGGGGCTTTAAGCACCTACCTTCCATGTCTCTCCACCGCTAAACAGCTTCTGCAAGTTACCCCTGCCTTTTTGCTCGATCGCTTTATCGATTTGGCCTCGAACAGCGTCCTCCAAGGTTTGATCAGAAACCGCTCGGAATACTCCGATCGGTTCTGGAAAATCGGGGCGACGGAGACGCGAGAGCATATACACCAATGCCGGGTTGGCTTGCTCGTCATGGAACAGCAGGTCGTCCTCTTTGACCTTGCCCTGGCTCAAGTCAACGATTTCCAAGTTCAGTCCGTTGAGCCGAATGCCTTTGTCTTTGTCCTTGCCGTAGATCATTGGCTTGCCGTGTTGGAGCTCGATAGTGGTATCGTCCCGTGTTGCTTTGTCTTGCGCATAGGCAAATGCTCCGTCGTTGAACACGTTGCAGTTTTGATAAACCTCGACAAAAGAAGTCCCTTTGTGACCAGCAGCGCGCTTGAGTGTGTAGGCCAAGTGCTTGATATTGCTATCGACAGACCGAGCGATAAAGGTCGCTTCGGCCCCGATGGCAACGCTAATCGGATTGAGCGGGTGGTCGACGACTCCCAACGGCGTGCTTTTGGTGATTTGCCCCTCGACGCTCGTCGGCGAATACTGACCTTTGGTCAAACCGTAGATGCGATTGTTGAACAAAATGATGTTCAGATCCACGTTGCGTCGAAGCAAGTGGATGAAATGATTGCCACCGATGCTAAGAGCGTCGCCGTCGCCGGTAATAACCCAAACGCTCAGGTCGGGTCGCGTCAGCTTGAGACCCGTTGCAAAGGTCGGTGCACGTCCGTGAATGGAGTGAATACCGTATGTGTTGATGTAATACGGAAATCGGCTGCTGCAACCGATGCCTGAGATGAACACGGTCTTCTCGGGTGGCACTCCGATTTCAGGCAGAACCTTTTTCATTTGAGCAAGAATCGAATAGTCGCCGCAGCCAGGGCACCATCGGATGTCTTGATCGCTGGTAAAGTCTTCGGCTTTAAGTACAGGAAGTGCAGTGCTCATTTGTGCTTTGTATGGGGTTAGGTTAGGTTTGAATTGGTATTTGCCGGGTGATAATTTTGTGCTTCACTGGCTTGTTAGCCTCGCTATCTCCCATCTAACTAGCTTTGGAGTGCGATGCGTTACGCGTGCCTGCCTTCGTCATTTCGCAAATCTTTTCATGCAACTCGGCGACCGTAAACGGCTTGCCCTTGACCTTGTTGAAACCTATCGCGTCAACCAGGTAGCGGCTTCGGATCAGGGTTCGAAGCTGTCCCATGTTCAGTTCTGGAATCAGTACCTGCTTGTAGCGCGAGATGATTTCGCCAAGGTTGCTTGGAAATGGATTCAAGTAGCGAATATGAGCCAAAGCGACACTGCACCCATCGGCTTGTGCGTCTTTGACTGCTGTTAGGCAAGCCCCATAGGTACCACCCCATGACAACACGAGCAATTCGCCACTCTGCGGGCCGACTACTTGTTGTGGTGGCAGTAGTTTTGCAGCGTTGGCAACTTTTTGTGCTCGGATGTTTACCATCTTTTGGTGGTTTTCAGGATCGTAGCTAATGTTGCCCGTGCCATCCTCTTTTTCGATTCCGCCAACGCGATGCATTAGCCCCTCAGTCCCGGGGATCGCCCATGGCCGAGCCAACAATTCATTTCGCTTGTACGGCATGAATGCCCCGTCTAGATTGTTGCTTTCGGTCGGATGCGTTACCGTGATGGGTGTCATCTTGGTGACGTCCGGGACAGCCCATGGTTCCGAGCCGTTTGCAATGTAGCCGTCAGATAACACGATGACGGGAATCATCAATTGAGTTGCCAACATCCACGCCTCTTGAACAATTTCGTAGCAATCGGCGGGGCTTTGTGCTGCGAGGACAGGTAAAGGGGACTCGCCGTTTCGTCCGAACATAACCTGCATCAAGTCCGACTGTTCGGTTTTCGTAGGCAGTCCAGTGCTTGGGCCGCCGCGTTGCACGTCGATAACGAGCAAGGGCAGCTCGAGCATGAGAGCGAGTCCCATTCCCTCGGTTTTCAGTGCTATCCCTGGACCGCTGGAAGAAGTGACAGCCATTTGACCACCGTACGATGCCCCGATCGCAGCGCATACAGCCGCTATTTCATCCTCAGCTTGAAAAGTGCAAACTCCGAAGTTCTTGTACTTGCACAACTCATGAAGGATATCGCTAGCAGGTGTGATCGGGTACGAAGCGTAAAATATCTCTTTTCCACTGCGATGGGCTGCGGCCATCAATCCATACGCCATCGCTTGATTGCCAATAATGTTGCGATAGGTACCTGGAACCAATTTGGCGGGCTCGATATTGTAGCTATGACCGAGAGCCTCGATCGTTTCACCAAATGCCCAGCCCGCTCGCAAAGCTTTTTCATTGGCTTTCGCGATAGAGGAAGTACCATCGCCAAACTTGCCGTTAATATATCGGAGCGTTGCGTCCATGTTGCGACCGTATAACCAATAGACCAAGCCCATAGCGAAGAAATTCTTGCATCGGTCCGCTTCCTTGACGCTCAATCCTAGCTCGGCAACAGCTTGTTTAGTCAAACGCGTGATCGGAACCTTGATCAACCGGTAGTTTTCCATTGCTGGCTCTTCCAGCGGATTCACTTTGAGTTTGGCTAGTTTGAGATCTTTGTCCTCGAAACTGTCTTCGTTAACGATCAACAGTCCACCTTTGGGGAGATCTGCGATATTGGTTACCAGAGCCGCAGGGTTCATCGCGACCAATGCGTCGAGCGTATCACCTGGCGTGTGCACTTCATGCGAAGCGAACTGCACTTGGAAACCAGAAACGCCGGCTCTTGTCCCACGCGGAGCACGAATTTCGGCAGGGAAATCTGGGAAGGTGGCAATGTCGTTGCCCGCCAACGCAGAGGTGTTCGTCAATTGCGTGCCGAGCAATTGCATGCCATCACCCGAGTCGCCACACAAGCGAACGGTGATCCCGCTGACGGTTTTGACTGTTTTGCTATTCGAAGTCGAAGGGGCTTCGGTTGACATCAGATTGTTGGCTCGCAGAAAGGATTTTCAAATATTCTGTCTTTGCCAGCAATGGCGGGCAAGAAACAGCAAACGAACACACCGTCCGCTTTCGTAAGCAGGAATACCGGAGGTCGTTGTGAATCTGTAACGATAGTATCGAATATTCGGACTCGACTCATTCAACTATTCTGGCAAAAGCTTTGCGAATTGAGTATCTCAAAATGCTCAAAACCACCCAGTTTCACTAGATTTTCGTCCGAATTCCTCTTTTTTAAAGGGAACCGAATTACCTTAATTGACGTGCAAGGACGATTTATTGAAAATTAGCATGGGGCCATTTCCTGTCAACGCTGGCGTGTGCATCAAGGCGAATTCCACTTAGCATCGAGCGGAAACCTACTGAAGTGGCCGACGCTGCCAGCGTTGGCTCGGAGGTTCGGATGCTGGCAGCATCCGCCACGTTCGGACGCTTATTTTCCGCACGATGCTTATTTCGGGTCATTCGAAGACCGGGGTTTTTTAAAGGATTAAGCCGTTTTCGTTTTGGAATCGGAGATAGAATTGATGAATCCAACAACTGCGATGAAACAATGCCGCTTGAACATCGAAGACTTTTTAGGCATTTGCGTCCCATCGTGCAGAATGAAGAAAGTGGCGAAACAGATGTCGTTTCATACTTTGCATTTGACCGTAGGCGAGTTTGATAAAATGGTTCGACTTGGGGCATTTGACAATACCCATCGCAAGATCGAGTTATTCCGGGGAGAACTTATCGAAATGAATCCTGCCGGGCCCGTGCACGACGATTTGATCATTTACTTGAATAACTGGTCTATGGGAGTTATTGATAGTTCGCAAACTTTAGTTACGTCGCAAACAGGTCTCGATTTGCCAGAGCAATCGAGTCGCCCCGAGCCCGATTTGATGTGGCTTGGATCGCGTCGATACAAAGACGGTCACCCTCGAGCGAGCGACGTTCAGCTTGCGATTGAAGTATCGGATAGCAGTCTGGAAAAGGATCTTCAGGACAAGGGGCACCTTTACGCAGAAGCCGGAATCATTGAATACTGGATTATTGACGCGCCATCCAATCTGGTTCACGTCTACCGTCGCCCCAGCGCCCATGGGTACGAAGAGCGATTGAAGTTTGGAATGGGCGATTTTGTTTCCCCATCATGCCGGGAGTCAGCCGTGCTACATGTCGATGAACTTTTTGGTTGTTAGCAGTCCGCGTCAGTTCTGCGTCACTTACGGTAAGCACCTGTACATAAGTAAACTGGCATAGCCATCACCAGTCGACACAAC
>CAMDKL010000048.1 GCA_945900945.1 Pirellula staleyi DSM 6068
AAACGCTTCTAACAAAAGTGCTTCGCCGAAAAGCAATGGAACCAGTCGATAGTTATGCTTGTCCGTCAGGAAGTCGGCAATCGAAACATGGTGTTAGCCGAACATATATCTAAAGAGGAGGAACAGCGTACCCGACATGGTCAGGCAGACCGGCAGAGTCAGAACCCAAGCGAGCAGTATCTTGGTGATCATACTTCGTTCCAAGTTGTTCACACCGCCGGAAGCAAACATGGCACCAGCAATTCCAGACGATAGGACGTGGGTCGTGCTTACGGGAAGTCCGAGGTAGGTTGAAGCGGCGATGGTACTCGCGGCCACGATTTCTGCCGACGCTCCCTGGGCGTATGTCAAATGGGTCTTACCGATCTTTTCTCCAATGGTTACCACGATCCGCTTCCAACCGATCATCGTCCCTATACCGAGCGAAAGCGCGATGAGCACGATGACCCAGGTTGGTGAGTAGTCCGTATGCATTTTCAAAGCCTCTGCGCTTTCGAATAGCGATTTCATGGATTTCGAGTTGGAGTACTTAGGGTCGTCCTTGAGATGCTTCGTTTCATTTCGGAGCAGAAGGATGTTCTTTCGAATCTCAAAGGCAGGCGTTTCTCCTCGAACAGATAAATCCGTAGTCGCTGAAGTTAAGCTGGCCAGAAGCGTTAGAGGCCCCCGTGCCTTGTCGAGGACCACCTTAAGGGTTGAAGCCGAAGGATCGGATTCTAACTTTTCCCAGTTTCGCTGGACCACTGATACGCGGTCCGCTATTTCATTCTTTGCGATCCGATCGTCCAAAGCAAACTTGGCTGGCACAATCCCGATCAAAATGAGCATCATCAAGCCGATCCCCTTTTGACCGTCGTTAGAGCCGTGCGAAAAGGAAACCAAACCGCATGTGCAAATCAGAATGCAGCGAATCCAAAGCGGCGGCGGCGTGTTCCCCTCGGGTGCTTTAAAAACGGAGGCATTCTTTTTTAAGGCGAGCGCAAGCAGACTTAGCAGCATCAGCGCCAGAATAAATCCGAAAAGAGGCGATATCAAAAGAGATAGTCCGACTTCGCCTGCTTTATGCCAATTCACAGCCGCCTCGCCTGTGCCTGGCAACAGACTGTAAGCGATTCCCACACCGATGATCGCACCAACTAGAGTGTGCGAGCTCGATGCTGGTATGGAGAGGAGCCAAGTTCCCAAGTTCCAGAAAATAGCCGTAAGTAAGATCGCAGCCACCATTCCCAAACTATGGACCATGTTTTGATCCACCAGCGTTTCCACGGGGAGCATGTTGATGATCCCCATCGCGACAGCGGTTCCACCCACGAACACTCCAATTCCATTCAAGATCCCAGATAGCATTACTGCCCGCCACGGTTTCATCGAATTTGTATAGATGACCGTTGCAACGGCGTTGGCAGTGTCGTGGAATCCGTTAATGAACTCGAACGCACAGACGCACACGATGCACATAAGCAAAAGAACCGAGGAACCGAAATCGAGTCCGAACACAGGCTATCCTCCGAGCATATTCCAGAAATGTTCAGTGTACTTGTTACCAAAAAATGGCCGACTTAACATGCACAACCAGGCGCTTCGGATATTAAGGTTTGATGAAGCTTTTCGTAGCCGGTCAAAGCAGGCGTCTCCAAAATGCCTCAAGGCTCGCGTTGCATCCCCTTTTTGTCGGCTCTTTTTGACACTTTTAAGTGAACGCCATTCGCTCCCAAGCTCCAGCTTGGGAACGCACACTCTGGAAGCACTGCTTCCCGGACCCTGCATTCGACCGGCACGACTATCATTCCTCGGAGCAGAACGGATGTTCTGCCAGTACCTGCAGGGTGTCGAAGCAGAGCTTCTGGGACTCTCGTCACCCTAGCGGAATTGCTAAATGGGTAACTTTCAACTAGGATAACAGGAGAGGAAAAGCTGGTCCGGCGATGTCTAGCTCAATCCTTGTTGCCTGTTCGGCAATCCCTCCAACTGGATTCCCAATGATTTCCTTGCCCTATCCCCTATCCGCAAAACGCTCTGGCTTTTGGTTTATTGGATTTATTGCAATAGGAGCAATAGCTTGCTTTGGGTCAGAGCCGGCCACCACCGACGCGGCTTCCAAATCAACTTTGAAATTCGAGCTTGATATCCAGCCCATTCTCACCGCTCGCGGTTGCAATTCGGGCCCTTGCCATGGCAAAGCGCGAGGACAAAATGGGTTTGCATTGTCGCTGCTCGGTTTCGATGCCAACATGGACTACGAAGCGATCGTCAAGAACTCCCGCGGTCGCCGACTCTCTTTTGCTTCACCCAATGAGAGCTTGCTCCTAAACAAAGCTGTCGGTAGACAACCGCACGGTGGTGGTATCCGCTTTAGCGAAACGGACGAAGACTATCGCTTGCTTTTGGACTGGATCCAAGGCGGAGTTTCTCGCACAACCGACACCGATCCCAAACTGCTCAGCATTGCCGTCTCTCCCGACCCACATTCCATGATCGCTGGCCAGCATGAGTTGCTGACTGTGACCGCCAAGTACAACAATGGCTTACTTCGCGATGTAACTCAAATGTGTGCTTTTCAGTCCAACGAACCTGCGATCGTTTCAATCGCGTCCAACGGCCGTTTGCAAGCTGGAGCATTGCCCGGCGAAGCGACCATTATGGCAAGGTACATGGGCAGAATTGCGACTTGGAGCACCGCCGTTCCGCGACCGGTTGCTGTACCGAGCCAGCAATATGAGTCCTTACCAAGAAACAACTTCATCGATGAATTGGTATACCGAAAGCTCGCTACACTTAATATCCTACCAAGCCAAACGTGCAGTGAGTCCCAGTTTGTACGAAGACTCTATCTAGATGCAATCGGTCGGTTGCCCACGCCTGAGGAATTGACTGCATATGAACTTGATTCCGAGCCAAACAAACGATCGCGATGGGTCAGGTCCGTGCTCGATCAACCCGAGTACGCGGACTTTTGGGCGAACAAGTGGGCCGATCTTCTACGTCCCAATCCCTACCGTGTCGGCATTAAGGCGACGTATAGCCTCGACGCTTGGTTGCGAGATGCATTTCGCAAGAACCTTCCGTACGATCAGTTTGTCCGCCAGATTGTTACGGCTCAGGGAAGCACATGGCGAAACGGTGCGGTCACTATCTTTCGAGACCGTCGTGAACCAGAAGAAATCACAACGATGGTTAGCCAGTTGTTCCTGGGGGTGCGATTGGAATGTGCCAAATGCCATCAGCATCCGTTTGAAGTCTACAGCCAAGCTGATTTTTTTGGCATGGCCGCTTTCTTTGCGAAAGTTGGCTACAAAGGAACGGGACTTTCACCTCCGATTTCCGGCGGTGAAGAAATCGTGTTTGCAAAAGACAAAGGCGAAGTAAAACACCCTTTGACCAATGAGGTGTTGCCACCCAAGGCACTTACGGGCACATCACCAGAACCATTACCAAGTCAAGATCCACGAGTCAGTTTGGCCGATTGGATGCTTTCGGTAGATAACCCTACCTTTTCACAAGTTGCCGTCAATCGGATTTGGGCGGAAGTGATCGGAGTCGGGATTGTGGATCCTGTCGACGACTTGCGAGCAACCAATCCACCGAGCAACGCTGCGTTACTTTCCTCGCTAGCGATTCATTTTCGCGAGCTCGGTTTCGACCCAAAAAAACTGTTGCACACGATTTTCACGAGCCAAGTGTATGCATTATCGTCGCAACCCAACGAGTCCAACTCTGCGGATTCTCGGAATTTTTCAAGACACTATCGCAGACGATTGAAAGCCGAGGTTCTATCGGACGCAATCTCGGACATAACACTACAACCGGAAGACTTTGATGGGATGCCCAAAGAGACTCGAGCTATGCAGCTTTGGACACATCGGACCAACTCGGAGCTGCTGGATGCATTTGCTCGTCCCGACCCCAACCAAGACCCTCCATGCGAACGCGTCGTCGGGACAACCATGACGCAAACGCTCCATCTCATGAACGCGTCGCACATCCTAAAGCGAATCGCAGCAGACGGCGGGCGATGTGAACAGCTTGCAAAATCCGACAAGGACGCAGCCACTATTGTTTCCCAACTTTATTTGACGATTTTCAATCGAAAACCCGATGAAACAGAAATCAGCTCACTTGAAGCTGAGTTTGCTAAACCCAATGTTGACCGACGCCGACTGGTCGAAGACATCATGTGGTCCATGCTCAATTCACCCGAGTTCCTCTATTTGGACTAGTTGAAAGGTATCTATGCTTCGAAGAACTTATTTGCAGCTGGGTCTGGCAGGACTCGCGGGTGGCAGTTTTGTCGACCTGCTAGCCATGCGTAATGCCTCAGCTGGCGAGACCAAAGGTGGGGCCAAACCGAAGAGTAACTGCATCTTGATTTGGATGGATGGCGGTCCGACCCATTTCGAAACATTCGATCCGAAACCAGAAGCTCCCGCTGAGATTCGAGGCGAGTTTCGGCCCATCGAAACCAATGTTTCGGGTATACGTATTTGCGAGCACTTGCCGAAGCTGGCCAAGATTGCGGACAAGTATGCGATCATTCGATCCGTACATCACAACCAAGCGAACCACGGTGCTGGCAACCATTACATGATGACCGGTGCTCCGCCTCGCATCCCTGTCGGATGTGGGGCTTTCGTCAGTTTCCATCCGAGCCTCGGTTCGGTGGCCGCCCTGGAACGCCCAGCTCCTCACGGTATGCCGAGTTATTTTACAATGCCAAGTATGTCGCGATCGGGTGGTCCCAATTTTCTTGGTGCCAAATATGCTCCTTTTGTAGTTGCAAACGATCCGAACAACGAACAGTTTCGAGTGCGCGATGTAGAGCTACCAAAGGATTTGCTTACGGAGCGTTTTGGAAAACGTCAGGATTTACGAAAGTTAGTGGATCGTATGCCGAGGTACAGTGACCCACAAGTAAGTGATCCTGTAAGCTCGTACGACGAAAATTATCAACAAGGGTACGATTTGGTGATGACGCCGGAGGCTCAAAAGGCTTTCGACATTCATAGCGAACCAGCTGAGATACGCGAGGCCTATGGTCGCAACAGTTTTGGCCAACGTGCTTTATTAGCAAGAAGGCTCGTCGATGCTGGCGTTCCGTTTGTAACCATTTACGATGGCGGCTGGGATCACCATTCCGACCTGTTTGGAGCTTTGAAAAAACGCTTGCCCTCATGGGATCAAACGGTCGCGACCTTGATCAACGATCTGGACCAACGTGGAATGCTAGAAACCACTATGGTCATTGCACTCGGTGAGTTTGGACGAACACCCAAGATCAGCACATTGGCTGGACAGGACAAAGCAGGTCGTGACCATTGGGCCAATGCGATGTCGATTCTGTTCGCAGGTGGTGGAACGCCCGGCGGACAAGTAGTCGGTGCGACGGACCGACAAGGTCACTCCGCAAGCGAACGAGTTCTCTCCCCCGAAAACTATGTCTCGACCGTCTATCGCAAACTTGGAATCGATCCTGCCAAGATCTACTACACCCCCTCCGGCCGACCGACTCACCTAGTCAGCGACCATACCCCTATCCAGGAACTGATGTAATCGTGTTTTTGCAGCGTTATGGCAAAGCGAGAACGCGATTTTCTCTACCGTGCTTCGTACGGAAAATTAGTGGCACAGGCTTCCAGCCTGTGGACGTCAAATCACAGGCTGGAAGCCTATACCACAATGAAGAACCGATAGTCATTTTCCGCTCGATGCTAAGTTGTGCCGTATTGGCAGCAAGTTCGGTGGGTGCACTTCATGCCGCCGAAAAACCAGAACTCACGCGAATTTTCCCGGCAGGTGGCCAAGCGGGTACCGTGGTTGATGTCGAAGCGACTGGTAAATTCCCAGTCTGGCCAATTCAAGCTTGGTCGGATACCGATTCCATCCGGTGGTCGTTTGAGGAAAAGTCAGGAAAGCTAAAGGCAAACATTGACGCGAGCGCGAAGTCTGGACGGCACTGGTTACGATTGTATCATCCCAATGGAGCAACATCGGTTCGGCCCTTTCTTGTTAGTAATGCAGCCGAACAGATTGAGGTAGAACCCAATAATCGCATTGCCGATGCGAACGCGATTGCTTCGATCCCATTTTGCTATCACGGTGCACTAAGCAAACGTGGAGACGTGGACTTGTTTTCGACGGTGCTATCAGCTGGTCAACGGCTGGTAGCGACCGTGGACTCATCGCAACTGTTGCGAACCCCAGTCGATGCAAGCTTACAACTTTTGGACTCTCGCGGATTCGTAGTCGCGGAGAATCTGGATCACTTCGGGCTTGATCCATGCTTGGATTTCATTGCACCGCGTGAGAGCAAGTACTTTGTTCGTGTGTTTGGTTTTCCGACAACGCCGGATAGCACCATTGCCTTCGGCGGAGGAGCCGATTGGATCTATCGACTTCGGCTCCAACCTGGCGACGAACCATTACGGGATCCTGCACACTCAAGTCCGTTTCCTGCCCAGAGTAATATTTTAACGATGGAGCCCGACTCGGCTGCTCTTCGCGATGATGCGTTGTCGATCGAATTGCCAGCCCATGTACGCGGCTCGATCTCTCATACCGGTCAGCAAAGCTTTCTTCGCTTTCGAGCGGTCGCAGGGCAACAATACCGAGTTCAACTGATCGCTCGAGAACTTGGTTCCGAGTTGGATGCGACGGTAGCCATCCTGGATTCTCAGGGCAAGCAACTAACGAAACAGGACGATGTCGGCAACGATCGTGATCCTGATTTGAAATGGAAAGCCCCTACAGATGGTGAGTATTTCATCGAAGTCAAAGACTTTCACCAAGCAGGTGGTCCGGGCTTTGGATTCGAACTAATGGTCCAGGTTCTAGTTCCTGACTTTCAACTTTCGATACCCAGTGATCTGGTACAGGTTTCGATTGGAAAAGAAACAGAAATACAGGTCAAATTGGATCGCGAGTCCGATTTCAAAGGGGAGATTTGTGTGTCGCTCGAGGGTATCCCCGAGGGAGTAGATTGTCCCGTAGTAAAATCGATTCATGGCAGCGACACTGAGAAAAAGATAACGCTTCGAGTCAAAAGCACGGTTCCGGTACAAGGCCCTGTGAGAATCTCCGCGAAAGCCGCTGGCTCTTCCGAAGCCGTTCGCTTGGCTACAACGGGTGATGAAAAGCCAATCTGGCTGAGTAGCGTTGCGGAATAAGGCAAACTGTTTTTCGGCCAACGCAGGATTCATCCTTTCTTATTAAAGTCATCATACGATCTGAATGGTCGCGGGTTTTAAACCTCCTCGTTGTGATTGTTTGTCGCGTGACTCGGATCGCTTGTCAGGTAAAATACTACCTTGAGTTAGAGGTTGTCGCGATCCATCTTGGTGGTTCCAAAGCGAACGGCAAACTATCAGGATTTGCAAATCCTACGTCACGATTTCTTACTTACCTTCAAGCCGCATTGAGTTCATCGCCAATTGTCACCCTTACTCCTCTATCGACTCACGATGACCGAGGGCGAGGGCAAGACTCAACGCAAGTCAAAAACTCCCGATCGAGCACTTCGTGTCCACCGTTTTGTTCTGGCTCTTTTTCGTGCTCGTGCACGCGCACGAGCACCTTTTCACTGAGCACGAGCACGACATTTGCGTTTGATTGCCCTATCAATGGCTACACTAAGGTAGCACGCTCATACGCACGTTGGTCGGATGTGTTGCCGAACGCAGGATACGGTGTGTCGCCTTTTGAAAGTCCTCGGGTTTGGCAAGATAGATGTTCTCAACGAATTTCTGAGGATTTCGATCAATCAGGGGGAACCACGTGCTCTGAATTTGAATCATGATCCGATGCCCCTTCTTAAAACGATGCAGGACGTCGAGCAATTCCAAATGCACCTTGGTCGCAACACCGACATCAAACGGTGCAGGATGCTCAAACGAATCTCGAAACCGGCCACGTATCACTTCGCTTCGCACCATCATTTGATAATTCGGTAGTGTTGAGGCGATAATGCCATCCGGTTGAACGTCGATAAGCTTCACGATGAAATCGGCGTCGGTTCCCGTTGTCGTTACCCAGAGATCGACATCGAGGGGCCCAGCAGCGACCCAATCCGTCTCTAGAACTTCGGTTTGATAGACAACGACGTCCGGCCGTCGTGCTGCAAACCGCTGGTCTTCCGTCATGTACTCCACGGTCATTCGAGGAGTGATCGCTTCGGTGTAGGGCACAGGCTTGGCCGGGTCGCTGACGAACTCGTCGTACGAGTCCTTGGATGTATCGATCGGTGGCTCGAAGGACAATGCACCGCGTTCTCGTGCATAGAGTGTCTTGGTAGAAATGTCCCGAGGTGGCCAATGATCGAAAGTTCGCCATGTGTTCGAGCCGGTCTCAAACACGGTCGCTTCAGCGGGTGCAGAATGTTCAACATCCTTCAAATACTTTTCGAAAAACGGAAACTCGATCTCCGCTCGGTAAAAAGCGGCAGTCTTGGAGCCGAACGGAACTGCACCTAATTTGTCTCCGTCGCCGGACGCCCAGCCACCATGAATCCAAGGCCCTACGACGAGCACGTTGTTTGCCGTTGGGTTCTGTCGTTCAATCGTTTGATACGTCTTAAACGAACCGTAGAGATCCTCAGCATCGTACCAACCAGTAACAACCATTACCGCGGGTGCAACGTTTTTCAAATGGGGTAGTATCTCTCGCTTCTTCCAAAACTCATCGCGATTTGGGTGGGCCATCATCTCCGACCAAAACGGAACCTTGCCTTTGAGATGCCTGCGATTGATCTCCTCGATCGTGTTGGCATCCAGGAACAACTGATAACCGTCCACAGATGGCAATACCTCGGGCGTTGGTCGCTCCGTCGTTGGCCCCGTCCTCTCGTGAGCATTATTATTCAGCCAACGATACGCGTGCGCTAAGAAGAATGCTCCGTTGTGTAGAAAATCGTCGAAATACCAATCCCCTACTGGCGCTTGAGGCGAGACAGCACGCAGAGCCAGGTGGGCATCGATCATTCCGGCCGATGCGTAAAAACCAGGATAGGAAATCCCAAACATGCCAACACGCCCGTTATGATTGGCAACATTTTTGAGTAACCAATCGATCGTGTCCGATGTATCCGAACTCTCGTCGAAATCGGTGGGCGACTTTTTGTTCGCGATGTGCGGCGTGACTTGCTGAAAAGTCCCTTCGGAAAGAAACCTACCGCGTACGTCCTGGTTAATAAAGATGTAACCTGCCTTCATGAAGTGTTCGCTAGGACCAAGCGACGTTGGGTAAGTGTCCGAGCCATAAGGAGCACACGAATAGGGCGTTCGTTTCATTAAGATTGGATAGCTGCGTGTCGTGTCTTTTGGGCTGAAGACGGTCGTATGAAGCTTGCTCCCATCCCGCATTGGGATCATGTGTTCGCTTTTCTGATATCGCAACCGAATCGTACTCTCTGGACTGATTGCCTCCTGAGCCGTTGCTAGGCTATGAGGAAAATAAGGCGAGAACAGGCAGCCAAAAACCAATGCGAGCTGAAGGAAAAGAGTTGCACAGGTGCGTCGAGTTGATGAATATCGCATGGGTTTCCTTTGAGTTTTGTGTGAATGGGGTGAGCATCGTGGATGTTTAGCCTCGCATCAATGCATCCACGTCCACCGAAAGTTTGCCGAGCAGTTTTCCGGTCGCCGTTTGTCCACTCACAAAACGTCCATGGTCGTTGTAGCTATCACCGATAAGTACCAACACGGTCACTGCTTGATCTTTGGGATCAACAATCCAATACTCGGCAACTCCGGCTTTGGCATAATCAAGTCGCTTGTCCTCGTAGTCGCGTTTGCGAGCTTCCAGGCCATCGCTAACGATTTCAATCGCAAGGTCAATTTTTGTGGGATAATCGGCGTTCGGTGACGGCAAATGCTCCGGCGAAATATAAAGGAGGTCCGGTTCGCGGATCGTACCTGGAAAAAGTTTGGTAGGCAGAGGTGCGAAGAGAACCAAACTGCCTTGGGGTGCGGCAGTCTCCATCGCCTCGAGCAGAAGCTTCAACAACCGTTGATGTTTTAGAGTTGGCATGGGCAGAATTTCCAAACGGCCATTTGCCAACTCCGCCATTTGTGTCGTGTGAAATTTCAGAAAATCCTCGTCCGACCATTGGCCTTGCAGCGGCAGTAAATAGGCCGCTTCCCAAGCTGGTTCGCCGTCTTTAGATGGAAGACGAGGTAAGACGTTTGACATGGAATAACACGGAGGAATAGGGATACGGGGGAATTATAGATACGTGCGTATGATGCTATTTTATAGAATAACACAAACTTCGAGGGACGACCAAGGGGGGGCTTCAGTCGCCTTCGCCTGTTGTCCTTGTTGGCAAAACAGGAAATGTGCGTAACGGAATTGACGGTGTGTCTTCAAGACAACCTACCAGCAATTTCGCAGAGGCTCAAATTGTTGCGGGCGGAACGTATCGTTGCCACGCGACGGCAGGGTAAGCACATTTTCTATCGACTTGCAGACAGACACGTCGCCCATTTGATCGCCAATGGACTTGCTCACGGTGAAGAACCTGACGAGTCATCTCCAACCCCATTTATTTCTTAGCATTTAAAGGAAAGAATTATGAGCCAACCCTACGAAAACCACACACATGTACATGGTGTTAACTGTGGACACGAAGCGGTTCCACATGGCGATCACATCGACTATCTCGTCGATGGGCATTTGCACCATCAGCACAATGGCCACTGCGACAATCATGGTGTAGTTAAGATTTTCTGGTTCATAACGCTTCGGACGTCGGGACCTTCGTAAAATTTCAAAAAACCTTCAACCGAAACAACTTGTCCCGGTTCGCAATCCGGGAAAATCGGGTCAGCATGTACGCATGGCACCGGAGGATTCGTCCATACTCGTTTAATGGGTGTCCATGTGTTGACGATCCAGCGATCACTTTGCACTCCTCGAACGGCGATGAACGAACCTTCGACGATCGTTTCTAAAGGTTCCTGCAAATGAAAGCCGACGGCACCCTTGAGCATTGTGCAAACCTGCACCCGAAGATCCATTAGCTTTTTCTCCGTACCATTGGCAAGGTCGATCTTCATATGGACTCCGTCCTGGGTCTTAACAACACGTGTCGCAAAAACGATTCCGTTTGGTAGCTCTCGCCGAATGGAAAGTCCGTCCGCGTCCTCGGTCCATTCCATTCGGGGTAACGAAATGGACTGCTTGTCCCACACCGTCGGGATATGTTGATGAGCCAAATAGGTGAGGCCTAGATCTGAAAATATCGCTTCGGGAACATCGATCACAACGTAGCCGCCGTTTTTCCACGGAGCAAACACGCTGATCTTAGTCTCCCGCTGAGGGTCGAGTGCACCATCCAGAAATCCTCGCCGTGGATGTCGGCCACCAGGATAGGGCAAAACACGAATTCCACTGTTTTCTTCTCCACCTTGATTCGCGTGTGCGGATAAGTTTCGCAAAAGTGTCTCACGATTGCGAACTTCTAGCTCCGCTTGCTCCTGCGCGATTCCAGTCGCAAGGCGAACTTCAGTCGCAGTGAATTGATGATGGACTATCATATTATCAAGCCACCGATCTAGCTCAGTCTGTGTTTCGCTCGGACGCGAGTGACTTTCTACTTCGATCGTATCTTCCAAGACGGGCAAGGACTGGAAGTATTTTAGGCCTTCGCGGTACTCCGTGAATCCCTCTGGACGGACTACACCATTGCTTCTTGCCATTTCTAGCTGCATTCGCTGCACAAGGTATTCTTTTTCTTGCAGCGGAATTGCGACCGGCTTTGCGTCGACCTCGACGTACCATGGAGCTGTGTGGGCAAATCGAACTTGACCATCTGTGCGAGCTTCCCAAAATCGAATCGCAAACCAACCAGATCGTTTCGGCACAATCTGTTTTGACAATTGGGTGCGAAATGCACCTTGCTCCGTTCGCTCATTTTTTACGTAGAGCAAATGATCGGGACGTCCATTGATTACAACTTCGCCGTACAACAAGGGTGTCTCGGATTCAATTTCCATATTGAGTGTCACAGGAGTGGTATCCGTCCCGATTCGCTGGAAGACTTCGCCTGGATCGTGCCCATCTGCGGTCGCGTATAGCATGGGACCAGTCGTCACAAACGAACGGCCCTTCTTCAATTCCCGCATCCATGCATCGAAGCCGAAACCGTCAGGGAGATGCACATAGACGCGACCAAACCCAGCGGGCACGGGGTGAACACCGTTGGCGGTTCCGGCCGATGGTGCCATGCGAAGTCCGCAGTTTAGCAATGTGTAATACATGCCGTGCGTGTAGTCTAACCATTCTCGATGACCTCCCGAAGCCGCACCGTAGGGAGGCTGAAGAAAGGCAGGGGCTGGCGTGTTCCAATTGCGAAATCCAAACTGTGTTCGCCATGTATGGTTGTTAGACAATTCATAGACGGCATTCGGTGCAAGAGTTGGGAGCAACATGGCGAAGGGCCAATCAAGCTTGTCCATATCAAAAATCGTCGCGGGATCATTGGTCGTCATCGCATCAATCAACGGTTTCCAGGGTGGCACCGTTTCAAGTAGACCTTCCTTATGTCCCAAAACGAAGATGGCACCCAAAGTGTGCTTCTGTTTTCCAACGGTGAATATCTCGTACTCCGTGTTGCGAGGCCAAATCAAGTGCGTGTCGTCAACCTCGATGAGGGCGGAATGCTGCGTATCTAGATTGTTCTTTTCGCCATTGGTCGGAGGGGTATCCGAACGTGTGACCCAATAAGTCAACGGCAACGCAACATTGATATCTTCGGCGAGTACGACATTGCGCAGTTCGTCGATCGTGCGATGCAAGTGCGTGTCGCCGGAGTACCATTTTTTGGCCGTCGGATTATTCCATCGTTTCAGCGGAATTTCCAGTTTGATATCTTGGTCTAAAACAACAATTTCACGTGCAAACCCACGAAATGATTTTCCACTCTCAATGGTGAGCAAATAGTTGCCAGAGGGCACTTTTGCAACGCATGGATGCGCACTGACGGTCGTATGGAACTCGACAGATTGTTTGTTATTCCAATTCTGTTTCTCGTACTTCATTGCCGAGCCATTGGGTAGGTCGGTTGAAAAGTAGAAAGGAGTTCCCTCTTGCGAATTCAAATAGATTCTCGCCGGGATCGCCCGCTTGGTGTCCTCATCGACTATGGAAAGCCGGATCGTCCGGTCGTCCGCTGGAGTGCCAGAGAACAGTTGAATTACCAATGCGAAAAACCCGAGGTAACAACGCAGATTTGGAAATTGGTACATCAGGATCTCCCCTTGATTCAGCGAAATGCATCTAATCGATCGTATTGCAACCTCGCTCCTGTCCCTGGTCCTTTTGCTAACTGCACTACGCCCTTATGAATGCTCACCCCTTCTGCGGGTGAATCGGAAAGCAATACCGCACCATCGAGATCTGCGTAATCCATTAAAGGCATCAACTGTGCTGCCCCGCTAATTCCGATCGAACTTTCGATCATGCAGCCAACCATGGTCTTCATGCCAAGTTGCCGTGCTTCGCGAAGCATATGCAGCGCAGGTGTTAGCCCTCCACATTTGCAGATTTTAACGTTTACGCCGTGGTATAACCCGTTGCAACGCTGTACATCGTCTAATACCTGGCAATCCTCATCAGCAATAATGGGGAGGCTTGATTCGTTGAAGACTCGTCGTTTATCCCTCTCCGGTGTTTGAATCGACAAGGGTTGCTCGATGAATTCAACCCCCAAGCCTGCAAGCACTTTTGAATTTGCAATCGTTTCGCTTGTCGACCAACCACAGTTGGCATCCACTCGAAACACCGCATCCGTATGCTTGCGCAACTCCGTCACAACATCGAGGTCGTTCGATGTACCCAGCTTAATTTTGTAGATACTCCATCCCGGTTGCTCCTGCAACTTGGCAATCATTTTTGGAATCGTGTCGATACCGATCGTATAGCTAGACTGTGGAATTCCAGTCCACTCCAGCCCCCAGTCTTGCCAGGTCGGCACTCCGAATCGTTTTCCACGCAGGTCGTGAGCCGCTATGTCGAGCGCTGATAGAGCAAACATGTCGCAATCCATCGCATCTCGCATCTTGGGCCAGAGCTCGATTGGCGAATGATCAATATAATCGTGTAAGTGTTCGGGGATTCGTTCGAGTGATGCCGTTATGGAATCAAGTGTATGGCCATAAAAGCTGTTCTCCGTTACTTCGCCGAAACCGAACACACCTTCGTGCTCGAGTTCAACGATCAAGGACGCCTGAGTCGTAATCGACTCCCTCGCGATAGTGAACTTGTGAGCAAGTGGAAGGCTCACGCGAATCAATTTCATTTTCATTTCGAAAGTAGCTCCTCGCGTAACTCAATACAAGCTTGAACTAGCTTCGCCGCACCCGTGCGGTAAACATCGCATGCGGGCAATCCGTAGATCTTTTCCGCGCGAGCGACTTCTGCCAACGCCTCCTCGTTGTTCATAAGACGGGTATTGACTGCGATACCGATTATTTTGCATGGATGTCGCAAGTTAGCGTTGAGATCGCAGGCTCGCATTTGATCCTTCATCGGAGGAATATCAATATTATCGAAGCCCTTAACCTGCTTGCGTCCAGCTTCGTAGCAAAATATCAATCCGTCTGGAGCACAACCGTGAAGCAACCCTAAAGTGACTGCCGAATACGCCGGATGGGAGATACTTCCCTGACCTTCGATTAGCAAAAAATCGTGTCGCTCGTTCTCGACTACCAGTTTTTCCGCAGCACCATTCACAAAGTCAGCGACCACGCAATCGATTGGAACTCCTTCGCCAGAGATCATAATGCCTGTCTGGCCCGTTGCCAAAAACTTTGCGTCATGCCCCGCTGCAACCAACCCCATCTGAATCTCCAGCGAGGCTACCATCTTTCCGATGCTGCAATCGTTTCCGACAGCATGGACTCGAACATTACCTTTGCGAAATAAATGACGCACCGCCGTCTCTTTAAAACTGTTGCGACGGACATCGATCAAACGACTGCCGCTCTCCTTGGCTAATTGCAAATACACTTTGTCGTCAGTAAGGAAATCATGCAAGCCTGAGACGATATCGATTTTGCGCTGGATCGCTTCTTGAATTACAGGCCGCCACTCGTGTGGAAGTCTGCCTCCTGGAGGTGCGATGCCAATGTAGAGGGCGTCAATCTTCTTTACGTCGATTTCATTGGCACCGAAAAGGTTTCCAACTATCGGCACATCGCCTCCCGTACCGAACAATTCCTGAGCGGTTTTGCCCGATTCTTTGCGATCGATGACGGCAGCGATGTCGGACGTACGATATCGCAACATGCTGATCGCCGTTTTGGCTAGGAATGGCGTCGAATATCCGTCCGTCAGCAACGCTATATGACGGTGTGTCATCAACGCTGCATGTGAAATCGATTTCGCGTCCGTCGCGGAATCCAGGTCGACATCAATGGACATTGGGCAAGTTCCTCCTTGCATTTGAAAACTAGATTGGTTGCGAACAACATTACGGCAAAGTCAATATCGCGGATGTTATGATACTCTATTGCATGCCATTTCGGTATCGACGTCCATCGATTGGGTAACGAAAACGTCGAGATAGCACGTGGGTGCGGCTGTCCTCAGCCAGACAGGGAGCATCTCCCTTTTTGGCAAGTTTCCATCAATGAAATCGTTTAATGAAATTATCGAAGATGGCAATGGCGCAAAGAAATGCCGGTGAGTCAACGCTCATGCTTTGAAGCTTGTCCTTGGCCGCTAGCTTTGCGGAATCCATCACACCCAGCGGCAATAGAATCCACTGGAAAGCCATGATCGATAGGCATCCGATGGCGAGTTCGCCAATAGGTCGAAGTAAATCCATGTGATACAAGTCGGAATCACCATGCCTAGAAGAATAACGAGAATGGGCATGGTCTGCTGGGATTCGGAATCCAAGGTTTCCTCAGCAACAAAGGCGATAGGGATGAGGGCTGTTCGTAGCGTGTTGAACCGCGATTCATCCGCAGCATCCCAGGTTCGAATGCAGGGAGGGACAACACGGATGTCTGTGCCAAATGGGCGACGTCCATGGATCGCAGAATGGGCCAAAAATTTTTTGGAATTTTTGGCGAGTGACCAGACGTGTCACACGCAGGGTTAATAATTTCTTAACCCTAGCCGCATCCGATAGTTAGCGAACGTTGGAAGGCCCAAAAAGCCAAAGTCGGTTTTCACGCCATTGGTTCCAAAGTACTTCCAGGCAAGTGTTTACGGAGAGTGCAAATCAAAATTTGACATGGCAATAAGAATCGATACACTGTTCGGAAATGACGCAACATGTTGTGCTATCAAACCTACGAGGTACTACCTGTAGTGGTTTTTAGTCCATAGGGTTGCTGACGAAGGACTTGCCAAATCGACCGGGCAAGCCAATCGTTAGCGGTGCGTCGGAAGCTTTCACTTTGGGTACGAAACCCTGGTCGCAACGGAATTTTCTTTGTTTTGTAGCATGGCAGCTCGATTGGTATCGTGGTGCTATTGCTGCTCTCAATTCACCTTTTCTAACGGCAATACTTTTCCAGGGAGTCTAACCAGCGCATGGCAACTATAGAAATGGGACGCGAGCGTCGCAGCAAATCACGTACAACACACGAAGCTCGCGGCGAACGCGGCGGGCTAAAAATCGAAAGCAGATTCTGCCCCACCGAGGTAGCTAGTCCTTTTGATACGGTTCAATGGGAGATGCGAAGCGCCGCCATTAAGGATGAAAATGGCAAGGTGCTTTTTGAACAAACAAACTGCCAGGTTCCCTCGGGTTGGAGCCAACTGGCTACCAACGTTGTCGTCAGCAAATATTTTTATGGCGATCCAACGAATCTTGAGGAACGCGAATACTCCGTTCGTCAGTTAATTCATCGAGTGACTCGGACAATTGCCGATTGGGGTATCGCTGACGGCTATTTCGATACGCTGGAGGATGGCGAAAAATTCTATCGAGATCTGAGCTGGCTGTGCTTGCACCAACATGGAGCCTTCAATTCGCCGGTTTGGTTTAATGTCGGACTCTATCAGCAGTACAATGTTGTCGGAACCAAATGCAACTGGCGATACAACGTCGCAGCGGGACAGGTCGAACAACCTGAAAACCCTTACGAATACCCACAAGGCTCAGCCTGTTTCATCCAAAGTGTGGATGATAACATGGAAGACATCATGCGACTGGCTACCAGCGAAGCCATGTTGTTCAAGTTTGGATCGGGGACCGGAACGGACTTGTCGACCATTCGCAGCAGCCGGGAGAAACTCTCTGGCGGTGGCAAGCCGAGCGGCCCTCTATCCTTTATGCGAGTCTACGACCAAATCGCAGCCGTAGTTAAATCTGGGGGCAAGACTCGACGCGCAGCGAAAATGCAGTCGATCAAAGTCTGGCACCCTGACATCATGGAATTCATCGAGTGCAAGTGGAAGGAAGAGCAAAAAGCTCATGCGCTCATCCGCGAAGGCTACGAAGCGAACTTCAACGGTGAAGCGTATTCGTCCGTCATGTTCCAAAACGCAAACTTGTCCGTTCGTTTAACGGACGAGTTTATGAATGCGGTTTCGGAAAACAAGATTTGGAAGACTCGCTGGGTGAGCGACAAGAGCGATATGGAACCGCCGACTTACCAGGCCAAAGATATTCTCAACCGTATGTCCGAATGCGCTTGGCACTGCGGTGATCCTGGCGTTCAATACGACACGACCATCAACAAATGGCACACCTGTCCAAATAGTGGCCGTATCAACGCCAGCAATCCGTGTTCGGAATACATGTTCCTGGATAACACCGCTTGCAATTTGTCTTCTATCAATTTGATGAAGTATCGTGGGGCGGATGGAGCCTTCGATGCTGACGGTTTCGTTGCAACTTGCCGATTATTTCTGATCGCTCAGGAAATCCTGGTCGATCACGCAAGCTATCCAACGGATCGCATAGCGCACAACAGCCATTTGTTCCGTCCGTTGGGATTGGGTTACGCGAATATCGGTTCGCTCATTATGACCAGCGGTGCCGCTTATGACTCGGCAGCCGGTCACAGCATGTGCGGAGCGATTACCGCGTTGATGCACGGTGCAGCCAATCTAACGAGTGCAGAGATCGCAGGTGTTGTCGGTACGTTCACCGAGTTTCCTGACAATGCTGAGCCTATGTTGCGAGTCATGCAAATGCACCGCAACGCAGTCGAGCAAATCGATCCGAGCGGGCCAGCCTACTTGAAGAACGCCGCCCGCAACCTTTGGGACCGCGTCCTCGAGCTCGGGGCTCGCAATGGGTTTCGAAACGCTCAAGCGACCGTTCTGGCCCCTACCGGTACGATCAGCTTCATGATGGATTGCGATACCACCGGCATCGAACCGGACATCGCGTTGGTCAAGTACAAGCAATTGGCCGGCGGCGGCATGCTCAAGATCTTGAATCGATCGGTATCGCTCGGACTCAAGACGCTCGGCTACTCGCCTGAACAGATTGTCGAGATAGAGAAGTTTATTGGCGAAAAGGATACGATCGAAGGTGCACCGCACATCAAAGACGAGCATTTGTGTGTCTTCGATTGTGCGTTCACACCCGCCAACGGTACACGAAGCATTCGCTGGCAAGCACACATCGAAATGATGGCCGCAGCACAGCCGTTCTTGTCGGGTGCCATCAGCAAGACTGTCAACATGCCTCCCGATAGCACGGTGGCTGACATTGCCGAGGCTTACTTCTGGGGCTGGGAGTTGGGTTTGAAAGCCATCGCAATTTATCGCGATGGTTCGAAGCAGAGCCAACCACTGTCGACCAAGAGCGAAGGCAAGAAGGCCGAGGATGCAGCGGCAGCCGCTGAGGAAAAAGTGGTATACAAGCCACGTCGAGAACGATTGCCCGATACTCGCAATTCGGTCACGCACAAGTTCAGCATCAGCGGACATGAGGGCTACATCAGCGTTGGCCTCTATCCAGATGGTCGACCAGGCGAAGTGTTTATCACGATGGCAAAAGAGGGTAGCACCATCGGTGGTTTAATGGATAGCTTCGGCACCGCAACTTCGATTTCGTTGCAGTACGGTGTTCCACTCGAGGTGTTGGTGAACAAATTCAGCAATACGCGATTCGAGCCGATGGGCCACACAACGAACCCAGACATCCGAATCGCCAAGAGTTTGGTCGACTACATCTTCCGCTGGCTTGGATTGACTTTCCTCGACAGCTATCGCGAAGAACAAAAGACAAAAGCCGAAGTACTTGCTACCTCTAAGGCTGAGTCCACGAAGTCGGTTTCGAATGCTGCAACCAAAGTCGTCAGCAATTTGACCAAGACTCCTGTCAATGGAAATGGCGCCGAGGTAGCTAGCCCGAGCAATGGCTATACCAAGGCCAGGTTTATTGGTATCGACGACATAACGGGTCGAGGGACGACGCGTACAGCATCGAAACCTGAATCTCGCGATAGCCAGTTCGCTGGTTTTCAGAGCGACGCCCCGAGTTGCGATAGCTGTGGATCGATTACCGTTCGCAACGGCAATTGCTACCTTTGCCACAACTGCGGCAACAGTCTTGGTTGCAGCTAGGACCCCATTCAGCTTGGGCACTATTGATTTGGTGGGTTGGCGGCGTTTTCACAATGCCACTCACTTTGTGATTTCGTGAACCGGCGGGCGCTAGCCCCGGGCCTAAATTCGCCGGCGAAATCGCTTTTAAAGTGAGTGCGATTGGGGGCTAGCTGCCGGTAGTTAGCGTTGCTTACCAAACCGTTTCGAAATCGACATCAATGCCGCTTACGAATGTTAGCTGAATGACATCAGAGCGCGTTGCAAGGATGTATTTTCCGTCTCGAAGCACCCATTGTTCAACCTGCTGTTCGAACGGGTCAACAATCCAGTACTCCCATACACCAGATCGTTCATACAGAACTTTCTTCAATGTTCGGTCATTGCCCGATGTCGAGGGAGAAAGGATTTCGACAACAAGGTGGGGGGCTACCTTAATCTTCGTCGGCGTAATCCTTCGAATGTTCTCATTGAGCACAATCACCAGATCCGGTTGGACGATATCGAACTCAGAGAGCTGTACGTCGATCGGAGCGTTGTAGAGTACGCCGAGGCCTGCCAATTCGATTTTCGTATAGAGTTGATACTGCAATCGCTTGGAGACGTGCTGATGCTGGGTGCTGGGTGAGGGATTCACGAAGTGTACTCCATCAATGATTTCATGACGTTGTCCGTCCTCAGGTATTTTTGCGTAGTCTTCATAGCGCAATTTCTGAATGCTGCCAGTAAGGGTACTCATGGTTTCTCAATTTCTCCAACGACAAGACCTTCATGCGTGCGCGGACCTCGGAACGTGCGCGGACATCGAACACACGATATTTTCGTCTAGATTGCACCGGATCGCAAGTCGCAGGAGACGATTTGACGCCTTCCTGCAATGGGTGGTGCAATCGATCTCCGCTATCGCTTCGATCGGTTAAACATTTGCTTCAAGCCCTCTCAATGGGTTGTAACCTGCAAGAACAACGGTGTCGGAGACAAAAAACGACTACAATGCAAGGAGCAATTTCTGCCACTTTCCCTCTCCTCTACCCATCCCCACCTCCTGTATCAAGAAGTCAAATCATGTCCAGAATCCATTTGGTTGCCGTAGTTGCCATTGTTGTCCTCTGCGTTGCTCATGGCGTTTCCGAAGCCACGCAAGCAACCGACGCTAATACCGTGAGGATAGGCAATATTAGCTTCTCGGTTGCCGACGGTTTGACGATCGAAAGCGTAGCGGACGAATCGTTGATCCAGTGGCCGATCGCTGCGACCTATCACCAAGATGGCGACTTGCTCATTCTCGAATGCCACTGGATTAAAGAGAGCGTTCCAAAGCCAAAGCAACTTGAAGCCAAGTCTCATAAAATCGTTCGCCTCTCGGATTCAAACCGTGACGGACGATACGACCAAAGGCTTGTCATCGCAGATTCACTTGGATTCCCCGAGGGGATCATGGTCCTCGGTGAGGATTTGCTAGTGTGCGCCCCACCGCAAATACTGAAGCTATCGGACAGAGACAACGATGGTTTTTTTGAATCGCGCGAAATTTGGTTTGATGCCGGGACGATAACGGGTTGTGCCAACGATCTGCATGGCCCCATAATGGGACTTGACGGATGGGTCTACTGGACCAAAGGAGCCTTTGCCGAACAGAAGCATGCGTTGATAGATCGGGCTAACCCTGAAAAAGATTCGAGTGCACCGTCGAAAGCCGCACATATTTATAGAAGGCATCCGAACGGTGGACCCATCGAGCGACTCATGACAGGCGGAATGGATAACCCTTCGGACATGACGTTTTCGCCTGAAGGAGAGCGATTTTTCTGCTCCACTTTCATGCATCACCCCGGTAACGGATTGCGAGATGGTATCGGACACGCTCCGCGCGGTGGTATGTTCGGCAAACAGCAGCAAGTTCTAGACGGACACTGGACGACAGGACCACTCTTGCAACCGATTGCCAATCTTGGACCTGCCGCACCTGCGAGCGTACATTACTTGCAGTCCGATACGATCGCGAAGTCAACCAAATGGTTTTCAACAACTCCTCCATCGGGCCAACAAAACCGCTTTTTGGTAACTTCGCAATTTAACCTCCATAAAATCGGCTTGCATCGACTTGTTCCCGACGGCTCAAGTTTCCAAACTGAAACACATGATCTGCTATCAGCCGATCGAGTTGATTTCCATCCGGTCGACATATTGGAAGAGTCCGATGGCAGCTTACTCGTGTTCGACACGGGCGGCTGGTACGACCTGTGTTGTCCAAGTTCAGGAACGGACCAAAAGGTCGCCATGGGTGGAATCTACCGATTGCGAGCCGCCTCAGCTAAAGCCGCGACTAGCGTCTCAACTAAAGTCTCAGCCGACAAGGCTGTTCCGCCATCCATTGCAAAGGCGATTCGATTCGCGAGTGACAAGACCGTGGATGCTAAATTGCGAAAAGAATCGATGTGGCAAATCGCTTCGGCAATCACCGCCGCGTTGGAAAAAATAGCCCCCGAAGATATGCTAACAAAACAAATTGTTGCGTTGCTGGCAGATTCGGACCCAAGTATTCAGCAAACGGCCGCGAACATCGTCGGCTTGAATCGATGGGTATTTGCTGCGCAGGGACTCGTTGAAGTTCTCAAGAGCGAACATCCCGCTGCGGTTCGCGCTGCCATGGAATCTTTGGGAGTCGTAGGAGATGTTAGCTGTGTAGAACCCATTTTGTCAGCCATGGTCCGATTTCCAGACGACCGTCTGATTTCCCATTCAGGCATCTATTCGTTGATGGAAATCGGTGCCACGGACAGCTTGGTTTCAATCGCAATGAGGACCACCGACGATACGCAACGTTACGCCGCTGTTTATGCATTGAATCAACTTGGGAGGGTCCCAGATAGTTTGTTGCCGCATCTCGTTACAAGTTTGACAGGATCGAACGACAGTCTGCGCATGCTGGCGATTGAGTGCTTGACCAAAAGTCCACATGGCATTTCACTTTGCATTCCATACCTAGAGACTGCGTGGGAAAAAGAGGATGTCGATCAGCTTGCCGCGGGAGTCACGATCGTTCGGATAGGTCGAACCAATGCCGTATTATTGAGTCGCATAGGCCAGTGGATGCGATCCGCCTCGTCGTTTTCCACCATGCGTCAAGATTGGCTGCTGTCTTGTCTGGAACAGGCGTCTAGCGATCGAATACCATCCGAGTGGACCGCGCCGCTAGCATTGTGGCTCAAGACCTCTGACAACGATACGCTCCTGAAAATTGCACATTCTATTCGCAAAGCCAAGTTTTCGGATGATGATCGCATGACGATTGCAACCGCATTGCGCGGTCGGGCCGAAGTGATCCTCGCCGACGCACCGGAAGTCACGCTTGCTGCTCTTGCGTCTAGCCCCAATCACGCCGAGCCACTCAGCAACTTGTGTGCTAAGATTATCATTGAGCAACTCACTGCACCCGAGAGCAAACTGGCGAACCAAGCGGATGCGGCCCTTTCAAGGTCACTATTGAACATCGAGTCATCGAGGAATTTGCTCGACGTTTTGGAAAGAGTTCCATCGTTGCATTTGCAAACGACCATTGATGCATTGCTTCGATGTTCCAACACCCAGATCGATCAGGAACTCGTTGAGAAATTGCCGCGTGTCTCGGCGATCAAGACGCTGCCGGTCGAAAAAGTTTTGGCCAGTGTGAATGGGCGCTCTGCTGATGTAAAGAAGCAGTGGGCGGCCATGATGCAAACCACGATTCGGCCTCCTGAGAACATTGTTGAGGAGTTGGAGGGTTGGCTCAAACGATTACCGCCCGGCGACGCAAAACGTGGGTATCAAGTGTTCAGCAACACGAAAGCGGCATGCAGCAGTTGCCATCAAATCGGTTACGTCGGCGGCCGACTTGGTCCTGAACTCAGTTCCATCGGGCGTTCGAGATCGAGGCGAGATTTGATCGAAGCGATTGTTTATCCGAGTTTGAGAATGGCACAGGGTTACTATCCAGTTCGTATTCGGACTGTGGACGACGAGGTCTTCAATGGTTTGCTTTCGAAACAGACCGAGAGCTATATTGAGTTGCTTTGCGGTGCGGACAAAATTTGTCGAATTGAAAAGTCCGAGATTGAGGAGCAAAGCGAAAGCAAGCAGTCCGTGATGCCCAGCGGATTAGATCAACAGATTGCTCTGGAGGACTTTGCCGACTTGTTAGCATTTCTAGAATCAAAGCGCTAATTTGGGTGCTGGACTTTGGTAATGGTACGGCGCGAGCCGAACGGCAAGCACTTTGCGATTTCGTGAACCGGCGTTGCGCTAGCCCCGGGTCCGAAGTCGCTGGCGAAGTCGCTTAAAACGCAGTCCGAAGCTAACGACAAAGGTTCATGCAAGTTCCATTGGGCTCGAGTCGGCAGGTGTCTTCGCCGATGGGTTGTGAATCTTGTTGCTGAGCGGTTTAGGAAGCTGTTAGGACTTGGGGCCGTCGCTGGTGAATTTGATTCCGAGTTCGCGTAGTTGTTTGGCCGACACCTCTGACGGAGCCCCCATCATCAAGTCCTCCGCCTTTTGATTCATTGGGAACAAGATCACTTCACGAATGTTGGGTTCGTCCGCCAGCAGCATTACGATTCGGTCGACACCTGGCGCCGAGCCGCCGTGCGGAGGCGCTCCGAATTTGAAAGCGTTGATCATACCTCGGAATTTCTCGTCGACCAAACTACGATCGTAACCGGCCAGTTCAAAGGCTTTGTACATGATCTCCGGTTTGTGGTTTCGTATCGCACCCGAGGAGAGTTCGATTCCGTTGCAGACAATGTCATATTGGAAAGCCAAGATGTCGAGCGGATTCATGGTCATCAATGCGTCCATCTCGCCTTGGGGCATTGAAAATGGATTGTGGCTAAAGATCACTTTTTGTTCTACTTCGTCGAATTCGTACATCGGGAAGTCGACGATCCAACAGAACTTGAACGTATTCTTTTCGATGAGATCGAGCTCTTGGCCGATTCGAGTACGAGCCAAGCCAGCAAGTTTTGCGGCTTGCAATGGCTTGCCACATGCGAAGAATACACCGTCGTTAGGGCCAAGCCCCATTTGTTTGACAAGGTTTCCGACCCGTTCGGGTCCGAGGTTTTTAGCGATTCCGCCCCCTCCTTCGCCTCCTTTGAAATTGATGTATCCGAGGCCCGCGAAGCCTTCGTCTTTGGCCCATTGGTTGGTTCCATCAAAGAAGCTGCGGGCTCGAACCCCAGCCTGTGGGGCAGGAATGGCACGCACTACCGAACCCTCCTCGATGGCTTTTGCGAAAACCGCGAATCCGCCTCCGAGGAAAATTTCCGTGACGTCCGAGATCTCAATGGGGTTGCGCAAATCAGGTTTGTCGCTGCCGTATTTCAGCATCGAATCCTTGTAAGCAATTCGCGGAAACGGCGGTTTGGTCACAGTCCGCTCCGCCGAAAACTCGTCGAAGACACCGTACAACACCGGTTCAATGGCTGCGAAAACGTCGTCTTGAGTGACGAAACTCATTTCAAAGTCGAGTTGATAGAATTCACCAGGTGAACGGTCCGCTCGTGCGTCTTCGTCTCGAAAGCAAGGTGCAATTTGGAAATAGCGATCGAAACCAGCTACCATCAACAACTGCTTGAACATCTGCGGTGCTTGAGGTAGCGCGTAAAATTTCCCAGGATGAATTCGCGATGGCACCAAGAAGTCACGTGCACCCTCAGGGCTGGAGGCCGTCAGGATGGGAGTTTGAAATTCTGTGAATCCAGAATCGATCATGCGGCGCCGCAAGCTGGCAATGACGTTGCATCGCAAGACGATATTCGCGTGGAGTTTTTCACGGCGAAGGTCTAGGAAACGGTTTCGCAATCGAATTTCCTCAGGGTATTCTGCGTTGCCGAACACCGGCAACGGTAAATCAGCCGCTTCGGAAAGCAATTCGATTGCGTTAGCTCGGACTTCGATTTCGCCCGTGACCAGATTCGGATTGATTGCGTCGTCCGCTCGAGCATTGACGCGCCCGTCCACTCGAATCACGGATTCGCTCCGAAGGGATTCCGCCAATGGAAACGCAGCGCTATCCCGCTCGACAACGATTTGAGAAACGCCGTAGTGGTCACGCAAATCGATGAACAAAAGGTTACCAAAGTCTCGTTTGCGATAAACCCAACCGGACAAGCGAACGCTTTGCCCAACCGAATCTTTGCGGAGTTGCGAGCAATGGTGAGTTCGATATGCGTGCATTAAATTGTCGAATAGTGAGAATGGAATCGTGTCGAATTTCAAGCGAATTCAATGGAAAGCAACTTATCGGCAAGCGTCACGATTCTCAACCCCAACGTCCGAGTGGACAGGATTTCTTTGCCGACGTATTATCGGAAAGCAGTTTTCTCGAGCCCTAGTTCATTTTGCTCCCAGTTCAGTAAACCATCATTAGGCTGCAAATCCCATGATCCTCTTGATCGATAACTACGACTCCTTCACCTACAATTTGGTTCAAAGACTTGGAGAAATCGACGCATCCCTCGACGTTAGGATCTATCGAAACGACGAATTGTCGATCGCTGAGATCCGAGAGATGCGACCGGAGAGGATCATCCTTTCGCCTGGCCCTTGTACTCCGAACGAAGCAGGAATTTGTGTTCCGCTGATTGAGCAATTGCATAAGGAGTTTCCGATCTTGGGTGTTTGTTTGGGCCATCAATCGATTGGCCAAGCATTTGGCGGGGAAATCGTTCGTGCGAAACAGTTGATGCATGGCAAGACCGATCTAATTTTCCACGACGGCGAGGGGATGTTTGCGGGGATTGAAAATCCATTTGTTGCGACTCGTTACCATTCGCTGGTTATTTTGCCGGAAAGCCTGCCGAAATGTTTACAGGTTTCGGCTTGGGTACACGATCAAGATGGAAATCGGATTATCATGGGGGTTCGTCATAGGGAGTATGCGATAGAAGGTTGGCAATTTCACCCCGAAAGCTTCTTAACGGAACCTGGGCCAAAATTGCTTGAGAGGTTTCTCACTTGGACTGGCACTCCGATCCTTTTGTCACCATGATTTCCGTAGCCTTTGCTGTTAGGTCTGCCCCATTCCTTTCCTCCTAGATTTGCCCGTATCATGCTGTGCGTCACGATTGCAAGAACAAAACATAAGAGTGCGATTGCAGAACATATTCAAGTTGCGGAGCTAGGGGCAAAACTTGTCGAGCTTCGATTGGACTACATTGGTCGTAGCATTGATTTAGCTAGGCTACTTAAAAACCGTCCGACTCCGGTCGTGGTGACATGCCGTAGGAAAGTGGATGGCGGGCGATGGGATCGGTCTGAGGAAGAACGATTGATGCTCTTGCGATCGGCCATTTCCATGGGGATCGAATATATAGATTTGGAAGAGGACATCGCCACCAAAATCCCTCGTTATGGCAAGACAAAACGCATCATCAGTCTTCATGATTTTGAGGGAACACCCAAAAAATTAGACACGTTGCATTCTGGATTAGCGAAACTGGACGCAGACATTGTCAAGATTGCAGTTCAGGGAAATTCGTTTCGGGACACGATTCGCATGTTGCAAATCATGGAAACGGCTTCGGTTCCCACGATTGGCATCAGCATGGGAGACTACGGAATACCAAGCCGCATTTTGGCGACCCGGTATGGAGCTCCGTTCACGTATTGTGTGTTCAATCCAGAAAAAGCAGTTGCGCCAGGCCAACTCAGTTTCGATCAAATGAAGAACGTATATCGAGCAGACACCATCGATGCGGAGACGAAGATCTATGGAGTCGTTGCCGATCCAATTGCGCATTCGTACAGTCCATTGATCCACAATGCGTCTTTTTTGGCAAACAAACTGAACTACCGTTACATACCATTTCGCGTTACTCCTGACGAACTGAATGTGTTCTTGTCATGGTGCAAGGAGGAAAAAATTGGTGGTTTGAGTGTGACGATACCGCATAAACAATCCATATTGCATCTGCTGGACCAAGCGGAATCAGCGGCGCAGGGAATTGGAGCCTGCAACACCGTCGTTTTTGCAAACGAAGATAACGAAATGTTTGGTTACAATACGGACTTTCGTGCCGCTATGGACTGTCTATCGGAAGCGATGACGAACTGGACGGGCAAGAAAGATCCGATTGAAAATCAACCGGTTTTGATATTGGGTGCAGGTGGTGTAGCGAGGGCGATAGGCTATGGTCTATCGCAGCGACGGGCCGAAGTCACCATTACCAGTCGACACCGGGAAAAATCGGAGTCATTGTCCAAACAATTGAACGGAAATTGGATTGACTGGGAGGATCGGCACGTTTTCGATGCGAGGATCCTGATCAATTGCACGCCGGTCGGTATGTTCCCTGATATGGATGAATCTCCATTTATTACGAACACACTTAAGGGGAACACGTTGGTCTTCGATACGGTCTACAACCCCGAGCAAACCATGTTTCTAAAGGGGTCCAAGGCGGCTCATTGTCCCGTGGTTTCTGGTTTGCAGATGTTTATTCGGCAAGCGGCTTATCAATACCGATTGTTTACAGGGTTGGAACCTCCCATCGACGTCATGGTCAAGACGCTTAAAAAAGCGATCTCGCCAGTGAATTATAAGGATTTAGACGACGAGGACGCCGACGATGATTAAGAATAGGTACTTGACCTCGGCAGGGGCTTTCGTTCGTTGCTGGACGAAATGGCAATTGTCCCGTGCTTATCCCGTTCGAACCCCAAACGAGTCCGTCGGCGCATATGGAGAGCGCATCGCTGCCCTTTTCCTTGAGCGGAAATGGTACATTATTTTGGAAAGATCCTATCGTTTGAAGTCGGGGGAAATCGACATCATTGCCGTATGGGATCGACGAGTTGTTGTATTTGTTGAAGTAAAGACTTGGGCGGAATGTCGCGAAAATATAGGCGGGCCAAGCGACGCAGTTGATGAGGCTAAGCAGGAAAAAATTACGAAAACCGCAATGATTTACATGAAACGATATCGGTTGTTGGAGTCCGCTGGTCGAGCCGACGTGATCGAAATCGTGCTTGGCGGGATTCCAGGCAGACCATCGATTCGGCATTTTGAAAATGCTTTTGAAGCCGTCGGGAAATTCCAAATGTTTTCGTAGCCATTTTTGACCAGTCACCTGCGATTGTTTTCGACCGAAAATTGAATGAATTATCGATTGTTTTTTGATCGGGCCTATGCGCCCGCAGTCTCTTTGGCAACTCGCTCAACCGAGTCAGGATTGCGAAAGCCAAGGGCCACGAAGTAGCCAATGGTATAAATGACAACTGTGGAATCGAGTGCGCAGGGAACCCAGAAGCCACTCACAAAAGACTGCTGCGCATTCGATAGCACGAGCCAAACCATGAAGCTCTTTTCCAGGGCGCTGTAAAGCAGGATGGGAATACGCCACTCGGGAACCAATGCCGCAAGCATCATGCACAAGCCCATGTGACCGACCATGATCCCCAATAAGGTTACCAGCGAACAACAGCGAGAGCAGAGCACGGATCCACCCAGAACCATTCTGACGTTTGCGGGAGTCTACGATCGCAAAGAGCATGAGCGTTGTCATTGTCCAATTCAATCTCGCGCAAGATGCATGCATGGGTCGCTTCGGTATGCTAGCCTTCTGAAATCTCAGTGGTATAGCAGCAATTCGCAATCGGTGTATTTGCTCGGATGAAGTCTCGCGGAACTAATAGCCCAGCTTATTCACAGCCCATTGGCACTCATTTTAAATTGAGCGACTTCAGGCCCGGGGCTAGCGCCCGCCGGTTCACGAAACCCGCAAAGTGAGTGCTATTAGGCTAACGCCCTGCGGCTTAAGAAGTATCCAGGCCAGCCAGACAATGCTGTTGCAAATGGATTTCAATTTCCGCCAGGTTGGACGCACTAGGTGGCCTCTTCGCTGGCCTTGGTATTGGCAACAAATTGCGGAAGCGTTGAACCCGCCAGCATACCCGTGATACTCGCCATTAAGCCAGCGAGCTGGCTCGGAAACTCTTTAACCCAATCCGGAACCATTGCCAACTCTTTTCCCCAGTCCGGAAACAAAGTCAGCGTCAGCCAAACGCCGACCCCCAAGACGATGCTAGCTAGTGCACCCTGCGAGGTTGCACCGCGCCAGTACAAACCAAACGCCAGCGGCACAAAAGCACCGACCAACGTGACCTGATACGCAGATGAAACCATGTCGTAGATAGGCTTGCCATCCATAGCGATCGCATAAGTCAAAACCATGGACGCAAACACGAAGATGCTAATCCGCATGGCTCGCAACAAATGGCGGTCGTCGAGACTTGGCATCAAATGCCGAAGAATGTTTTCGACAAAACTTGTCGACGGCGCGAGCAGGGTTGCGGACGACGTCGATTTGATCGCTGAGACTAGGGCTCCAAAGAAAAGCACTTGGGCAAAAAAAGGCATGTGATTCAAGATCAATGTCGGCAAGACTTTTTGTGTGGCATCACCTTTCAAAAGTTCAGCGGCATCGTCTGGCATGATGATCAATGAAGCGACTACGATAAACATGGGCACAAAGGCAAAGACCAAATAAGACAGCCCGCCTATGACAGCACCATTTCGAGCAGTATCCGCATCCTTGGCAGACATGACCCGCTGGAATACGTCTTGTTGCGGAATGGATCCGATCATCATGGTAATCGCAGAGGCAACGAAAAATAACCAGTTCTTGATCGTTGGTTCCGGTAAGATCGTAAACAAATCACGATCGCTCGCCAAAGCGAATACTTTACTTGCACCGCCCGCTTGATCCGCGGACACCCAAGCGATGTAAGATAGGCCGATCACCAAGACAATCATTTGAATGAAGTCCGTGTAGACGACCGCAAGCATTCCACCCATGATCACGTAGATCAGCACCAGTACCGTCCCGATCACCATTCCGATTGGAGCACTAATAGCACCCCCCGACAGAATCGAGAACACCAATCCGAGGGCAGTGATCTGCGCCGCAACCCAGCCTAAATAGCTGAGTATGATCAAAGTGGAACATAGAATCTCAATCAAGATTCCATATCGATTGCGAAAGTAATCGCCAATCGTCAGAAGTTTCATCTTGTACAGTCTTTGAGCAAAGAAGAGACCGACGAAAACCAAACACATGGATGCACCGAAAGGATCCTCAACCACCTCTTTGAGGCCCCCGTTTACGAACTTGGCGGGGATTCCCAGAACTGTCTCAGCACCAAACCAAGTCGCAAAACTGGTAGTGACGACCATGATTAATGGCAGCCGATGGCCTGCGACCGCAAAGTCGGATGTGTTCTTGATCTTGGAGCCAGCCCAGGCTCCAATCGCCAACGTACCGAGCAGGTAAAGGATGACAAGAACGAGGAGTGCTGTGTTCATTCAACTTGATTCCAGAAAGATTCCAATCTCACTTGAGTAAGATTGGGTGTCGGGGATACGAATATTGAATCGCTTGAGCGTCTCGCTATTTGTCGCTTGCCACGGGCTGCGTTGCAAGCGAAATAAGGCCCGGGGCTAGCGCCCACCGGTTCACGAAACCCGCAACGTGAGTGGCATTGGGCGAACGCTTGCGGCTCAGGTTGATCACCCATCGCCCGTTCGGACGATGGGTAGACATAAGCTTCTTATTTAACCGCGTTCGCTCAAAAAGTGGAGTGGAATGAGGTTTCCATCTTTGTCGCGGCAGTCCATTTCCAAATGCTCTGGGAAGAGCGTGTCGCTTCCCACGATTTGGACACTAACGCCTGCCGACTCCTCTAACTGGATCATCTCGCGACGTTTGCGATTATTCAAATAGCCCGCGACATTTTCGTTGACTCGTACCACAACTTTGGCAGCGCTGGGCATTTGGCACGCCATCATGAGCAATCGTTCTACCTCGATCGACATGCTTTCCGCTGTTTTGACCAAACTACGGCCACGGCAACATGGGCAATCCTCGTAGACGCTTCGCTTGAAACTGGGCCGAATGCGTTGGCGAGTCATTTCGACCAGTCCGAAAGGGCTCGTTCGCAAGATTTTTGTCCGAGCACGATCGCGGTCCATGGCATCACGAAGCGTTTTTTCAACCTTTCGCCGATGGGAATCTTTCCGCATATCGATGAAGTCATTTACGATGACCCCGCCCAAGTCTCGCAACCGCAATTGCCTGGCAATTTCTTTGGCTGCGGTCATATTGAGGTGGAACGCATTGTCCTCCGCGTTTTTGTCCCCACCGCGAAAATTACCGCTGTTGACATCGATCGCAACCAAGGCTTCGGTTTGATCAATGACGATCGAACCGCCACCTTTGAGTGGAACCACTCGCTGATGAATTCGGCCGATTTCCTGTTCGAGTTTGTACTTGTAGAAGAGCGGTTCGCGTCCTTCGTACATGTGCAAACGGTCTGCGACTCGCGGCATGACCAGTTCAACAAATTCCTTGGCCCGTCGAAAGGCATCGGGATGGTCGATGATCACCGAATCGATGTCTTCGGTAAAGGTATCGCGAATCGTTCGAATGAGAATGTCGCTCTCCTCGTAGACATCGCAGGGTGCTGGCGTCGTCTGAACCCGTTTAACAATCACTTTCCAGAGCCGCAGCAAATACGCGACGTCTCGAGAAAGTTCCTTGCGAGTGCGTTCACAACCGGCGGTTCGAACGATGAAGCCGACCCCCTTTGGCAACTTCATGTCGAGCATGAATCCACGTAGCTTGCGACGTTCGTCTTCATCCTCGATCTTTCGACTAACGCCAACCCGGCCCAAAGCAGGCATGAGGACTAGGTAGCGACCTGGGATACTGATATAGGTAGAAAGTGTGGGGCCTTTTGTACCGATGCCTTCCTTGATTACTTGGACGAGTACTTCGTCCCCGCGACGGAAGATCTCTTGGATGGGTGGCTTGAAGCGTGGTCGTCCGCTGCGCAGTTTGTTGCTGCGGCGTGGTCGACCTCGGCTATTACCTTGAGGCCCGCGTCCACCTTCTTCGGATTCATCCTCGTCGTCGCCTTCGTCCGCTTCTTCGCTATCGTCCTGCTCTTCGTCGTCTTGGCCTCCGTCATGTTCTTCATCTACGCCCGGATAGTGACCGTCCATAATCTCGTCGGGATCGTATCCGGCTTGGCGAAAGTACTGTGCCTCGACGTCACTAATATGGAGGAAGCCGTTGCGTCCGACGCCAAAGTCAACGAACGCGGCTTGTATGCTGGCTTCGATATTGACGATCTTGCCTTTGTATATATTGCCAACCCAGTTATTTTGGCTGGTCCGCTCCGTGTAGAGTTCTTCTAGAACTCCGTCTTCCAGCAATGCAATTCTGCATTCCTCGGATTGGGAGACGTTGATGAGCATTTCTTTCTTCATCGGATTTGATTGTTCCTTTCGATTGACCTCATCCGTACTGGTTGAACTTTGTTCGGACTCAGCGAACGAGCAACGCGTTGGATGTGAATGTTGTTTTATGCTTGGAGTACTATTTCGGGCACGAGCCCTGCTAGTTGATTCATCAAGAAAACATCGACTTGGCGAGCCGTCGAAAGACGGAGCGCTCGCCAAGCCATGGCTTCGCACTGGCCGATAGTGACCGAACGAATTGCTTTCTTCAGTATTGGTATCGCGGCTGGGGCTAAGCTCAGAGTTCGAATCCCCATTCCGACCAGCAAGAGTGCGTAAGCGGGATTATTACACATCTCGCCACACACGCTGGTCGACTTCTTTTTTTCTGAAACGACCTGTTGCGTCCTCTGGATCAACCGGAGGACGGCAGGATCGCACGCTTGGTAGAGATCGGCAACTGAGTCATTGCTGCGATCTACGGCAAGCGTATATTGAGTCAAGTCATTGGTTCCGATACTCACAAAATCGATTTCGTCGATAAATCGATCGAGCATAAGAACTGCAGCAGGGACTTCGACCATCATCCCGACTTGAACTGCACATTGAATGTGTTTGCCTTCCGACGCTAGATCCTCCGACACGGAGCGGAGCAGGAAGCGAGCGCTTCGCAACTCATCCAGTGTGGCGATCATTGGAAACATAATACGCACATCCCCCAAACAGGCAGCGCGTAGGATTGCGCGGACTTGAATGCGGAAAAGAGCGGGGTTTCGAAGGCTCAAACGGATACTTCGCAGACCGAGAAACGGATTGTTTTCCGGTTCTGCTGGCATCGTCATGCCCATTTTGTCCGCACCGAGGTCGAGTGTGCGAATGACAACGGGCCGGTTCTGCATATCGCGCACGACTTGCGCGTATGCTTGAAAGTGCTCCTCTTCCGTGGGCTCTTGGTCGCGCCCCAGATAGAGGAACTCTGTTCGGTAAAGGCCAACGCCATCTGCTCCGCGAGCGACACAGGAAAGTGCTTCGTTTGGGAACTCGACGTTTGCCATCAACTCGATGCGGACACCATCGCTGGTGCACGCTGGTAAATCGCGAATTTCTTCCAACTGCGTCGCGATCGATTGCCGAAACCGCCGACGCTGCATGTAGTGATCGCGAGTTGCTTCATCAGGCGAGACAATGATACGGCCCAAATGGCCGTCCACGATGACCTCGTCGCCGCTGCGAATGTTGTGTAGGAAATTGCCGACGCCTACGACTGCTGGGATCTCCATGCCGCGAGCGACAATCGCTGTATGGCCGCCCGGTCCGCCAGCCTCTGTGCATATACCGAGAACCTTTTCTCGGTCGAATGCAGCCGTTTCACCAGGGGTCAAATCGTGGCTGACAACAATCGCTTCGTGCGGTAACTGTTTGAGTGTTGCTGTTGGCTGACCGGTGAGCGCCTCCAAGAGAAGCCTCTCCACATCGCGAATATCAGCCGCACGTTCGGATAGGAAAGTGCTGGTGGCCTTGCGAAACGCCGACGCGTACTTGGTAAAGACCTCGCTAACAGCATATTCTGCCGAGTAGGCCTTGGATCGAATGAGACTCTCAAGTTCCGACTGCAAATGGGGATCGTGCAGGATCTGCTGTTGGGCGGAAAAAATATTGCCGAGACGTTCGCCCAACTGAGCCGTGGTGGACTGCCGACTTGTTTCGAGTTTTTCATATGCTTGCTTTACTGCATCGACAAACCGACCCCATTCGCGTTCGTCTTCACCGACGGCGACCAAGCAACGAGTAATTCGGTAGCCCTCGCGATCAAACACGAGAGCTCGTCCAATCGCAACACCGGGCGAAACCGCGATGCCTTGCAATTCCAGCATGCTGAAATGATCTATCTGGTTTGTTGGTTGCTTACGGCAACCGTTTATGCGAATCAATACGCTCGAAAATCCACGAGATTTAAAAGCGATTAGGTCGAATGTTCGACATTGAGTTCATCGAATTGCTGATCAAACATCATTCGGATGACGCGAATGGCTTCATCTGCGTCCGGTCCTTGGGCCCGAAGCACCAACTCGGATCCCTGGGTTGCACCGAGGGTCAACAGGCTCAAAATGCTACGGCAGTCGGCTATCTGACCGGCGCGTTCTAGCTCGATCTGGCATTGAAAGCCAGTCGCTGCTCGAACCAGTTTGTCTGCTGGCCGCATGTGCAATCCCTCAGGATTGTTGACAGTGACCGTGCAATGTTGGATGGCCGTTGACATACTTTTCTGAATCAAGTGAATTGTTAGCTGCCGAATTGATTCCCGTCAGCTTCGACCAGTAGTTGGGAAATATCGTCAATCGTTTTGGATTGACGCAACAACCGGCAAAACATGTCGTCTCGCAGTTGGCGCGAGATATTTTCTAGTGCCCTCAAATGATCCCCAGGGCGATCTGGGGGCGATACCAGCAAGAAGAAAAGGGAGGCCACCTGGCCATCAAGCGACTCAAAGTCCAGGCCAGTCTGGCTCACGCCGACTGTCCCGATGAGCTTTTCGACGCTCGCATGTTTCGTATGCGGAACGGCAACACCTCGACCAATACCAGTACTGCCTAATTCCTCACGTTTCATAATGGCTTTGATAATGTCGGCCTGGTCCGCTGCCTTGATATCACCAGCGTTTACGAGTGACTGGACCAGTTCCGTGATCACGCCTTCTTTGGTTGTCGCAGTAAGTTCTGCACAAATCGCTTTTCGAGATATAAATACATCAAACTTCATTACTTGTGGACCCTTGCAACTAACCAGTGATTCCGGCACCATTTCGAGGGAAACTGCGAATTGGATTCGAATAGTGGAAATGGATGAAATAAAAGGTGGAAAACGACAATCGCGAAGCCTAGACTTCGTTATTACCCGTGTGTTTGACTGGTGTAGCCTTGTGATCGGTTACTTTTTCTTTGTGTTTTCGAATCTGCTGCTCGACTTTGCCAATCGTTAAATCCAACGCGGCCAGGATGGATGGGGCCTGAGCTGTGGCAACGAAGTCAGGCGAATGTTCAGCCGAAACGTTGATTTCGACGGTGGGCTTATCCAAGTGCTCGAGATCCACGGTCACTTCGATCGCATTGATCCGATCGAATAATCGCCGCACTTTCCCGGCCTTTTCAATGATGATAGCTTGGTCTTCGGGCTTTAGGTGGCCATGGCGAGCTGAAACGTTGACTTGCACGAAGGAACTCCACAAGGAGGACGAGGTGTTGGAACACAAAATACAAAACCTACCCCGTTTGAACAGGACTTGGGATGGTAGGTCCACCGAGATTGTAACTCTTTCCAGCGATGCCCACAAATCCTAGTTGAGGAGGTTTTCCTAGTTGAAGAGGTTTGTCGTCAAACTTGACCAGTTTAGACCTGAACGGAGGTCTATTTTGCCGCGAGAGCAGCTTGGGGCGTACAGCGTGGACGATCGCTCCGCGATTGTAGTGTTTTAAGAAAGCCGTTTTCTCCCACCAATACTTTGAAAACACCACTTGCTCTCTACACTAGTTGGTAGGTACCAGGCAGCTTCCGAATGGGCCGGCCGCTACCGAATGGGCCCTGGCAAACTCCATCGAAGAGCCCAAGGATCCCAATTTAATCAGATCCTGAAATTGAGGGGCGGCGTCGAAATGAGATCCGATTGGAGTGGCCCAAGTCGTTTAGCATTCTGAAGATCTTTCGCTAGATCACGCAATTCGTCGACAATATCCAATCGGCGCAAGACAGCTTCTTGCGACATATCGCAGCTAGCGCCTCGTGATTGTGCCTTGAATAGTTGCATGTTTCGTTCTGACGAATTGTGAATCATAGGGTTACCATTCGACGCAAGGCGTCAATATCGGCGAGGTCCTGCGGTCTTCCGGCAACTTCTTTCATACGAATCAGTCCTCCTTTTGACACAATCTTTAACGATTGCGTGCCTAGCTGAATCACTTCTCGATCTGCCCAAACTTTTTCAAAGACAGGCGCCACGAGCATCAGGTCGAGCGTCGTCAATTCGGTCTCAAAAGCTCGAGAGACACGAAACAGCACGCTCTCCTTGCTGGTACCCGGGTTAAAACGAAACGTTCCTGCTTCTAGATCGTATTCAATCTTAGCAAGCTGTTCGCGAGCATGATCTAATTGCTCGGGACGAATGAGCATGTCGATGTCTTTCGTCAATCGTGGGTAACCATGAACAACAACCGCCAGCCCTCCACAAAGAGCATAATCAATCTCTGAGCGATCAAAACAATCAGCTATTTTAAGCAGCTCATCCTTCAATTTCATTCGTGATCATATCCGATGATGGTAGGTACCAGGTGATGGTAGGTACCAGGTACCTACCGAATGCCAGGCACCAACCGAATGGGCACCAACCGCTTTCCGGGTTTGCAGCTGCCTACACACCAAATATAGCAAGTAGCGTCCCGAATACTGCCACCGGGGCGAAAAAAAAGAACAGGCCTAATCGGGTTCGGCGAGCGAGAAGGCACTGTGAAGCGGCAAAGAATGAAAGCCCAAAAC